>CAYFQR010000026.1:0-22587 GCA_964345365.1 uncultured Oscillospiraceae bacterium
TCTGTTCCTATGACTTCTCCTTTATCAGTACAAAGATAATTGAAGATCCAGTTACCATTATCATAAATAAACTGAATTCTTCTAGGTGTAAAGTGCTGCCTTAAATTAATTAAATTATCATTAATACTCTTAAGCTTTTCTTCCTTTATTGATTCTATAACTTCATCAGGAGATGTTGTAATAATAACAAGCTCAATATTACACTCTTCTCTCATCTTAAACACATATTATAACAGCGGAAGCAAATGTACTTCCTGTTTCATCAAAAACCAAAATTGACAGGGCAAAACCGCCTGCTATTGCACCTGCAGACCCAAAAATCGAAGCAATCGTCACAAGGCAAAAGTTTTTTGTCCATAATCCTCGATTCAAAAAAAACCTGCGGTTGATTCTTTTATCTCTCTACTCTATATTCTGAACCTGTTCTCTGATTTTCTCAATCTCCGCTTTAATCTCGAGCATATTATTGGTGATTTCGATATCGTTTGCCTTAGAGCCTATGGTATTGGCTTCCCTGTTCATCTCCTGCACTAAAAAGTCCAATTTTTTGCCTATGCCGGATTCATCGCCGGTCAATATGCTCTTTAACTGAATAAGATGCGAGTTAAGCCTCGTTATTTCCTCATCGACTGCGCTCTTATCGGCAAAGATTGCAGCTTCAACCAAAATCCTGTCTTCCGGTATTTCAACGGAGCTCCCTATCAGTTCTATTATTCTTTCTTGGATTTTCACCATATATTCCTTAGTAACCTCAGGGCAACGAGTTTCAATCATATCCAATATGATTTTAATCTTGTCGGCCTTGGTCATTAAGTCCTCTGCGAGCCTCTCTCCTTCCGCTTCACGCATCTTTTCAAGATTGAAGGACGCCTCATCCACGGGTTTCAATATCGCTGTGCAAATTTCTTCCTCATCCTCGACACTCGGTACGGCTTTTAATACGTCAGGCATACCGGCAAGAAGTTCAAGGCTGATATCCCCTTTTAACGAAAACTTCTCTTTAAGCTCTGATAAGTTCTGATAATATTGTGCCGCGACAAGTTCGTTTAATCTTATGTCTATGTCATTTTCGGTTATGTTCTCTACGTTTATGGAAACGTCAACCTTTCCCCTTGTCAGTCTGTTTTTGACTGCCTGCTTAACCTTTTCCTCCGCAAAAGAATAGCGTCGAGGCATCTTGACCGTTATATCGGAATATCTGTGATTTACCGATTTAATCTCTACCGTAATGTTTCTTTTGTTGTCCGAATACTCGCTTCTTCCGAAGCCTGTCATACTCCTTACCATATAGACTTGTTTCCTTTCTCTATACATTAACTTTCATTTTCATTGCATTATCATACATGAGTAAACACATAGTTTCAAAATTGTTGTATTCAAAAGAATCGCAATGACTTGAATAAGTTTTCAGCAACTTTTGAAGTATAATATTGCAAACTGAAGATACTGTCAGTCAAACAGGCTTGATGAAAGATATCTCTCTCCCGTGTCAGGTAAAATTACGACTATCTTCTTGCCTGCATTTTCGGGTTTCTTTGCAAGCTCTATCGCGGCATAAGCTGCGGCACCCGATGATATCCCGACAAGGACACCCTCTTTTTTCCCGATGAGGCGGGCTGTTTCAAATGAATCTTCGTCACTTACAGTAATAATTTTATCGTAAACCTCCGTATCTAAGAGCGCCGGTATAAAGCCCGCACCGATGCCTTGTATCTTATGTATCCCCGCAGTCATTCCCGAAAGCACGGCGGAGTTTTCAGGCTCTACCGCCACAACCTCTATCTTACCATTCTTTGATTTAAGATACCTTCCCGTACCTGTTATCGTGCCTCCCGTTCCTACGCTCGCCACGAATATATCCACATCGCCGTCCGTATCTTCCCATATTTCAGGGCCCGTGGTGTTAAAATGCGCGCGTGCGTTTGCAGGATTTTCAAACTGTCTCGGTATGAAGCCTTCGGGTATTTCTTTTGCGAGTTCCTCAGCCTTGTCTATGGCGCCTTTCATACCGAGCGCACCGTCAGTAAGCACGAGTTCCGCACCGTAAGCCTTCATAAGCAGTCTTCTCTCAATCGCCATCGTTTCCGGCATTACTATTATTATCCTGTAGCCTTTAGCTGCAGATAGAGCTGCAAGCCCTATTCCTGTATTTCCGGAAGTAGGTTCTATGATTACGGAATCTTTTTTTAGAAGCCCCTCTCTTTCGGCTGCTTCTATCATCTCCAGTGCCGCTCTGTCTTTTATGGAGCCTGCAGGGTTGAAATATTCGAGTTTGGCATAGACTTTTGCGCCGAGTCCCTCGGACTCTTCTATATTGCGCAGCTCAAGCAAAGGAGTCCCGCCTATCAGCTGCTTCACCGAATTAAATATATTCGACATTTCTATTTTCTCTTTTCTCTATTTCTTGAGTTTTTCTTTTCTTTATTTTTTGAAACTCTCTTTTCATGTTCTTCTTTGCTTATTCTCTTCTTTGTTTTAGGCTTCATAACCGAGAATCCGAATCTTCCAAGCGGTTTCCCCTTCAACCCGAAATACTCTCCGTGAAGGTATGCTACCATCTTGGCGTTTCCAAAGTCGAACTTACCGTTTTCATCGATGAGTTCTTCGTTTACATGTACCTTTACAATTTCAGCCATGAACATGTCGTGTGAGCCCAATTCCTTTATTTCGGTAACTTTGCACTCTATATTCACCGGTGACTCTGTGATTAAAGGGCATTTCACTATTTCACCCTCGCTCTTATGCAAACCCGTTTCGGCGAATTTATCAAAATCTCTCCCCGATTTTACACCGCACCGGTCAGTAGCTTCTGCGAGATTCTCATTAATAAGATTTATCACAAACTCACCGGTACGCTTGATTATCTCATGCGAATATCTTGACTTTCTTACCGATACATAAGTCATAGGCGGGGCGGAATTGATTATGCCTGTCCAGGCAACTGTAATAATATTACTCTCTTTTTTGTCTCCGCACGTTATCATTACTACGGGCAACGGCCCTAAAAGTTCTGACGGTTCAAATGATTTTTTCATTTTTTTCTCCTTCCTTCGGGTTCACATAAACGGTTCGGTTATTTGTGAATATAACCATGCCCGGTTTCGCTCCTTGCGGCTTTTTAACATATTTTACAGGCACGTAATCCACAGGCACGTTCTCCGAATCTCTCCACTTGGAGTGGAATGCTGCAATTCCGGCAGCTTCGAACAATTCCGTTTCATTGAGTTCAGCACCTTCAGTCTTAACTACAACATGTGAACCGGGTATGTCTTTGGTATGCATCCATATATCACCCTTTCGGGCGAGTTTTAATGTTATATAGTCGTTCTCTCTGTTATTTCTACCGACCAGTACCTTCATGCCGTTAGATAAGGTATATTGAAGCGGTTCCGGCTTACTCTTCTTTTCTTTGAAGCCGCCCTTTTTCTTCCTTTTGGCATAGCCCGTTTCTATAAGCTCCGTCCTTATAGACTCTATTTCATTCACATCATCTGTTTGTTCCAGATATGTAAGAACGGACTCCAGATATTTAATCTCCTGTTCGTTTTCATGAAGTTGAACCTGCTTCTCTTTGACGGCGGTTTTCGCCTTGCCGTATTTTTTGTAATACTGCTGTACGTTTTTAGCAGGCGTCTTTTTGACGTCAAGCGGTATGCTGACCGTGCTTCCGTCATAATAGCTCACCACATCGATTTGCTTCATCCCCGGCTTGACAAGATGAATGTTTGCGGTAAGCAGCTCTCCGAAAAGCCTCAGTTCTTCAGAGTCCTCCGCCCTCAAAAGCTCTTCCGAAAGGCGCTTTTTTTTGAGATACTTCTTGTTCAGATTATCCGACACAGTCTTTATCAGGCTGTTTGATTTCACTTTTCCCTGATTGGAGCTGTCCTTTCTGTCGAAATATGTTTCAAGACATTCCGACAGAGTTTCAAAGACTTCCGTTTCCATACAGCTTTCATATTCCGAAAGCGGAAACAGGTAGTATTCCTTCGGTTCAGGTTTTTTTCCGGCATTTCTCCCGTCAGCTTTTACAGAATATATTCTTGGCTGTATCTCCCCCGAATCAACCTTTTTCAGAGTCTCCTCTATAAAAAGAAGCTTATTTGTTTTAAGGGAAATTTCTTCCGCAAAAGCCGGAGATATACCTGAAATTCTGTTCACTATAGACTTGGCATCCGTCAAATATGCTTCGTTCTCAGGCTTAAGTTCATAGAGAGGAAGTTTGTCCTGCGCAGGAGGATACTCATATTTAAGTCCCGGCAAAATTTGTCTTACTCTGTTTATATCGAACGAAATTCTCTTTATGGAATCGATTATATTGCCTGTATTTATGTCCAGTAATATTATATTGGAATGCTTGCCCATAATTTCTATAACGAGTTTTTTGTTTACCGTAAACCCGAGCTCGTTAAGCGACTCGAAGGATATCTCAATTATCCTTTCGGAGTCTTTTTGGATTATGTCGAGAATCCTTGCACCTTGCAGATGTTTGCGAAGGAGCATACAAAAGGCATAAGGCTCGGTCGGATTGACAGGACTGCTCTCGATAAAATGTACTCTTGCATGAGAGGTTCCGGCTGACATGAGCAGCTTATGATTGCCCTCTCTCGTGTATATGTTAAGTACAAGCTGATCCGCCTCCGGCTGATAAACCCTTTCGATTTTGCCCTGTATTATCTTTTCTTTCATTTCCCGCACCGCAGCGCGAGTAACAATACCGTCAAATGCCATTTAATACCTGACTTCCTTCATTCCTTTGTCAATTAATTCCGCCTTATTATACTGTCTAAAAACACGTTTTTTAATCGTCAAACCAGCGTCTTGATTCTTATCGTTTCCGGAGGTGTGGAAAGCACCATCTCACCTGAGGGAACCGACCTCGTGAGCCAAACCGAAGCACCGATTATGCAGCCGTCGCCTATGTAGACATCGCCGCCTAAGATTGTCGCTCCGGCATATATTACTACATTGTTTCCTATATTAGGGTGACGCTTTATATCCTTTATCAATGTGCCGTCCTCACCGACCTCGAATGACTTGGCGCCGAGTGTTACATGCTGATAGAGCTTAACCCTTTCACCTATTACGGTCGTTTCTCCTATTACTACGCCTGTACCGTGGTCGATAAAGAAATATTTGCCTATCGAGGCTCCCGGGTGTATGTCTATTCCCGTCATCTGATGGGCGTATTCCGTCATCTTCCTCGGGAGTATCGGCACATTCTGTATATAGAGTTCATGCGCAAGCCTATAAATCGATATGGCATTGAAAGCGGGATATGTGAGGATGACCTCATCCGTAGATTTCGCCGCAGGGTCTCCCTCGTAAGCTGCGATAATGTCAGTGTTCAGGAATCCCATGATATCGGGAAGTTTCATTATCAGGTTTGCAGCCTGTTTTTTTATTTCGATTTCATCGTCCATAACATAAGCAAGGCACTTCTGAATCTCATCATAGGCCTTCGCAAGCTCCGTATTTCTTTTGATTCCGACATCGTATCCGAATCTCTCCGTCCCGAAAAACTTAGGGAACATTGCGGCTTTGAATGCCCAAACAGCGTTCTCAACCGCGGAATCGAAACCGACATAATTATTCTCACACGATGTAATATCTATTTCATCCAATTTATCAGCCACTTCTCTGATATCAGTTTTCAGGTTCTTCATAAAATCAGCCTCTTATCTTCTTTACAAAATCAGCGTGCCTGAAGGGCACGCTAACTACACAATACTATAATAATCTAATCCCGCTTCATTTTTTTTATTTTTTATAATTCTATGTCCCTGTTACAGCTCGGCATAATTATCGCACAAATAATATACGCAAGAAGTCCGCTTCCTCCGAGAAAAATGAACAATACCCATAGAACCCTTATGAGTGTAGGGTCAAGGTCCATATATTCCGCAATCCCGCCACATACGCCTGCAATCTTTTTTTCCTTTTCGCTTCGACATAATTTTTTCATCTTAGTACCTCCCAATCACCCTATCTTGTTTTACTCTGCACAAATTTTAAGAATAACATCACGATATATATCCCTTAAGAGATAAAAATCCTCTGCGAGCATATATTCGTTTTTTTGATGTTCCGTAAGTTCTCTTCCGGGTATCATCGGTCCGAAAGCGACTATATTGTCCATAGCTCTTGCATAGGTGCCGCCTCCGATGACACTCGGTTCATCATCTCTACCGGTATGCTCCCTATATACCTCAATGAGTTTAGTGATAAAATCACTTTCCTTATCCATATATACAGGAAGCTGATGATTCTCAAGGAATGTCGTGAAACCTAAAGGTTCAACCACTTCATCAAGCCTCTTGGATATATCTATCAGACTGAATGTAACGGGATATCTGACATCAATATATATATCGACCGTATCCTGTCCGGTTTCTATCTTGCCTACATTCAAAGTCAGCTTTCCCGACTCCTTATCCTCAAGTCCTAAATTGATGTGTTTGCCGTTAATATCGAAGCCGATATGTTCGTTATAGAAGTTCGCAAGGAAACAGTTATCAGTCTTTTCTCCGATTGCTTTCATCAATTTTGAAATCGCATTTTCTCCCATGTGAGGCAAGCTGCCGTGTGCGGCCTTTCCTTCTTCAAAAAACTCGACGACTCTCCCGTCGATTTCAACTTTAGCCCTTGCCTCGTCAGGTACCATATTAACTACCTGTCCTCCGGAGATTTCGATAATTCCCGCTTTTTCTTTAGGAATTGACATGATACACCTGAATATTCCTTTTTCACCGTATATTGCGGGGAAATCTCCGTCAGGAGTTATGCCCAACGTCGGAAGATCTTCGACCTCTCTGTAATATTCCATATCGTCCCAGTCTCCGTTTTCTTCGGTCTGGCCGAATATCAGTCTTACCCTTTTATTTAATTTTTTGCCGCTGTCAAGAATGTCCTTCATTGCGTATACCGATGCCACGCAAGGCCCCTTATCGTCTATGACTCCTCTGCCGTATATCCTGTCCCCTGATAGAGTTGCCGCAAAAGGCTCATAATCCCAGCCTCCGCCTACAGGAACCACATCGAGATGGCAAAGTATACCGAAAATATCTTCTCCCTCACCGATTTCGGCATAGCCTATTTGATTATCCAGATTCTTCGTTCTGAAACCGAAACCGCTGCAAAGGTCAAGCATATATTTCAGCGCCTTATTCACTTCTTCTCCATAAGGATACTCCTTATTATCCGTATATACAGCCACACTCTTAAAAGAGCACAGCTCGTTTAAGGTTTTTAACATTTCATTCATTTGAAGTTGTCTCCTTTTTTTAATTTGAAGTTATCTCTTTTTATCGTAATATGTATTCTATCGCTTTGTTGATTACTTCCTCGCCGGTTTGTCCGTCGGGTCCGCCGTTATGTATCTCGTGATAATATCCTTCCCATTCTATGAACTCCAATGTGTTCTCCCGGGACTTTTTTGATAATTTTTCACTATATACTTTAACGAATCCTCTTGAGCCTTCTATGTCGCAAATCTTGTCCGCCGTCCCATGCATAATGAGGATAGGCGTTTCGAGTGCTTTCAAGTTATCCTCATTGGTACCCGCCATTATTTCATTTCCTATGCTGAAGCCTTCAAATGCCGTAAGCAATGAAATATACGGATGTACGAGCGGGTCCTTTTTGTACGGGCGCACAAACAAAAGATTCCCCAAATCAACCTCGTCGCAGTTCGATGAAATTGCCTTTTCGGGCATTATCCTGCTCAGCAGTTTTACCACCTTTAGCAAAGAATCGCTGACAGGCCTGACTAATTTTATCCAAGGCGCCGATATTATGTATTTAGACGGTATGTGATTTAATCCTCCTCTAAACCTATAGTCAAGCGCAATATTACCGCCCATGCTGTGTCCGTAGAGAATTATAGGAATATTCGGATACTCGGATAGAGCATAATCCATAAGGGCGTCGATGTCCTTGAGCACTTCGTTTCTCGGAGCGCAGTGTCCTCTCTTCCCTTCGCTTTTACCATGTCCTCTGAGATCCATCGAGAGTACCGCAATGCCTTTTTTGTTGAAGCATTCCGACACGCGCTGATATCTTCCGGCATGTTCACCTATGCCATGTATTATAACAGCGACGCATTCGGGATTATCACAATCAAAACGATATCCCGCAATATCGACGCCTCTGCCTTCAAGCTTAAAATTGCTTAACATATTTGACCTCCAAAATATAGAGAGACAAGATTCTTACAATATGCGGCATTTTTTTAACAAAAAACGACCGAAAAAATACGTACATATTGTAATCAACCTGCATTATAATATACTTTTCTTAACGGATAGAACTGGCATTTTTCTTATAAGTATAACAGCATTATATGATACATCTGATTAAGTAGCCTTCTTTCAAATCCCCGGTAAAGGCCATCATAATAATTTAATTTCATCAATGTCAGTATCTATTTTCAATCTCCGGAGCGCTTCTATAAAGTCCTCCGGAGGTTTTACTTCAAAGCGCATTTTTTCACCGGTCGCAGGATGTATGAATCCCAGCACGGCAGCATGCAAAAGTTGTCCTTCAATCTTTATATTTTTAGCTTTAGGGCCGTATAGCATATCTCCGACCAGCGGATGATTTATCGATGCCATGTGAACTCTTATTTGATGAGTTCTACCTGTTTCAAGCCTGCATGACAAAAGAGTATATTTAGAATATCTTCTTAAAACCCTGTAGTGCGTGATTGCAGGCTTGGAGTTTTTGTAACTTACGGCATTTCTCAATCTGTTTTTAGGGTCTCTTCCTATGGGTTTATCTATGGTGCCTTCGTCTGTGATAATATTGTTATAGACAAGCGCTATGTAGCTTCTCTCTACGCTATGCTCCTTTAACTGCTGCGAAAGCTTCTCATGTGCCTTATCGTTTTTTGCTATCATAAGAAGTCCGGATGTGTCTTTATCTATCCTATGCACAATCCCGGGCCGGATTACTCCGTTAATTGAAGAGAGACGACTTCCGCAATGATAAAGTACGGCGTTGACAAGCGTTCCGTTGTAATTGCCCGGTGCGGGATGTACGACCATGCCTCTCGGCTTGTTTACAACTAAAACATCTTCATCTTCGTATACTATGTCCAAAGGTATGTCTTCGGGAACAATGTCAGGCGGTTCCGGTGAAGGCAATTCTATTTCTACGGTATCTCCTGTTTTGACCTTGGTTTTTTTAACGGTGCATATTACCGAATTGATTTTTACGGCGCCGTTTTCTATAAGCTTGACCGAGAAGCTGCGCGAAACCTCGGGAATGAGGTAAGCGACAGCGGAATCGATTCTCTGCCCGTCCATCTCTTCTTCGGCAATAAAGGAATATATCTCACTCTTCATTGTTCAATGTGTTCTCTTTCCTGCTTTCGCCTTTGCTGTCATAGTAAAACAAAATATAAAACATCAACACTGCGCAACCTGTAACTATTGCGATATCTGCGACATTAAATACAGGCCAGAAATGAAAGTCGAACATATCCGTGACATATCCCAAAATGACCCTGTCAATCAAGTTGGCCAAACCTCCGCCTATCAGAAGTCCCCCCGCACAGTACATGGTAAAATGCTCATATTGATGCTTCAAAATATAAAATACGGCAATAACCACAATAATCAGTGGGATAAACGTAAGGGCTGTCCTTTCACCCGACATAATGCTGAATGCCGCCCCGTGATTTCTCACATATGTTATACTGAAAAAATCCCCGCAAATTTTAATGCTCTCGCCGAGTTCAAAGCTGTTTCTTATTATATTTTTAACTGTTTGGTCAACTATAATGACAATAATTGATATAATATACCACAGTTTATTCATCAATCCTACTTTCTTATCACCATGGTTTTAGATAAATCTATATCCGACTCATCCGTTTCTCTTTCGAGGTTGCCGCCAAAGATGTCAACCTCCGGTCTATCCTCTTCTTTTTCGGAATATCCCGTCATTGATGCCGGCAGGAAATCCGCTTCAAATTCTTCAAATAACCCCGCGCCGACCGACTCCATACGTTCCAACTCGTCCTTTAACATTCCCTTATATCTTTCCTTCAGAATGTCAACACTTTTCATCAGACGATTGCCCTCTTCGGTATATCTGGATATGTTTTCTTTCGCTTCTCTTGTAATAAGTGACGCATCAAGCTCCGCGTTTCTGAGAAGCACCTCGGCTCTTCTCTCTGCGGAAGCGGCAATGTCATTCATGAGCTGCTTTGCCGCTTCAAGCGTTTCATATACGGATTTTTCGGTTGACATGTGCTTGTCTACCTGAGTGTTCGCTTTGCCGAGTTCTTCTTTAAGCCTGCGGTTCTCTTGCATGAGTCTCTCCATATCAACTATGATGAGATCCAAAAACTCGTCAACCTCCTCCATATCG
Organism: uncultured Oscillospiraceae bacterium; assembly: GCA_964345365.1. GTDB lineage: Bacteria > Bacillota > Clostridia > Peptostreptococcales > Anaerovoracaceae > RUG754. Next base: position 10,372 of record CAYFQR010000026.1, read on the forward strand.
TAGCCTCTTTTAGCTCTGGTGAAATCTTTATTTTCTATGTCTGCAGGTGTAATCATATCGTTCTCCTTACGCAATTAAAATAATCAATCGTACAATTATACTGGCTATTGCCTGAATAACAATCATTGAAAGGAAGATTGAAAAATCAAACATGCCGGTATTTATTTTTGACAGAGCTTTCCTGCTCGGCGCAACTAAAGGCTCCGTGAATTTGATGACTGCTATATATATTTTGCCTGCAACTGAGTGCGGATTCCTGACGAACCAACTCAATATCACCCTTGTAACAAGAAAAAAGATGATTAACTCGGTAAACATATATATAGCTCTTATTAAAACCATTTTCATACGCTTACCTTCTTATTTCCACGGACTCGACGATTTCTGTGAGAAATCGAATCCTCTTTCATCCTGGCTTGCAGAAATGTCAACGGATTCAGGTGCGAATATGAATATATTATTAGCTACCTTCTGCACGTTGCCGTTTAACGCATAAGTAGCACCCGACAAAAAATCAAAGATCTTCTTTGCAGTCTCTGTCTCAATTTTTTCGAGGTTGATTATTATCGGTCTCCGTCCTCTTAAGCTGTCTACGAGTTTAGGGCATTCCTCGAACCTCTTAGGTTCAATCACGACAAGCTTAAATGCGGAGGTCCCGTTAAATGATATGTTTTTTTGTGAGGAAAGCTTCGGTGCCTGAGGCTCAAACTGCCCCTGCGGCCTGAAAGAACTTACCGATTTACGTTCCTCCGTTTTTAACGCTTCTTTTTCTTTTTCGATTTCTTCTTCTGTGATATCGTCTACTGCGTCATCAAGTCCTATTAATTTTCTTATAGTATCTCCAACTCCCATTTCAATTCTCCTTTTTTTATTATTAATCTGCCATCTTAATGGTATAATCTCTATTCCCGAATATAGCCGTTCCGACTCTTATGACATTAGAGCCGGCCTCTATCGCTACCTCGAAATCATTTGTCATCCCCATCGAAAGATACTTAAAATCCAGATTAGGATGTTCTATCTTCGAGAACTCATTGAACTGATCCCTTACCGCCTCGAAATATACCTTGGCGTCTTCAGGTTCATCCTCAAAAGGTGCTATGCACATGAGTCCTCTTATCATTACATTCGGACAATTTAGCAAAATATCCTCAATCAAGCTGTGCGTTTCTTCCACCGTTACTCCGAACTTCGATTCTTCTTCGGCGGAATTGACCTGGATAAGAATATCCATCTTCAAATCCTTGGCCGCAGCCCTCTTATTTATTTCCTTTGCAAGCCTCAAGCTGTCCACCGAATGAATCATACTCACCTTATCAATTATGTATTTAACCTTGTTGGTCTGCAGGTGTCCTATAAGGTGCCATCTTACCGGTTTAACCTTGTCATATTTGTTTACTATCTCCTGGACTTTGTTCTCAGCGATGTCGGTTATCCCCGCCTCTATTGCTTCGTTTATTTCATCCGTGCTGTGAAGCTTTGTTACGGCGATAAGCAGGACATCCTCGCCATTTCTGCCGGAACGCTCTGCCGCAAGAGATTTTCTCTTATTAACAGCATTGATATTATCCTTTATTGACATTATTTGAATCTCCTTTTTTGATACTGTCATAATTTTTAACCGTATCTACCATCTTTTCGGTTTTAGGGTCATAATACAATCGATTTTCGACTACGGTCTTATCACCTATCTCAGCGATGATGCTTATCGGTGTAAACACATAGTTATTATATTTATTGAGGACATAGACACCTTTTTGGCCGTCTTCTTCGACTATGGAAGACGTCTCAAGTATCATGCCCGTCTTTCTTGACGTGACCAGCTTAGCTTTACCGTACCTCAATTTATCAAAGTTCTCATAGTATCTGTCACATGAAAAAATTACTTTATATTTTTTGGAGGCGGTGTCCATGCTTTCTTCTTCATCCGCAGCTTCGGTTTCTTCTCCTATCTCGGAATCATCGGTGTTTTCTTCCGGTCTCTCGATAAAAACGGTCTTGAACGGCATCATCATTTCATCCTGCTCACCGATTTTTATCCTTACGCTTCGGCCCTCCGCCAATTCATTGAGATTATCTTCCGTCATAAAGCTGACAAAGTACCAAACCGAATTATCGACAATCTTATATATCGGGTCGCCGACATTCGCGGTTTCCGAAGCACACGGTTTCAGTGCCGTCTCATCATCGTCGGTTCGCCTTTTCAGTACCTCTATATCTCGCGATTTCAGGTCATCAAGATTGTCAACGGAATATTTTTTTTCGAGGTTATCATAAACATAGCTGACTATGCCTCGAATTCTGGAATAGTAATTCATCCCTCCCACCGACATTATCTTCGAATTGTTTCTGACTAAATTGCCGGCTTCAATTATTCTTTTTACTTTTCCTGTGTTGTCTGCTGTATGAATCCTTTCATTCCTCACGCAAATATACTCGATTTCATGTTCGACATCTATCGTACCGTACTCGGCAATATAGCTTTCAATGAAAATATCGGTCACACCCGGAGCGATATATATAATAAAATACAACACCCCTACTGTAAGAATCCAAATCAAAGCCGCTAATTTAATTTTGCTTAAAGAAGCTTTTTTCCCCATACGAGCTCCAAGTAAAACAATATAACTATACATCATTAATCATAGCACAAAATATGGTGGAATACAATAAAAAAAACTCGCTTTGTCACCCATTTTTGAGCTTTCAGCGAGTCTTGTGACTATTTGATTTTGAGAAGTTTATTCACAAATTCTTCGACTTGAAGTTTCTCCTTTTTTGTCAGGAAATCGAGCTTCGGTCGACTTTCCCACCAACTCCTAAGTAAATCGGGACGTTTCACATTCGTGATTTCAATAGAGTTCATGAGCTGCCATAAGGCGATTTTTTTATGATTCCCATCTGTCAAAACACCCGGAACGGCCATACCTTCAAAGACGCTCGGTCTCGTGTAATTGTCCGCTTCCAAAAGCCCTTTATATATTGATTCATCCGCCGCGGATTCCTCATTCCCGAGTACTCCCGGAATAAATCTGGAAACAGAGTCGACAAGCACCATTGCCGGCAGCTCTCCGCCTGTCAGTATGTAATCGCCGACAGACACCTCCTCCATATCCCAATATGATATTACTCTCTGATCGACTCCTTCATAATGTCCGCAAAGTATTGTAAGCTCATCACAGACGGAAAGTTCTTCAATCATGCTCCTGTCCAATATTTTGCCTCTCGGAGACATATATATTAGCCTTCCGTTTGCTTTTCCCTTTTCAAAACCCAAACTCCTGAGTGCATCGAAAATCGGCTGCGGAGTCATCACCATCCCGGGTCCTCCGCCAAAAGGCGAGTCATCGGTCTTAAGGTGCTTGTCTTCGGAGAAATCCCTTATATTAACTATATTTATACTCAATTTGCCGCTGTCACACGCCTTTCCAAGCAGCGACTCCTCCGTTATAGGAGTAAACATATTCGGGAAAATCGAGAGTATGTTTATCTTCATTTTTTATTTCTCCTCGGTTTCTTCTACAAAACCCGGGATTAACGCAGTTTTTATCTCTTTTCTGTCCAAATCGACGGATTTTATAAACTCTTTCACTGCGGGAATCAAGATTTCATTTCCGTCGGCTCTTTTTACCACATAGATGTCCTGTGAGGAGTTTTGAATCACATCTGCGACTACGCCCAGAGTGCCGTATTCACCGTCATCAACCACCTGCATGCCTATTATATCTCTGACATAATAGCTGTCTTCGGGAAGTTCCTTCAGATCATTTTCAGTGATGTAAATGTCATAGTCTCTAAGAGCCTCCGCCATATTCCTGTTGCTCGAGCATTCTAGCGTGAGAATAACAATATTACCGCTATATCTCACCTTCTCGATTTCGGTCACAATCTCATAGCCGCCCTTAACAAGAATTATTTCTTTCAGTTCTTCAAAGCGCTCTTTATAGTCACAGAAATGGTATGCTTTTACCTCACCCTTTAATCCGACAACATTTATAATCTTTGCTATTTTAATTTTGTCCATAATAATTACTAAAACGAGCCGCATAGTTCCGGCGGCTCGCTGCTTTTACTCACCGGTTACCGGCATTTCGCCTTCTTTGACGATTTCAACTGTCACTTTTTTATTTTCCTTCATGGCGTAGGCCTTTACAACAGTTCTAAGAGCTTTTGCAATTCTACCCTGTTTTCCTATTACCTTACCCATGTCGTCAGGGGCAACCTTCAACTGAATAACTGTACCCTGTTTATTGGTAAATTCAGTGACAATGACCTCCTCAGGCTTCTCTACCAGAGACCTGGCAATCGTTTCAACCAATTTAGTCATCAGTCTTCACCTTTTCCTTTAATGATACCCGGTTATTCAATGATTCCGGACTGCTTGAACAATGCTTTTACTGTTTCTGTCGGCTGTGCACCGTCTGCAAGCCATTTTTTTGCCTTATCCGCATCAATTTTAACAGTCTTAGGTGTGGTCATCGGGTCATAATATCCCAGCTCCTCGATAAATCTGCCGTCGCGAGCCGCTCTCTGATCCGCTACGATAACTCTGTAGAAAGGTTTCTTATGTGCTCCCATTCTTCTCAATCTGATTCTTACCATTTTTTAATTCCTCCTAATATTTATTGGTATTTATTTCTTTTTCGGTTTCCCGTATATCATTGGAAAAGTCCTTTGAACTTTCCCTTTTTCATAAAGTTGGGATTGTTGAACTGCTTCATCAGCTTTTTCGTATCCTCGTACTTTTTGATAAGTTGATTTACCTTTGACACGGGTTGCCCCGAGCCGTTGGATATTCTTTTTCTCCTTGAAGCATTGAGAATCTTCGGATTTCGCCTCTCCTCATATGTCATGGAGTGAATTATTGCTTCCATGCGTCGAAATTCGAGTTCGCTCTTGTCGATTTCATCGTCTGAAACCTTCGACGCATTGATGCCCGGTATCATGCTTAGCATCTTTCCTATTCCGCCCATATTTCTGACTTCTCCCATCTGGTCAAGGAAGTCTTCTAAGGTAAACTCATTTTTTCTGAGTTTCTTTTCAAGCTTGGCGGCCTTTTCTTCGTCATAATTTTCTTGGGCTTTTTCGATGAGAGTCATCATATCGCCCATACCCAGAATCCTTGAAGCCATTCTCTCGGGGTGGAAAGGTTCGAGAGCATCGAGTTTTTCACCCGTTCCTATAAATTTAACGGGTTTGCCCGTCACCTTCTTCGCGGACAGTGCCGCTCCTCCTCTGGAGTCACCATCCATCTTTGTCATTATGATTCCGTCTATTCCCAATTTTTCGTTGAAGCCCTCAGCGGCATTAACGGCGTCTTGGCCGGTAAGCGCGTCCACCACGAGAAGTATTTCGTGAGGCTTAACCGCAGCTCTCACCCTGACGAGCTCTTCCATAAGACCTTCATCTATCTGGAGCCTTCCCGCAGTATCGACTATGAGTACATCATAACCTCTTTTCTGAGCGTCATTTTTGGCGTTGAGGGCTATCTCCTCGGCTTTTCTGTTATCGCGCTCGGCATAGACGGGGACTTCCGCCTGTCCGCCCACAACCTCTAACTGATCAATCGCGGCGGGCCTGTATATATCACAGGCGGCGAGCATCGGTTTCTTTCCCGACTTCTTAAGATATTTGGCAAGCTTGCCGCAGGCGGTCGTCTTACCTGTACCCTGAAGCCCCACCATGAGAATCACGGTAAAACCGGACGGTGAAAAAGTAAGCTTGGAGTTCGTGCCGCCCATAAGCTCTATAAGCTCGTCGTTCACGATTTTAACAACTTGCTGGCCCGGAGTCAGACTTGAAAGCACGTCTTGTCCGAGCGACTTGGCCTTGACTTCCGAAACGAATTCCTTAACAACCTTGAAATTCACATCGGCTTCAAGAAGTGCGAGTTTAACTTCACGCATCGCACGGTCAATATCCTCTTCGGTCAGTACGCCTTTGCCTCTTAATATTTTGAATGTTTCTTGGAGTTTATCCGATAGATTCTCAAATGCCATTATTATCTCCTCTTAATGCATACCCTCATCTCGTCCGAAGCGGTGCATGATATCACTCTTCGAACTCTGAAATTACTCTCTTTATATCATCAAGCTCCGACAAAATACAGTCGTCGCCGCCGCTTGCGGCAATCCTTGATTTAAGCTCGTCAATCTTGGAACCCGTCTTTGAAACTGCTTTTCTCGACTTCTCAAGCCTGCTCACAAGTCCCAGCTTTTCTTCGTAAGATTCGAGGAGCTTCTCGGCGTTCTTAAGTGCGTCATGGACTGCCTGCTTGGAAATACCGAACTCATCGGCAATCTCGATTATCGAGTAATTCTCTTCATGATAAAGCTGCATAACCTCTCTCTGCCTCTGTGTGAGCAGGGCACCGTACAAGTCAAACAATAGGCTGACTTCAAGCAATTTTTCGATTTTTTGTTTTTCAATGCTGTACTTTTCGTCAAACATGTTTCCTACCTCAGCGGCTCATAGTCAAGCTCCCTTACTTTACTGTCTATGTAATATACCACAAAAAATAAAAGAGGTCAAGTGTTTTTTCTTGACCTCTCCGAGTTTTTCAGTTAAGTTCCTCCGCAATGTAGCTTATCTCAAGCCTATTGTTGAGTGCGATTAGTTCCTGAATCTGTGCCGCGGTGAGTGTCGTACCTGATTTTACATTTCCGATATTCTCCGACATTACACCTAAAATATTTCTGAAGCTCGTTTCGTCCGCCGATATAAAATCAAGCACTGTGCAATCCGCACCGAGCGAATAGTCGGTCTTCATAGCCTGCACACAGTCGGCATAGGTTCCAATCTCATCGACCAGACCCTTCTCTTTAGCCTGAAGTGCGGAATATATCCTGCCGTCCGCAATTTTCTTGACAACCGACAGCTTCATCCCTCTGCCATCCGCCACTATGCCTACGAACTGCTCATATGCTTCATCTACGAGAGACTGTAGGATTTCTCTCTGCTCCTTAGTCAGTTTCTCTGTAGTGGAACCGAGTGCTTTATTTTTTCCCGAAGTAATCGTATTGGTTTTTACTCCCAATTTGTCTAAAAGCTCCGACACATCATAAAGAGTCTCGATAGTCACACCTATAGAACCCGTCCAGCAGTTTCTGTTGGCATAAATCTTATCGGCATTGGCGGAAATGTAATAACCGCCGGATGCGCAAATCGACTGCATTGCAGCGTATACGGGGCGCTTAGTCATGTTTTGATATGCTTTAAGTGCTAAATACAGTTCATCCGATGCGTAAACGGAACCGCCCGGCGTATTGAGATAAAGGACAATGCCCTTGTTTTTTTCATCATTCGCCATAGCGTCTATGGATTCAAGCAAATATTCATGGTCATACAATGATGAGTTACCGCCTTCAGATATGGTGTTTTCAATATGAAGCACACCGATGTACTCACCCTTCGCATCCTTTACGGTAACATCTTTTGTCTGATATGTGCCGCCAAGCGTCTCAAGCGAGCTGTTAAACGATTCCACTATAGTTGAAACACACGAACCCATGAGATATGAAATAAGTATGCACACCAATATGGTTATTATGAGCACCCTCAGCCATGCCGGCATCCCGCTTTTTCTCGCCGGTTGGTAATTGCCGTTCCTCGCATAGCTTTCGTTGTAATATGTTCTTTGCTCAACCTTAGGTGCTTCGCCCCTTCTTTCTTCATTTGCGGCAGGCTGCTTTTCAGGTTTGTTTTCTCTGTTATTATCTTCAAAATTATTCAAAAAAATACCTCCGAATCTTCTTTTCACCTATCAAATGTCACTTGATTATATCCTATAAGAACTAAAAAATCAACAAAAATACCCGAGTATTCATCCTGCCGAACACGAAAATACCCGAGTAGCCCTGCCGTTTTGCGTAAATTTTACAAACTTGACCGTCATATTCACATTAAGCAGAATACTTACTCGGGTATTCTTTTATTTAGAGCTTTTTTTAATATTCATATAATGTATTTACCTCATATTTCATTTCAAGCTCATCAAGCAATGAATTAAGAGCCTTCGCATTTTCACCATAGTAGAGATAAACACCCCTTGAAACCTCTTTTTGCTTATACTCTTCCTTTAACTCCATGTAACATGAGTTCAAGTAATTTTCATGTCCGTCAACAGCGGTATAGTCTATTTCCCTTAAGTCCTTATCTCTTGCTTCGAGGATTGCGACTATATCCTTCTGTTCGGTAACCATATAATTATGACTGATAAGATGATGTTCGTCACCCTCGTATGTCTCTATATTCTTATCCACCGATATATATTTTATTTTGTCCTTAAGCTTGTCCGTCAAGGACCTTGCGGCAACTACGGAATCCGAGGTCATTATTTCCCGGAACATATCCTTGGCCTTTTGGTCGAATCTAACGTGATACCTTCTCATTGACCGGCCGCCGCCCTTAAGTCCGTAGTTGAATATTACGGTCTGATCCTTTTCCCAATCTTTATCTAAATTGCAAAGATTGTTTTCGAGGATATATCTGTTAAATTCATGAACCTTTTCTATTGTCTGCCTGTCGGTAACCGACGTATCAAAATTTAAATTATGATTATACGGATATGTAATAGAGAGTACCGTTCCGTTATATGAGACCAATTCCTCCGATACAACAGACTCTATCCTGTCGACATTAACCGCTCTCTTTGAAAATCCTACAACATCAAACGCAAATATCATAAGAAATACGGTAAGAACGATAAATGACGAGAGCAATATTTTCAGGTTTCTCTTGGAAAATATCTTTATCGAGCGCTCGATTACAATCTTCGAAACAAAGAATGTAAGAAGGAGCCCCGTTATCGCGCTTATGACGATGATATAGCTGCCGTCTATGATGGAGCTGAAAATAAGCGCCGTAAGCGCACCGCCGATAGCTGCCACCGTAGCCGTTATCACTGACTCAAAAAGGTCAAATATCATCGAGTCGCCGACTCTCTCAAGTTTAGCGTATGAGTAGACAATCCTTGCGAGAACGAGGAATATGATTCCGGCTACAAAATACCAAAGATAAGGCAGTTTTTCCGGATTTTCCAACATTCCTGCTGCGTTAAACGCCATCCTTATAAGAGGATTGCTGTTTTTTATTACCGCATTCGCCCAGTCCGGAATATCGTAATAGCCGAGGATAAACTCACTGCTGTAGAGATTTATCAAGCCGACAATCGACGGCACGAGGTTCACAAGCACGAAAGAGCAGATAATCTGCATAACCGTGCTGCCTACCAAAGTCCCTGCAAGAGTATACATGAAGTAGAAAAACGACATCTTTGAGATTGATATCAGTACCCATATAAGAACGTCAACAGCCTTATATGCTTCAACTTTTACAGCAGGCGCGAAACTGTTTTCGGGATTAGGCATTGTTATTTGCTCGACGCTGCCCATTATAATCAGGAAAAACACACCCGTCAGAATTATCGGCACAACCAGCATGAGCCAGCCGGTCAAAATCTGCGTGTTAAACAGCCTTGATTTAGAATACGGCTGAGAATGAAGCGCGAAAGAAGCAGCGGGCTTATGCATGAATCCCATCATCACGCAGCTCACTATTATAGGCGCAAAGAGAAGAAGCGCTATAAATCCCGCATTATAATTATCCATCGCATAAGACGCCATCATGCCGTTATGTTCACTTATTATCAAAGGGAAAATTCCCGACAAAAAGTACAATGCAAATATTATTACCGGAAGATACCAGTGCAGCTTGAAATTTTCGAGCATAAGCGCCTTTGAAACTCCGAAGTAATTATTCTTAGTTTTCATCTGCAGCACCCCCTTTGTCCCGTGTGTTTTTTTCAACAGATTTAATGAAAAGTTCATCTATGGAAACATCCCCCATTTCCAAGAGATCACTCTCAAGAATCATCTTGCCGTCTGCCATTATTCCGATGTAGTTGCATACATTTTCCATTTCTTTGGCATTATGCGAAGAAATAAGCACTGTCATCTCCCTGTCGGCAACTTCTTCCATTATGAAATGCCAGAGAGAATGCCTCACTATCGGGTCAAGTCCGTCAACAGGCTCATCCAGAATCAAATAGTCCGGCGCAGCCGCTATCGCAAGTGAAAAAGCGGCCTGTTTTTTCATGCCCTTACTGAATTTATTTATATTCTTTGTGGTGTCCAAGCCGAATGTTTCAGCCATTTCTAAGAACTTCCCCTGATTCCATTTAGGATAAATGCCTGAGTAGTATTTCGCCATTTCAAGCATCGAGTAGCCTCTGAAAAAGAAAAGTTCATCCGGTATTATAACCACTCGTCTTTTCAGCTCCTCACTGTCATATACAAGCTCACCGTCAATAGTAATTTCCCCTTCATCCTGCTTAAGATAACCCGCAATATGTCTTATTACGGTTGTTTTACCGGCACCGTTAAGCCCCATAAGCCCATATATCGAACCCTTTGGAACAACCATGGAAAGACCGTCGAGAGCTCTTGTTTCACCTATAACCTTGGTGACATTTTCAATTTTAATCATCACAGGTACCTTCCCTTTCTATTGAATCAATCATTTCGGAAGTTATGTCCCTTACCTCGTTGATTCCGATGCCCAAATACAGTATTTGCTTAATAGCGTCCTTCAGTTTTTCTTTCGCCTTTCTCAGTATGTTTTGGTCCACGATAATCTCCCCCTTATCCGCGACAAAAGTTCCTACACCCTGTAGCGTATAAATGTAGCCTTGCCTTTCGAGCTCGCGATACGCTTTCTGTACGGTGTTCGGATTCACCGAGATAATCTTTGACAATTCTCTTACCGACGGAAGCTTGAACTCGTGCGGTATTTTCCCTGTCATTATTTGCTCCTTAAGATTATCTATTACCTGCTCGTAAATAGATTTTCTCGATTTCAGGTCTAATTCGAACATAAGCTCCCCCTTTCCTTCATTTTTATCATATGATTCTGTTTGAATCCACTTTTCAATCAGTAGTGTACCACATGTCATAGTACAGTGTCAACGCATTTTTGAATAAAAAATCCCCTTTTGCCTTTTTTTCGGCAAAAGAGGTACTTTTCGCTTTGCTGAACCTCCTGAATTAAATCAGGAGTGTCCTTGCAATATTATAAATAGAAATATTTCCGTTATGAAATTTCGACATCCCTTCAGTTCATCAAGTCCGTTCAGTTCATTAAATCCGTTTCTGTCGCGGAGCTTGTTTCATCCGCAGCCGCCTGTTCTGCCAAATACTTCTTATATGCTTCAAGCATCAGCCAATATTCAAAGTCACCGACATATTCTGCAGCGTTTTCGCTGAATAATTGTCTCCAGGTAGCCTCGTCAATATTATATGTCGGTTCTATACAGTTGACGATTTGGAACTTATAGATCGCATCCGACATTTGACTTGAGTAGTATGTTTCCTCACCCGGTGCAGGGTAATAAGGATTATAATATCCAAGTTGAGATAATCTCTTTGCCGCAGCTTTTATATACCTCAAAACATCATCCGCATTTCCTTCCCTGAAAATCGTCTTGTAATAACTGTCCGGATTCAAGGCGAACCTTACTTCGTATTCCGCTCCGCTCGGACTTATCGATACCGATGTCCTGCCGCTAACCTTGCTGCCGCTTGTTTTATTATATATGCCTTCCAATTTATAGCCCAAATCCGCTTTTGAAAATATCGTAAGCGGTTTTCTGCCGGCTTTCACATAATCAAACGAAAAGGTTCCGTTTTCACTCGCATGGAAGCTCCTGTCTATATTATCTATATTAATAATCGCCTTTTTAAGCGGATTGCCCTTAAGTTTGGCATAAACGAGCGAGCCGTCCCCTGACAAATCGACGGAAGTAAGTTTGTTATTCCTGAGGTCAAGCCTGGCGAGACTTTTCAGCCTGGCAAGAACAGCATCTCCCGACAATCCTTTTTTCTTATGTACCAGATTCGCTATATTCCCCCATCCGTCATTAAACGAATGCCAATGCTTTTCACTCCCCCATGTATTTAAGTCATTCGGGCTGTAGCTGCTTTTAAGAAGCCTTCCGTTGCCGTTCATGTCGTAAAAATCACGCAGGGTATTTATGTCATATTGATTTGTAAGATACTTTACTCTCCTGAAATCCGGATATACATTCATATAGACGTGCCCCATGGCAGCCATTTCTTTCGACGGGTCGAAAAGCGCATAATTTGTCAAGCCGCGTTCTCTTGTTGAAAACTCATGCTTATTGTATTGGTTGGTCGTCCCCGTCGTGCAATCTATCATTAC
>CAYFQR010000027.1:0-8274 GCA_964345365.1 uncultured Oscillospiraceae bacterium
CTCTCTCCCCTCATGATGAGAAAAACGCATATCTCCGATTATATAGGCTTCATGAGGCAGCACATTCACCCCCTGAGACCCTTCCGCCATGGTGAAAGCAAGGGTGGTTTTTAGCATCGCTCCTGCTGACGGCGAAATGCTCGGCAAAACAAAGGTCAGCAGCTTGCCGAATAATCCGAGGTGACCCGTAATAATGCCTAACTTGCCCATATAAGAGGAAAGTCTCCTCAACATCTCCTTCATTACAGGGTTTATCTCTCTTCTGAACGGGTCTTTTTTTTCGATTTCAGCCATGAATTTACCAAGCCTGACAAGCGCACTGTTCTTTGGAGGTGTTGAGGCATGTCCACCGTCTGATAACGCTGTGAATTTCAGTTCGCAACACCCTTTTTCGCCCATGCCGACCATCGCAAACATTCCCTTTGCTCCTGTAACGGGCTCTCTCAATATCATACCGCCTTCATCAAATACGGCATCGAACATTATGCCTCTTTCTTTTAGTGTCAGTGAAATCAGGTTCGCACCTTCACCTGTAGTTTCCTCATTACGTGATGACTCAAAAAATATGTCTCTCGAAGGTGTGAAGCCTTCAAGGGCAAGTTCATCCGCCGCTTTTAGAACAGCGAACAGACCGCCCTTATTATCAAGGGTTCCTCTGCCCCATATTCTCTCTTCATCAATATGAGCCGAAAAAGGTTCATGAAGCCATTCACCCGGCGCAGCGACCACGTCCATGTGTCCCATAAAAAGTACGGGGTCTTTAGAGGAATCCTTCCCTTTCCATCTAAGAAGCATGCTTCCGCTGAAGTTCTCATACTCCGCCACCGAAAAAAGATTAGGAAAAAGCTCTTTAAGCGTTTCATGGAAGTCGATGAATTTAGGGATATCCTCGTCTGCCTCGTGCCACGAAGAAACCGTCTCCTTCTGTATCATTAAGGCAAACTCCGACAAATATTTTTCTTTTCTTTCATTCATGTTATTCATATTCGTCATTCGTTATATTGAATATCTTATGTCATAAATTTTTTCTTATACGCCGCCGCCTAATTTAATTTATTATATATTCAATTAAGCCGGATTAATTATTGTTATCTGCTGAATACAGCTGATTTTATTTTACTATCTGTCGAATATAAATGCAATCAATTTTATAAAGCCGTATTCTTATATTTTCGTATGTAAAATGTAAAAGTAAATTCGCCAAACGACTATGAGATCCGGAAGTCAGTCTTACACAAAAAATATGTAGGGTTAACTTCGCCGCGGCATGAGCTGATATTTTCATATATAAAAACAGCCGTATTTGTAAACCCCATAATCATATGAGATACATAACGGCTGTTTCTCTGTTTTATCTTACTATTGTCCGATTATTTGGTTGCAGGTGCGATTTCAGGTATCCTTGAAACGATTGACTGCATGAGTGAGTCTGTCACAGCAAGCGGTTCTACAAGTTTGCCGTCTCCCACTGCGACAAGTTTAGCATCTACCGGTTTGAGTACTCCGTGGAATACCTCTCCGAGCATTGAATACTTGTATATCGTGAGAGTGTCGCACATCTCTTCCGAGATGTCATCGGTGTCTTCCCACGGCTTTTCAACTTCAAAGATTCGGGCGATTTCAGCGGCTACTTCCCAGTTTGACAGCTCGATTCCTTCATCGATAGCAGCTTCTACAGGCTGGAGTCTTCTCTCGGTATTTGTGAATGTGCCGCTTGTGGAAGCGAAACCTGTTCCCGGGATAAATACGTCCGCCTTTTCTCCAAGCTCCGTGAGATGAGTATCGCATACAGCCATGAAATCAAGTGCTTCGGTGTCTATCGGTGCGTTTTCACCGAATACCACAAGGGCTTTAACTCCTTCGAGTGCTTCTTTTCCTGCCGTGATTCCCATATCGATGAGACCCTGTGAATTGTTCTTTGCTTTTATCTGAAGGATTCCGTCTCTCGGTGTTCCGATGTGTCCGGAAAGAAGTGCGATGTCGGCAATAAGTGTTGCGGCATCTGCCGTGATGATATTCTGCTCGAATACTATCATCGCTTTCTTGCTGTTAATGTATTCATCGGCTACAGCCTTGATTTCGTCGGAAACCTTGACTCCTTCAAGACTCTTCGTAAACTCGTCATATCCTTCAAGGTCTTTTCCCTTTCCTGCATCAACTACAGCCTTTGCAAGCTCTTTGAGGGAACTCAGGTTGTTTTCTTTGACCGGAAGGTCAGTTACTCTTACTCCCCTCTCGGAAGCCTGCTTGATCTTGATGTCGATAACTTTCGCCGCCTTAGGTTCAAATCCGACTTTTAATATCAGATTGGTCGAAAGAAGCTCATCTATGGTATTAGGCGTAGCATCGAAGCCGAGCACTTTTTTGAGACCGGACTCACGGTTGTTGAGCGAGAGAACCTTGGCACCCATAGCTTCAGCCATAACTTTCATCGCGTATGCTTCTTCATTGGTATATCTGTCGGATATCGCAACGGCAGCGGCACCCTTGCCGTATTTCTGAACGGCAATCTGACATTTTTTTGCTACGAGCATGAGAGCTTCATGATAATCCGACTCTCTGAACATGCCCTCTTCTTTTATGAAACAGTCCTCAACCTTGCCTTCAAGTACTGATGCGTCGAAGCCCCATTTACCCTTAGCGCAGCAAAGTCCTTTGTTAACCGGCCCGTCTTTAAGAGGGTTTACCTTGATGAGCATATCTCCGTAAGTCTGAAGGTCGAACATGCAGCCGACCGAGCACATCGAGCATGTGGTTTCAGTGTGCTCCGCGGCAACAGGCGTTTCTTTTATCATTGTGGTCTTCTCCTGGAATGCTCCGGTCGGGCATACCGATACACACTGTCCGCAGGAAATACATCCGGATTCAGTAAGAGTTTTTAGCATATTAGGTCTAACGACCGTGTCAAAGCCTCTGTCTACAAGTCCGAGTGCGCCTACCCCCATCACTTCATCACATACTCTGACACAAAGTCCGCAAAGAATGCATTTGTTCGGGTCGTGAATGATGAACGGATGGTCGTCTTCCTCAGGTTCAATCCGGGTTTTTTCGCCCGCGAATCTTTCAGGCTTCACATCATACATGTTTGCAAAGTCGATGAGTTTACACTCGAAATAGTCGTGACAACCGCATTCAAGACATCGACTTGCTTCTTCCATGGCCTGTTCAGGCGAAAAAGCACAAGGTATAACTTCTGAAAAGTTGTCTTTTCTCTCTTCCGCACTAAGCTGAGGAAGCTCCTGTCTGAAAAGTCTCTCCCTGTCTTCAAACGATTCTTCCGTGAGGTCGTCTCTTGTAACTATATAATCAGCTCTGTATTTAACGTTTTCTCCGTAGAGATAAGCGTCGATTATGTTAGAAACTTTTTTTGCATCAGCGATTGCTTCTATTGCAATCGAAATCTTATCGTTTCCGCAGTCACCACCTGCGAATACTCCCGGGATTGATGTGCTGAAGGTTTCTTTATCGTATGCGATTGCACCCTTTCTCGTTTTTTCAAGGTCGAAAAGGCTTGCATCTACCGCCTGACCGATTGCGAGTATCATGGAATCGAGTGCGATTGTCTCTGTCTTACCCTCAATAGGTACCGGTTTACGGCGTCCCGATTCGTCAGGTTCGCCGAGTTCCATAACCTGAAGAACGACTTCTTTGATATGGCCGTTCTCATCTTTAATGATTTCGAGCGGATTGGTGAGGTTCTTGAAGATTACTCCCTCTTCCTCCGCCTCTTCGATTTCAATAAGGTCGGCAGGCATCTCGTCTTTTGTACGGCGGTATATGTTATATACTTCCTTGGCTCCCAATCTTACGGCGGTACGACAAGCGTCCATAGCGGTGTTTCCTCCGCCGACGATTGCAACTCTGTCGCCTAATTTAATCTCTTCGTTTTTAACTACTTTTCTGAGGAAATCAATTCCGCCTATAACTCCGTCGGCATCTTCTCCTTTGCAGCCTACGCCTGTTGAAACCCATGCGCCTATGCCGAGAAGAACGGCATCATAATCCTCTCTTATCGTTTCAAAAGGAATGTCCTTGCCTACTTTGGTATCGGTGATTATTTCAACATCCATAGCTTCGATTGTGGCTATTTCTTCGTCTAAAACGGCCTTAGGAAGTCTGTATTCAGGGATACCGTATCTCAGCATTCCTCCGCACTTAGGCATGGACTCGAACAAAGTAACATCGTGCCCCATACGACGAAGGAAGTATGCTGCCGAAAGCCCCATAGGGCCGCCACCGATTATTGCAACGGATTTACCCGTGTCTTCTTCACAGAGCGGAATGAAGTTTTCACCTTCAAGGTCGTTATCGGCCGCAATTCTCTTGAGCTGCATTATGCTGATCGGTTCATCGACTAATCCTCTTCTGCACTCTTTTTCGCATGGATGAGGGCAAACTCTGCCTATTGAGGCAGGAAGCGGAATCTTTTCCTTAATGAGTTCAAGTGCTTTATCGAACTCTCCGTTAGCGATAAGTCCTACATAACCTTGACAATCCGTATTCCCCGGACAAGCGGTAACACATGGAGGACGACAATCGCCGATATGATTGGAGAGCAGAAGCTCCAAATTGGTTTTTCTTGATTCAATTACTCTTTCGGTTTGAGTGTTTACAACCATGCCCGGAGCAATTTCGGTAGCGCATGATTTAACGAGCTTAGGATTTCCCTCCACCTCGCACATGCAGATACCGCAGGAACCGTAAATCTCGGTTCTCTCATCATAGCAAAGAGTAGGAATAAAAATGTCGTTTTCTCTCGCAACCTCTAAAATTGTCTGTCCCGGAAAACCGGTTACTTCTTTGCCGTTTATGTTTAGTAAGTATTTTTTCATTTTATTGCCTCCTCTCCCTTTATTCCTTATCTATCGCACCGAACTTGCAATTATCTAAGCACTTTGAACACTTGATACACTTGGTCTTATCGATTACGTGTTTCTCTTTTACCTTGCCTTCGATTGCGCCTACCGGACAATTTTTTGCACAGAGCGTACAGCCTATGCACTTGTCGTTTATGCTGAACTCGATGAGTGCCTTGCAGGAATGCGCGGTGCATTTTTTGTTATAGATATGGTCTTCGTATTCGTTTCTGAAGTGACGAATGGTGGAAAGTACAGGATTAGGAGCAGTCTGACCGAGTCCGCAGAGAGAACCCTGCATAACCTTCGTTGCGAGTTCTTCTAAGAGCTCAATGTCTCCGTCCTTGCCTTTTCCCTCGGTAATCCTTGTGAGAATCTCAAGGAGTCTCTTCGTGCCGATACGGCAGTAGTTGCATTTGCCGCAGCTTTCATCGCGGGTGAAGTTGAGGAAATATCTTGCCATATCGACCATGCAGGTATCTTCGTCCATTACGATCATACCGCCGGAACCTACGATAGCACCTGTCTTGGTGATGTCTTCGTATGTAACGAGAGTATCTTCGAGTTTAGCAGGTATACATCCGCCTGACGGGCCGCCCATCTGAACAGCCTTGAACTGCTTGTCATCTTTAATTCCGCCGCCGATTCCGTAGATGATGTCCTTGATAGTCATCCCCATTGGAACTTCTACAAGTCCGCCCTTTTTAATCTTGCCGGCGAGTGCGAACACCTTTGTTCCCGGTGACTTCTCCGTACCGAACTTATAGAAAGATTCGCCGCCGTTAAAGATTATCCAAGGAACGTTTGCGAGAGTTTCCACGTTGTTTATATCCGTAGGTTTTTGCCAGAAGCCCTTTGATGCAGGGAAAGGCGGTTTAAGACGCGGCATCCCTCTTTCACCTTCAAGTGAAGC
This sequence comes from uncultured Oscillospiraceae bacterium, assembly GCA_964345365.1. Lineage (GTDB taxonomy): Bacteria > Bacillota > Clostridia > Peptostreptococcales > Anaerovoracaceae > RUG754. The sequence goes on from CAYFQR010000027.1 coordinate 5,770, forward strand.
AATCAGTGCAGTCTCCTCTCCGCATACGAACGCACCTGCGCCTGCTTTGATGTATATGTCAAAGTCGAAGCCTGAACCCAATAGGTTCTTTCCTAAATAACCTCTTTCTCTCGCTTGCTCCATCGCTATTTCAAGTCTCTTGATTGCAAGCGGATATTCAGCACGGCAATAAATAACGCCATAGTTTGCTCCCATCGCATATCCTGCGATTGCCATACCTTCAAGTACTGAATGCGGGTCACCCTCTAAAACGGACCTGTCCATGAATGCACCCGGGTCACCTTCATCGGCGTTACATACCATGTATTTTTCTTTGCCGGGAGCGCTTTTCGCTGCATTCCACTTAAACCATGTCGGGAAACCCGCACCGCCTCTTCCTCTGAGACCGGATTTTTTCATTTCTTCTATAACGAGCTCCGGCGTCATGGAAGTAAGTACCTTTTCGAGTGATTTATATCCGTCTTTTTCGATATATTCATCAATATTCTCAGGATTGATTACACCGCAGTTTCTGAGTACTATTCTTTCCTGCTTGCCTACAAATCCCTTGTCGTCTTCAGATATTGCGAACTCCGATACGACATTGCCGCCGGATATATGTTCTTTCACAATTCTCTCGACCTTATCAGGCTGAACCTTGACATATCTCGTCATTTCGCCGTTATCATCGTACACGTCTACTATAGGTTCAAGGTAGCATGAACCTACGCAGCCCGTTATGGTAAGTTGATGATTTAGATTATTGGCCTTTAACTGTTTTTCGAATTCTTTTGCAGTTTTGTTAGCTCCGGTAGCTATTCCGCAGGAGCCTGATCCGATTACTATTTTCATTTCGCTCCTCCTATCTCTCTTTAATTTCGGCTAAGATTTTTCGCACGGAATCTTTGGTGAGATTACCATATGTTTCATCGCCGTCACTCGACCTTACCATCATTACGGGTGCAAGCGAACAGCAACCCAAACATGCGACATTGTTTATGGTGAAAACTCCGTCTTCCGTGGTCTCACCGTCAACTATACCCAATTCCTCGCAAACGGTTTCATATATGTTTTCGGAACCGTTAACATGACAGGCCGTACCTTGACACATCATGAGAAGATACTTGCCAATCGGCTCAAGCCTGAACTGAGCATAGAATGTAGCAACGCCGTAAATCTTGGCAGGCTTAATGCCTGTAGCATCAGCGATATGGTTAATACAGTCCGTAGACAAAAAACCGTAAATATCCTGAGCTCTCTGGAGGATAGTAATCAAGCTGCCTTTTGTGCTTGCATACTTATCCAATACCGGTTGAAGCTCCTTAAAAGCTTCTTTTCTTTTTTCAGTCATTTTTTTACCTCGCAATAGTGCAAAATTATCTATATATAACAATCTGTATATACTAACACATTGTACATTTTAACAAAGTGAGGGCAAAAAATCAATGCTTTTCCTTGTCTATTAAATAACAATGGACTTCTGTGCGGTTTTTAACCGTGTGCTTTTATAACAAACAAAAAATGACGAATTATATATCCGTCACTTTAATAATTATTTAACAATTACTCGCTCGGCTGTTTCCGTTCGGCTATTTATAACCCTATACTGTCATCTGATATATTTGAACTGAAGATTACTTTTTCTTTCTCAGCATCCAGTTCGGTTTAACGGGGTGTTCGAGTTTAATTTTTATTATCTGCTGCGGGTGCGGGCATGAATCTATAGGCTCTCCCTCATCGTTATACATCTCCGACAGTTTCTGCGTAAAAAAGTCCGTAAACGGCCCGAAGACCTCTATCTCATCGCCGAGTACCATCTTGTTTCGCTGCTCGACTACTGCATAACCCGTGTTCTCGTCATAAGACCTTACAAGTCCCGTATATGTATAGTCCCTCGTATACTGTGAGGTTTCGTAGTTCTGGTCTTTCTCGTCGGGTTTATCGAAGTAAAAGCCCGTCGTAAACTTTCTATGTGAAACTTTTTTCAGCTCATCCATCCACTCCTGCTTGAACTCGTATCCTTCCGGATTTTCGCAATAGCTGTCTATAGCTTTTCTGTAAGCGCTAACTATGTGCGCCACATAGAAGCTCGATTTCATCCTGCCTTCAATCTTTAATGATGATATGCCGGATTTAATGAGTTCAGGCACGTATTCAATCATGCAGAGGTCTTTTGAGTTAAGGATATAGCTTCCCCTCTCGTCTTCCTCGATAGGATAATATTGTCCGGGTCTCTGCTCCTCGACAAGAGCGTACTTCCATCTGCAAGGATGCGCGCACTCTCCGTGATTCGCGTCGCGGTTTATCATGAAATTGGAAAGAAGACACCTGCCCGAATAGCTTATGCACATAGCGCCGTGAATAAACGCCTCGAACTCAAGGTCAGGCGGACATTTGGCTTTTAGCTCGGATATTTCCCTGAAGCTGAGCTCTCTCGCAAGCACAATTCTCCTGACCCCCATATTATACCAAAACATTGCGGTCTGATAGTTGGTCATCTTGGCTTGAGTGCTTAGCTGTCTCTCC
>CAYFQR010000027.1:8284-21981 GCA_964345365.1 uncultured Oscillospiraceae bacterium
TTTATTGATGTAGAATTAGAATATTCTGATATTCCAAATTTTTCTATTATCTTCTTTAACTTAGATATTTCTTTTACTTCTTCTATTGTAAGTTCTCTCGCAAGTACGAGTCTTCTCACACATCTATTGTACCAGAAATTAGCAGTTCTGTAATTAGTCATATTGGCTTGAGTGCTTAGATGTATCTCCGCGTCCGGTATTAATTCTTTTATGAGCGTGAACACGCCGGGATCTGAAACTATATAGGCATCGATACCGATATTTTTTATTTTCTCAATGTAACGTCTCAATGGCTCGATATCATCATTATGCGCGAATATATTTATGGTAAGATATGTCCTCACACCTCTATCATGTGCAAAGTTGACGCCCTCGGTTATTTCATCAATCGAAAGATTTCCGGCACCTGCTCGAAGCGAGAACATTTCACCGCCGAAATAAACCGCATCTGCGCCGTATTCCACTGCTATTTTAAGTTTTTCAAGGTCGCCCGCAGGCGCTAAAAGTTCAGGTTTTTCAATCATGTGATATTATCTATATTTATCCTCATCTTATTTATTTTTATTAGATATTAACTTTTTTATATCAGCATTTATTAATTCTGTTCGGATTAATAATCATTGTTAATACAAAAAATAGTATCCTAAAGTGTGTTTACAATAATTTAATTATGGTCAGTCCATCCCCTATCGGTGCAATAGTAGCACTGAACTTCGGTTCGTTTAGGCAATAGTCGTTAAATTCACGCAGCTTCCTGATATTCGTCTTATGTCTGCCGCCTATGTCATATTCATCTGAGGCCACTTTAGCCTGAAACAGAGTATTGTCGGCTATTACAACGCCGCCCTTTTTCATAAGAGGCAATGCCGCCTTCAAAAATCTGAGGTAATGTGACTTCGCCGCATCTATAAACAATAAATCAAACGGTTCAACGCTCTCATCTTTTTTTAGTGATTTAACCGCCGCCTCACCGTCTCCGTGAATTGTTCTTATGCTGTCTTTATATCCGAGTTCGTCAATATTTTTTTTCGCCGTGAAGTACATCTCATCATCTTTTTCGATTGTCACAACGAAAGACTCGGTTTCGCCTTGAAGAAACATTTTTTCCGCAAAAAACATAGAGGAATATCCTATTGCCGTTCCGATTTCAAGCACCCTCGCAGGCTTAATCAAGTCCATGAACATCCATAGGAAGTCTTCGGTTTCCTTAAGAATAATCGGAATGCCTTCCGCTTCGGCGGATTCTCTGAGCTCACCTAATTCATGCGTCAGAGGCTTATAGAAGCTGTTGAGGTATTCCGTTATCACTTCATTTGTGATGTCCTTAGTTTTCTCCATCTTCTACGTCCTCTTGTTCTTCGTCTATTGTAAGAAGAACCTTCTCAACTCTTCTCTCCCCTGCTTCCAATACTTTGAGCACGGAGTTTTCATAACGCACCTCATCATTTTCTTCAGGAAATCTTTCGAGGAGTTCCATTATAAGTCCGCCCACCGTTCCGGAGTCGTGCTCATAATCGTCTTCGTCCATGTCGATGAGTTCAAGGAACTCATATATGTTCAGGTCGCCGTCAAGTTCATATTCACGTTCGCTTTTTTCAACAATCTCTTCCTCTACAACATCATACTCGTCCCATATCTCGCCTACAATCTCCTCAAGGACGTCTTCAAGCGTGATGATTCCGGCCGTACCGCTGTACTCATCCGTGACGATTGCCATATGTTGTTTTGAATTTCTGAGAGCCCTGAGTACGCTCGGCAGTCTGGTTGTCCTGTAGACGAATACAGGCTCCATGACTATGTCCCTTATATCAATATCGTTTGATACTGAAAAAGCTTTTAATATATCGTTGAGATGAAGAACCCCTATTACATGGTCTATGCTGTCCTCATAAACGGGCAACCTGGTAAACGGTGTTTCACTGATTGTGGCGATTATATCTTCTATCGGGTCTTCGATATCGATTGCATCTATGTCAACCCTTGCGGTCATCGCTTCATAAGCGCATATGTCCCTAAAATCGATCGATTTTATGAGAAGCTCAGTCTGGTCATTGTCAAGAACACCCTCATCTCCTGCGGTTTCAATTATATTGGTAAGCTCTTCAACGGATTCGTCACCGTTATCCTTTTTTACGCGTATATTTTTTGTTATGGCTGAAACAATATTTACGGTAATCAATACGAGAGGCTTGAAGAGTACAATCAGGAGCCTTAAGAACGGTGCGAAGAAAAGCGAAAACCTCGTAGCGTTTCTCTTTGCTATAATCTTCGGCATCGTTTCGCCGAAAACTATGATAAGAATCGTAATTATAATTGTAGCGAGCCATGTAAGCTCCGTGTCACCGGTTAAGATTATTACAAGCACCGAACTCATCGAAGATGCGGCGATGTTAACCAGATTATTAACTATGAGTATGGAGCTCAAAGTATCATCAAAGTGCTCAATCAGGTAAAGAGCCTTGATTGCCCTTTTCTTACCTGCCTCCGCCTCATGCTCTATTCTCACTTTATTGGCTGATGATATTGCCATTTCGGAGGCGGAGGAAGTAAACGAAAACATAATACAGAGAATGATTCCGATTATGAGAGTGACTGTCATTTTATCTCACCCCCGTCCTCATCGCTCTCGTCAAGTATATCCCCGACGAGCTCCTCTAATATATCCTCTATTGATACGAGTCCGATAAACTGACCGTTAACGCCCTTGACAAGAGCAATATTTTGTCTTGCCCCAGACATCTCTTCAAGAAGGTCGTCTATGGCGGTTGTCGAGTTAACCCAATACGGTTCGTCCATTACCTCCGATATTTCCGGAACGGTACCTGTCTGCATATATTTTTTCAGGAAATTTCTTATCCTGAGTATTCCGAGCACGTTGTCGATTTTACCGTCATATACGATTACCCTGCTATGCGTCATCGCATTGATTTCAGGCAGGATTTTTTCTTTTTTGATATTTATATCGATTCCGACTACATCTCTCTTATGAGTGAGGATTTTACCCGTCTTTTTGTCGGTAAACTCCAGTACGGAGGACATCATGTCCTCCTGTTCCTCATCTATAACGCCCTCTTCGGTCAAGTCTTCAAATATATCAAGGAGCTCATCCTCCGTAACGGTAAGCTCCGGTTCACCTTTAGTGAGCCCGGCGGCAAGAAGCCCTATCTTAGTGAGTATCATGGCCAAAGGCCCGAAAATCTTCATAAGAATATAAATAACCCCTGCTACTCGTAGGGAAAACTTTTCGGGATTCTTTTTCGCTATGCTTTTGGGGAGCATTTCACCGACGAAAAAAACAACAATCGTGGTGACAATGGTGGAAATTGATACGAAACTTATGCCCCATAGCTTAGTCACCATAACGGTAACTATAGTCGCGACGGAAATATGAACTATGTTTGTAAGAATTAAAAGAGTACTTATCGCAACTTCAATATGGTCGATAATGTAGAGTGCAAATTTAGCTCTGTCATCGCCCCTGTCGGCAGCAACCTTGAGCTTGGTCTGCGATGCTGCCGCAAATGAAGTTTCCGAAACAGCAAAAAATGCTGCAAAAAACAATAGAACGAAAATAAATAATAACGACAATCGACTGTCCGCGTCCATTAAATTACCACTCCCTTTTTTATGCGGAAATTAAAATAATTATTTTCAAATATTATATATATAATCTTGTACAAAGTCAAATCAAGGTACGGTTAAGATCAGGAAGCTTTCGCCGCCCTGTCATAAGCCGCCTTATCCATGAGGAATTTATTATAATCGGCGCTGAAGTTGCTTGTACCGTCAAGCTTCTCACTAAGCACGAAATAAAGATAATCCGTATCGGCAGGATTCAGTGCGGCCTTAATCGAAGCCATACCTGCGCTTGCTATCGCTCCCGGCGGCAGACCCGTATGCTTGTAAGTATTATAGGGACTCTCTATTTCAAGGTCGCTGTAGAGCAGAACTTCTTTCACTTCACCGGTTTCTTTCAAAAGCAGATATTGAACAGTTGAGCACATTCCCAAGTTCATGCCGATATTCAATCTATTTTTGATTACAGATGAAACGAGAGGTCTCTCCGAATCCACCTTACATTCTCTTTCGATTATGGAGGCGATTGTGACTATTCCCTTCGTTCCGTATGCTGAAGCCGCACTGTCATTTTTCTTAAGCTCTTCTTTTATGAGGCTGTATGCGTCAATATCGAATTGTCTCAGCATTATATCGATAATCTCATGCGGACTGCTGTTTACGGGTACGGAATATGTGTTCGGCATGAGATAACCCTCCAAGGACTCCGCATCGTCCAAAAATTCATATTCATAATCATCGTTCTCTATAGCTTCGATGAATTCCTCATAAGTGCCGAGATTCTGCGCGGCAAGTTTTTTTGCGGTTTGTTCTATTGTCAATCCTTCAGGAACCGTGAAGCTCACGGAAGCGGTCTTCCCTCCGACCAATATCTCGCATACATCGGCAAGTGACATTGCGGGCGAGAGACTGTACGTCCCCGCTTGGAAACGCACATCATATCCTTCATTTTTGGCAAAAATTTTGAAATCCTTTGCCGAGGCGATTATGCCCTCAGCTTCAAGCTTCTCACCGATAGAAGTGGCAGAAGAACCGGACTCAATCTCTATAATTCTCAATTCCGTATCCTCGGGGTCTAAAGCGCTGACATCCGTACTGCACGCTGCAAGCATCACTACTGCTATAAAAAAAGCAATGAACAGTGTTATTTTTGATAGATTTTTTTTCATGTTTTCAGTATTAAAGGGACGCGATAGGGCGTCCCTCATAAGTCTTAATTATTTAGCTCTTCCTAAGTATTCGCCGGTTCTGGTATCAATCTGTATCTTCTCTCCCGATTCAATGAAGATAGGCACCTGTACGACTGCTCCCGTTTCAACCGTGGCGGCTTTTGTAACGTTTGTAGCGGTGTTACCTTTAACACCCGGCTCGCACTCGATAACTTCTAAATTTACGAAGTTCTCAGGTTCAACCATAAAGGCGCTCCCTTGGAAGAACTTGATTGTAACCTCATCGTTTTCTCTAATCCATTTAACAGCATCCTCTACGGAGCTCTGTGCAAGCGGAACCTGTTCGTATGATTCAGGATCCATAAAATAGTAGAGTTCCCCGTCATTATAGAGATACTGCATCTTTTTAGTTTCAATGATAGCATCTTCGAATTTATCCGACGGATTAAAAGCCTCTTCGCGTGTAGCGCCGGTTAGAATATTTCTGTATTTCGTTCTCACGAAAGCCGCACCCTTCCCCGGTTTAACATGCTGGAAGTCAATAACTACGCATGGAGCCCCGTCTACGATGAAAGTTTTGCCCTTTCTGAAATCACTTGCTGTTACCATTTTATCAAATCTCCATTCTATATTAAATATTTATCATCAATTATGTCAAACATTCGATTTATTCTAACATAGATTGCATTATCCTTCAAGAAAAATCGGGTTAAAACATTATTTGAACTTAAAAAAATCTATTTCAAAACATCATTTTGACCGGTTGCTTCCCCGATTATCTCATATACATCCTTCATCATGAGGCTGAATCTCATCTCTGCATCAAGATAGCCTGCGGCAAGAGGGTCCATCGCAACAATCTGATAGAGCTTCTGAATATTCTCAAGATCCGTCGCATCGGGCTGCTCGCCGGTCATCTGCTTGAGCTGCATTTCCATGGATTTCTCATGAAAATCCTTAATCATGGTCGCAAGCTCCGGTTTGTCGTTTAAGAGCTTCTTTTTAGAATCATATTGCTTAAACTCTTCGGATTCTTTGATAGCTGTCGCTAATTGATGTGCCTGATCATAAACGTTCATTCTTTATACCTCCAAAAAAATAGGCAAGATTACAGGAGATCTCCTTGTTATCTTATAAATATGAGATGAAAGTTCATCTCTGACCCTTGATTTAAGACTGTTCCAGTCACGTAAACCGCTGCTCAAAGCCTTTTCGATGGTATCAAGTGTTACTTGTCTCGCTTCTTCTATAAGCTGTTCGTTTTCTTTAACATAGACAAATCCTCTTGATACAATGTCGGGCCCCGATACGAGATAACCGCCTTCGGCTATTGCGGCTACGACTATTATCAGTCCCGACTCGGATAGATGCTTTCTGTCTCTTAAAACAATGTTTCCGACATCACCTACTCCGAGCCCGTCAACTAAAATCGCATCCGCTGCGACTACTGAACTCTCCTTGTAGGCTTCGTTATTATTCACATTGAGCACATCGCCGTTTTGAAGTATGAAGATGTTTTCGGGTTTTTCACCGAGCTGCTCCGCAAGCTTCGCATGGCTGATGAGATGCCTTACTTCACCGTGGATAGGCATGAAATATTTAGGTTTGAGAAGAGAATGAAGTAATTTCAGTTCTTCTTGGCAGGCATGCCCCGAAACATGAATTTCTGCTATGTCCGAATAAATTACATCGGCTCCCGCCTCAAACAGTCTGTTAACTACGTTTGATACGCTCTTTTCATTTCCGGGAACCGGAGTTGAGCTTAAAATAACCATATCTCCGGGTTTAAGTTTAATGCCCTTATGCTCACCCGATGCTATCCTTGAAAGAGCCGACATAGGCTCTCCCTGTGAACCTGTGGTTATGAGTACAAGCTTATCATCAGGTATATCCCTCGTCATTTTAAGGTCGACCAAAACCCCGTCAGGTATATTGAGATATCCGAGTTCTATTGCAAGTTTAACTACATTCTCCATCGAACGTCCGGATATAGCGACCTTTCTGCCGCATGTTATGGCGTTTTCTATTATTTTTTGCACCCTGTGAACATTGGATGAGAAGGTAGCTATTATTATCCTCTTTTTGGACGTCCTGAAAATATTCTCCAGTGTTCGTCCGACCACTCTCTCGGATTGAGTGAAACCGGGTCTTGTAGCGTTGGTGCTGTCACAGAGCATGAGCGTGACACCTTTTTTACCTATTTCGGCTAATTTTGCTAAATCCACGGGATCGCCGTCAACCGGTGTATAGTCGATTTTGAAGTCACCGGAATGAAAAACGATGCCGGCAGGTGTTTTAATCGCCATTGAAATACTGTCGGCGATACTGTGAGTGGTTCTGATGGTTTCAATTTCAAAATATTTCCCGATTTTAACTATATCTCCCGCCTCAATGGTTTTGAGGTCGCCAACAACACTTCTCTCCGCCAGCTTGTTTTTCAAAAGTCCTATGGTAAGTCTGGTGCCGTACACGGGAATTTTGATGTCTCTTAACAGGTACGGGATTGCACCTATATGGTCCTCATGCCCGTGAGTAATTATCATCCCCTTAATCTTCTCCCTGTTTGAAATCAAATAGCTGAAATCGGGTATTACCACGTCAATTCCGAGCATCTCATCATCGGGGAAACTCATGCCGCAGTCTACAATCATGATTTCATCTTCATATTCGAAGAGAGTCATGTTTTTACCTATTTCGTTAAGCCCGCCTATCGGAATTACCTTCAGCATAGGTTTTTTCTGCTTATTATTGTTCTTTCTTGTCATTATTTTCCTTTCAATTATTTAACGACGATGTTTACCAATCGTCCGGGTACGGCAATTACCTTAGTAATTTCTTTTCCCTGAGCGGCTTCCAGAACTTTGGAGTTAAGGCGTGCAATTTCTTCCAATTCAGCCTTTTCCAAGTCCGCAGGAACCATGATTTTGTCTTTTACCTTTCCGTTTATCTGAACTACAATCTCAACTTCGTCCGGTACGAGTGCGTTCTCATCGCACTCCGGCCAGGAAGTATCGGAAACCAGCCCTTCACCGCCGATGTGTTCCCACATTTCTTCGGCAATATGAGGTGCAAACGGTGCAATTATAATCACGAGTTCTTTTACCGCTTTCATAAGAAGCTGCTCGTTGATTGTTTCCTCATCTTTATACTTGTACATTTCATTGACAAGTTCCATAATTGAGGAAATGGCGGTGTTGAACATAAATCTTCCGCCTACATCGTCCCTTACTTTTTTTATAACATAATTTAACTTATAATTCAGCGCCTTGTCTTTCGCCGTTTCGGCATTGACCTCTCCTTCGGAGGAATAGTTCCTGCCGGTGAGTTCGTACACAAGGCGATATACCCTCGTCAAGAATCTGAATGAGCCTTCCACTCCCGCATCCGACCAGTCAAGTTCTCTGTCAGGCGGTGAGGCGAAGAGAATAAATAATCTCGCCGTGTCCGCACCGTACTTTTGAATGATTTCGGCAGGCGAAACCACGTTGCCGAGCGATTTGCTCATTTTTTTACCGTCTTTGTTCACCATTCCCTGAGTCAGAAGATTCTCAAAAGGTTCTTCTACGGATGTAAGGCCTAAATCGTAAAGAGCCATTTGGAAGAATCTCGCATACATGAGGTGGAGAATCGCATGCTCGACGCCCCCGATATACTGGTCGACACCCATCCAATAATCGACTTTGTCTTTATCAAACGGTCTCTCGGTATTATGTGCATCACAAAATCTGAGGAAATACCAGGAGGAGTCCAGGAAAGTATCCATGGTATCAACTTCTCTTGTAGCATCGCCTCCGCATTTAGGACATTTACATTTCGTGAAAGTTTCGGAGGAGGCAATCGGTGATTTGCCGCATCCCGTAAACTCAATATCGACAGGCAGTTTAACCGGCAGGTTCTCTTCTCTTTCAGGAACCCATCCGCAGCCTTCGCAGTATATCATCGGTATCGGAGTCCCCCAATATCTCTGGCGCGATATGAGCCAGTCACGGAGCTTATAGTTTACGGTTCTTTTGCCGATGCCCATATCCTCAGCTTTTTTAATCATGTATTCTATGGCTTCGTCTGTAGGCATGCCGTTTATTTCGCCCGAGTTGATTGCTACGCCGTAAGCATCTGCCGCTTCTTCAAGGTTATTGAGGTCGATTTCAGGATCCCCCGGGTCTACAACAGGCCTGATGTCGAGGCTGTATTTTTTTGCAAACTCAAAGTCTCTCTGGTCATGTCCCGGCACTCCCATTACGGCCCCTGTCCCGTAACCCATCAGAACGTAGTCTGAAATAAAGATAGGTATCTCTTCTCCGTTAAACGGATTTACCGCGTATTTTCCGATGAATACACCGGTTTTATCGGTTACGGTTGAAGTTCTCTCTATTTCACTCATCCTGCTTACTTTATCTATATATTCGAGCACGGGTTTTTCGAACTCCGTCCCCTTAACATTTTCGATAACAGTCGGGTATTCAGGCGCGAGTACCATGAAAGAAACACCGAATATAGTATCGACTCTTGTGGTAAATACCGTGATTTTTTCATCTGAACCTTTAATATCAAAGCTGACTTCACAGCCGTAAGAGCGACCTATCCAATTCTTCTGCATTATCCTTACCTTGTTAGGCCAGCCGTCAAGCTTGCCGTTATCAAGATTATCCAGAAGTCTGTCGGCATAGTCCGTTATTTTAAGATACCACTGACTTAGGTTTTTCTTTGTAACCGGGGTCTTACATCTTTCGCATGCACCTTCAACGACCTGTTCATTTGCGAGCACCGTATTGCAGGAAGGACACCAATTTACAGGGTTGGCTTTTTTATATGCAAGTCCTTGCTTGAAAAACTGTATGAAAATCCACTGCATCCACTTGTAGTAATCTTCGGAACAAGTGCAGCATTCTCTATCCCAATCGTATGAAAGTCCCAGCTCTCTGAGCTGTCTCTCCATCTCATGAATATTGTCCCAAGTCCAAATCGAAGGATGTATGCCGTTCTGAATAGCTGCATTCTCCGCAGGAAGCCCGAAGGAGTCAAACCCCATAGGATGAAGCACATTGTATCCGTCCATCTTCTTAAATCTTGCGACAACATCCCCTATGGAGTAGTTCCTCACATGTCCCATGTGAAGCTTGCCTGACGGATACGGGAACATCTCAAGGCAATAGAATTTTTCTTTTGAATAATCCTCCGTTACGTTGAAGGTGCGCTTTTCCTCCCAAATCCTCTGCCATTTTTTTTCAATCTCTCTAAAATTATATCTTTCTTCCATATAAAAATTATTCTCCCAAAAACTCAATAGGACAATCCGCCCATAATTTCTCTATATTATATTTTTCTCTCATTTCATCTGTGAACACGTTTACGATAATATCGCCGTAATCCATAAGAATCCAGCCGGTTCCGTTCTTTCCCTCTACCATCTTGGGCAGAACGCCTTTTTCGGCAAACTTGTCCTCCACATCATCAACAAGAGAATTCAACTGTCTCTCCGAATTTCCTGTCGCAATCACAAAAAAATCAGCAAAGCTTGCCTTTTCTCTCAAATCAATTACAGCTATATCCGTTGCTTTTTTGTTTGATAAGGTTTCGGCAGCTAAAACAGCATATTCATGGTTTGTCATTTAGTGATAACTCCTTTCTTAAAAAATCAATTGCTTCTATCGTATCTGAATCAAGGAACATCCCTCGTTCCCTGATAAAAATCGCGGTTTTTTCCAATGACATCAGACAAGCCCTGTCAATGTCATTGAATGCTTCATCTCTTATTTTATCTACATTCGGATAATCACGTGACGGTTCTATCGCATCGGCTAAATATATTATTTTTTCAAGCAAGCCCATGCCCGCCCTTCCGGTAGTGTGAAACTCGACGGCGTTTATTATGTCATCATCGTTTATACCGAAATCTCTCCGCATTACTGCCGCCGCAATCTTGGAATGAGCGAGATTCGCATTGTCGATATATTTATCTTCAAGCCCTAATTGCGTAACGCAGCAGTTCAACTGAGTTAATCCTGTTCCTCTGAACATATCATGAAAGAGCGCCGCAATTTCCGCCTTGTCGGGCGATGCCGAATACCTGCGGGCAAGCTCTGCAGAAGTTGCGACAACCCCGGCGGTATGAAGCTTTCTCTTATCGGAAAAATTCGACTCGATATACGAGTTGATTTCTTCTTTAATCTTCGTATAATCCATTTTCTATTATATATTTCTCTACCGCTTCCGGCACGAGATGTTTGATAGATTTTCCGGATACGGCCGTTTCTCTTATGTCTGTGGAGCTTATATCCGGCATCTTTGATTTTAATTTGATAATCTTTGTTCCGTAGTCCTTATAATAGAACCTTATTTTTGCATCCAGCTCTTTTTCCGGATATCCCGGCCTTGAACTCACGATAAAACTGAAATTATGAAGAAGGTCTCCACCCTTATACCATTTATCAACATGAATAAAAGAATCCGTACCCATGACAAAAAACAGTTCATCCCCCGGATAAAGCATCTTCATCATGGACATGGTATCAAATGAATATGATACATCCCCTTTCATTATCTCGTATTCCGATATTACGGCTTTGGGACAACTTGCAAATGCAAGCCTTGCCATTGCGAGCCTGTGGACATCCTTGGATACTTTTATATTTTGCTTGAACGGCTGAATATTAGCCGGCATTACGATAAGCTTATCCAGCGACACCTCGTCTATCGCCGCTTTGCCTAAGTAATAGTGTCCGAGATGTATCGGATCGAAGGTACCGCCAAGCACTCCTATTGCACTCATTATCTTACCCTGAAATCTTTCTCTTATTTTTCTTGAAGTTCAATGCCGAGCTCATTAAGCTGCAATTCTTCTACTGCTGCAGGCGCGCCGCAAACCAAGCATTGTGCGTTTTGATTCTTCGGAAATGCCATCACTTCCCTAATTGACGACTCTCCTAAAAGCAGCATCACAAGCCTGTCTAAACCGTAAGCAAGGCCTGCATGAGGAGGTGCTCCGTACTTGAACGCTTCAATAAGGAATCCGAATTTCTCGTCGCATTCCTCAGGTGTAAGGCCCAGGACTTCAAACATTTTCTCCTGAAGTTCTCTCTCATGTATTCTTACGGAACCTCCGCCGAGCTCCACGCCGTTTAACACTATGTCATATGCGTCGGCTTTCACTTTCAGAGGTTCGGTATCAAGAAGATGTATATCCTCATATTTAGGATGTGTGAAAGGATGATGCGTTGCTGTCATCACGCCCTCATCGTTTTCTTCGAACATAGGGAAATCCACTACCCAAAGAAGCTTGTATTCCTTATCGTTCAGAAGTCCCATTCTCTTCGCACATTCTCTTCTGAGGAATCCGAGCGAATCAAAAGTAACCTTGGTTTTATCTGACACTAAAAATATTATGTCACCCTTTTTCGCGCCGAATACGGAAGCAATTTCAGTCAGTTTTTCCTGATTAAAGAACTTGCTGACTGAAGAGCTTATCTCGTTTTCATTGATTCTTATCCAGACAAGCCCCTTAGCGCCGTAGTGTTTGGCAAGGTCTGTCAGTTTATCGACATCCTTTCTGGAGAAAAAATCCGATCCGCCTGTAACACATATACCCCTTATATCGCCGCCTGACTCAAGGCAATCCGAAAATACCTTGAAATCGCATCCGTCAAAGAGTTCGTTCAGTTTCTTAAGCTCAAAGCCGAATCTGATATCAGGCTTATCGGAACCGAATCTCTCCATAGCTTCTTCCCAGCTCAGCCTCGGAAACGGAGTTTCAATATCGATACCCATGCATTCGTTGAAAACTCTCTTCAGGAAACCCTCTTGAATATCGATAACTTCATCCTGAGTTGCAAAAGACATCTCAAGGTCAATTTGAGTGAACTCCGGCTGACGATCCGCTCTTAAATCTTCATCTCTGAAGCATTTGGCGATCTGAATATATCTGTCCGTTCCTCCTACCATCAGAAGCTGCTTGAAGAGCTGAGGGCTCTGAGGTAAAGCATAAAACTCTCCCCGGCTTATTCTCGAAGGCACTATGTAGTCTCTCGCTCCTTCCGGAGTAGATTTAATGAGAACAGGAGTTTCAACCTCAGTGAAGCCGTTTTCGTCGAAATAATCTCTCGCAACCTTGCAAACTCTATGTCTGAACGAAAGATTTCGCTGCATATGAGGTTTTCTCATGTCGAGATATCTATATTTCAATCTGAGGCTGTCATCAACATTGTCATCGTCCTTAACATATATGGGCGGTGTTTCGGATGTGGAGTAAATTACCATATCACTTGCAAATACTTCTATTTCACCGGTTGAGAGCTGATCGTTTTTCGAGCTTCTCTCTTTAACCGTGCCTTTTATGCCTATTACGTATTCAGACCTTAAGCTGTCCGCCTTATTAAATAAATCCTCAGGTATCTTGTCGTCGAAAGTAACCTGAACAATCCCCGTTTTGTCCCTGAGATCAACGAAAATAAGCCCTCCGAGATTTCTTCTTTTGGCAACCCAACCGTTCAGCGCAACCTCTCTCCCTACATCTTTGATCGAGAGGTTTCCACACATATCTGTTCGCTTATATATTTCACTCATATTTTATTTCCCTTTGCAATTACTTATTTATTTCGTCAACCAAATCTTCGAATTTCACTTCCGTCTGCTCGCCGGTTTTCATGTTTTTAAGGCTGACGCTGCCCTTTGAAAGCTCATCATCACCTATTACGACCGTATATTCCGCCTGTAATCTGTCGGCATATTTGAACTGTGCCTTGAAATTTCTCTGGAGGTTGTCCATCTGGACGTTTATACCTTTTTGGCGGAGTTCACGCATGAGCTTCTGCCCGTACAGCTTGGCGGGTTTCCCCATTGTAGCGATGAATACACTACAATTATCAGGCTTAGGAATCACTGCGCCGTTTGCCTCCATGAGCATGATGAGTCTTTCTTTGCCGAGACCGAAACCTACTCCCGGACTCGGCGGGCCTC
>CAYFQR010000028.1:0-20654 GCA_964345365.1 uncultured Oscillospiraceae bacterium
ACATGGTATAATAGCTGCAGGCGCAGCTATTATACGGAATCATATCGCCGTGCGACTATTTTGCCTTCGCAGGCTCGGCAAAATCGCACATGGCTGAATTGTACCATGTAAACATGGTACAATCGCTCATTAAAAACCAGCTCTTTTTAGAGCCGGGCATATACAGTGTTTGATTTGAATAGCTGAAAAATATAAATTAACTGAGTGTTTTTTGAATGTAATACGACTAATAGTCGAAGTACTTTGAGAGTTTCTTTTATGAACAACAATTCCGAAAAAATTTCAAGAGAAAAAATAGAACAGCTTGTCGAGCTTTATCGAGAGGGACTTATCTATTTTATCGCGAGGTATGTCAATGACCTTGATGAAGCGGAGGATTTAGCCGAGGATGTGTTTGTCGAGATAATAATGCATCCTGATAGATTCCGAAGCTGCTCATCCGAGAAGACATATCTATACGCAATAGGAAGAAACCTGGCGATAGATTTTATTCGAAAAAATCATCGAATAAGTTATTTTGACCCGAATACGCTATACCGTGAAGATTTTTTGGAGCAGGGAAGATATAACGATTTCGGAGAAGAAAAAATAACCGGTGATGAAATAAGGGGATTCGAAGAAATCGGAGGTGAGATAGGCTATAGCCCTGAGAAATCTTTAATTTCAAAAGAGCGAAAGCAAAAGCTCTTTTCCGCTTTGTCAAAGCTCAAACCCGAATATCGAGAAGCGATAAGGCTCGTATATTTCGAGGAGATGTCGTATGACGAAGCCGGACAGGTTATGAAAAAATCAAGGAAGCAGATAGAAAATCTGGTTTTCAGGGGCAAAAAAGCATTGGGGAATATATTGGAATCAGAGGGATTGAATTTTGAATAAGTATTGTTCAGATTAACTTAAGAGGGGTTCAAAATAAAATGAAAACAAAAGAGCAATTCATAGAAGAAATCTACGCAAAGGTTGAGAGAGCCGAAGCGGCAGAGAGAGAAAAAAGAATAAAGAAACTCAAAATATATAGGGCTGTCTCTGCCGCAGCGGCTTGTTTCATCGTTGCATTTGGTATTTACGGGTATTCCGCTTCGGATGCTTGGAAAGGTATGGGGCTTAAGAATGCAGACACTGCAAACATCAGCTTCTATTCTGCGGACATAGCGGACTCGGTTGAAGCAAGTCTAACGGAGAAATCGACAACCGCATCAGGTGAGCTTGCGGACAGCAGCGAGGGAATTGACAAATCCAAGCTGTCGCTCATGACGATAGAGAGGGTAAAGAACGGAGAGTATTCATACTATAATATCAGCGACTATGGCGATGTGAAAAAAATCGAGGAATGGATAGACGGATTAGATGCAAGCAAAGCAATGGGGTGCGAGAAGTTTCTTGAAATAAACGGGGAAACAGGTACGAAAAACTATTGTATTATCAATATCACGAAAGAACAAGCTCTTATCGACGAAAAATATTTAAGGGATATGAAGAATCCGGACAGAACCTGTATCAATACGGGTGAAGACAACGGTTATGCGATTTTGACATGGTATATAGCTTCCGTTGAGCTTCCGAAACTCAATACCGAAATAGATTAAAGCCGAATGTATTTCGGCAAGGGGGAACTGAAAATGAAAATAAACATTATGAAAAAATTAGTGGCGCTTGTACTATGTGCGGCTCTTTTGCTGCCGTCAGCGGCATGCGGAGCCACCGCACAGGAAACAAAAAAACTGAGCGATGAAGAAAGATGGGAAATCCGGTCGCAGCTATGGAAGAAGCAGGACACAACCGATACTCTAAGGGGCACTTCCTTCGACCTTTTTAAGAAGTTAGCGTTAAAAAACACCAAATCCGGCAAGAATACGATGATAAGCCCGGTATCTCTCATAGTGGCGCTCGGTATGCTTGAAAACGGTGCCCGCGGAGAAAGCCTCAGTCAAATTGAGAAGGCATTCGGCGTGAAAGTCGGAGAACTGAACGAATGGTATAAACTGTGGTCGAAGCTGCAATTTTCTTCCGGTGAGGACACGCTTAAACTTGCAAACTCCGTTTGGTACAGGGAAGAAAGCAGCGGACTCAGGGTAAAGAATGAATTTCTTAAGGTCTTAGGTGACATATATCTTGCCGAAGCGATTTCCGCAAAATTCGACGAGAGCACCGTAAAGGATGTGAACGGCTGGGTCAATAAAAATACCGACGGCATGATAGACTCCATTATCGATAAACTTGACGGTGATTCAAGTATGCTGCTCATAAACGCCACCGCTTTTAAGGGGGTTTGGGCAGATGAGTACAAGGATAAGGATGTCAGGGAAAACGTCAAATTTAAGAGAGAAAACGGCAAGATTGACAGAGTAACGATGCTTTCGTCAACAGAAAACCGATATTTTGAGAACAAATATCTCACAGGGACAAAAAAACACTATAAAGACGGATACTATATCATGCTCATGCTCCCTAAAAAGGGGTACACCGTTTCTAATGTCCTCGAAAAGATGAGCAAAAAATCCTTTGACAAGCTGGTGAAATCAGGAGAAGATGCGGAAGTTCACCTTAAGCTTCCTTGCTTCAAATACGAATACAAGGTGGCAAACTGCAGGAGCGCGCTCAAAAAAATGGGAATTGCGGATGTGTTCGATAAAAAGAGAGCGGACTTAAGCGGCATGGCAACCATAGAGAACGGTGATAACCTCTATGTGGACAAGGTAATTCATAAGACTTTCATAGAGCTTGACAGAGAGGGCACGAAGGCTGCGGCAGTTACAGCCATAGATATAAAATGCACCGCTATGCCTATGACTCCGAAAGTTAAAAAGGTTACGCTCAACAGACCTTTTATCTATGCAATATGTGACGAAGCTACCGGAATACCGGTATTTATGGGTACGGTCAGCAGAATAGGCTGAGAAATAAATATCACGAAAAGCACACAAAACGTGTGCTTTTTTGTTGTATCTTATATCTATTGAATAAAACAAAAGACAGGGATTATAAAAATGTTCGGATATGTGCTTGTCAACAAGCCGGAATTAAAAATTAAAGAGTTTGATATTTACAGGAGTTATTATTGCGGTGTCTGTAATTCTCTAAAAAAGAGACACGGACTTGCAGGAAGAATGACTCTCAATTATGATATGACTTTTTTGGCGATGCTCTTATCGGATCTTTATGACAAAGAGGACTGCGACGCATTTTGCAGGTGTTTGGCGCACCCTGTGTCCAAACACAGAGAAAAGAGGAACGAGTTCAGTGATTATTGTGCGGATATGTGTGTCTATTTGGCATATTATAAGGTGGCGGACGACTGGAATGACGAGCGTAAGCTTGGTAGCTTTATTGCCATGAAAATTCTGTCAAGTGCGGCGAAAAAGGTCAGAAGATTATATCCCGAAAAGACCGGTGTGATTGAAGCGAAGCTCGACCTCCTCAGGATAGCCGAAAAAGCCGACGATATACCTCTTGACAAGGTTGCAAGGCTTTTCGGAGAAATTATGGGAGAATCTTTTGTATATAAGAACGATTTTTGGAAAGACGACCTATATAAAGTAGGTTTTTATTTAGGTAAATTCATCTATCTTTTAGACGCGTATGAAGATGTTGAAAAAGATATAGCGTCCGGGGCATATAATCCTTTCAAGGAACTCTACAAGAAATCCGTAGACAAGGATGAAAAAGATAAGTTCGATAATCAGGTTCTGAATATACTTTTGCTCATGATAGGCGAGTGTACTGACGCTTTTGAAAAGCTGCCTCTCATCGAAAACGTGGAGATTCTGAGAAATATACTCTATTCTGGAGTCTGGGTAAGATATAACAAAAATAAGCAAGGTCAAAAAAATGGATCCATATAAAATTCTCGGCGTCAGAAGAGATGCCGGCGAAGAAGAAATAAAAAAAGCATATAGAGCATTGAGCCGAAAATATCATCCCGATGCAAATGTCGGAAATCCCAATCAGGACAGATATGAAGAAAAATTCAAAGAAGTCCAACAGGCGTACAGACAAATCATGGACATGAGGGATGGAAAGACCGTAGATACTCAGGCTTACGGCGATCCGTTCGGATTCGGACAGGCCTATCAAAATACGGCTCAGGGAAGTCGAGACGAGCAATATTTAAGGTCAGCCGTATCATATATACAGGGCGGTTATTACAGAGAGGGGCTAAATGTTCTTGAGGAGATTGACAAGAACAAAAGGCGCGGCGCCTGGTACTATTACAGTGCTTTCGCCAACTATAAAATCGGGGACAATGCAATAGCTCTGGAACACGCGAAGACTGCATGTGCTTTTGAACCGAACAACTTCATGTACAGAAGGCTCTTAATGATGATTACGGGCGGAGAAGTCAGATATCAGGAGAGGTCGGAGAGGTACGGCGGGAATCCTACTATGCAGATGCCGGATTATTGTCTGCAGGCGGCAGGCACCATGCTGTGTATGTCTGCTTGCTGCGGAGGAGGCTACGGTTTCCTGCCTTTCTTGTGCTGCTTTATTTGACATGATTTTCGTGTTTATATTTTTTATATAAAAAGGCTGTAAATATATACTTTTGAGAGAATAAACAGTAGCTAAATTGAAGCCGGTGTGGTATGCTTACAAAAACAACACATTTGGCTTCAATTTTTTATGAGGTGACGGAAATGAAAAGAATATTCGCAATTTTGTTATCGCTGATTCTGATTATTACATTGTTGCCGCAAACCACTTTTGCGGAAGAAAATTTATTCAAATTATCTCCTGAACAGTATGATGACGGAGAAAAATTCTGGAAGGTGAATGATTTTTACCTTGTGAGGCTGGCGCTTTATGACTTCGAGACGGACGTTGAAGAAGTTTATCTTATGAAGACCGAAGAACCTTATGCCTACGGTGATGAGGAGTATGAAACAAAAATCATCGACTTCGCCGCTTTGGCAAAGGATATAGGCGGCTTCGACAGAAGCATGTTGGCGCCTTATGGGCCGGTTCTTTCGGACGGGCATGTCCTTTATGCCGTAGTAGATGCCGAAAAAGATGCCGACGGAGGAACCGCATTTGATATTGCCCTTGCAAAGATATCTCTCGATGAACCGTCGCATGAGGTAATCCCACTTAACGGCTATGCCGCCAATATGCCGCAATTGTGCAAAGTCTACAAAGGAAACGTTTATTTCGGTGCCAATGTCGATAAGCTCTTTGTGCTCGGCAAGAATGGGAAGATAACCAGAGTGGCAGCTTCGCTCGGCGATGTATCCGGCTCACAGTCAAATTCAAACAGCAAATACGTATACGGCTTTTCACCGAAAGGATTTTACGGAACTCTAAAGGTATTTAACCTGGCCACAAAGAAGTCGATTAAGACTGTAAACGGCGTGCGCGGATATTATGCGACCAATTCGAAGCTCTATTATGCAAAAAAAGAAAAATCATTGTTTAAGGTGTATGAGGCGAAAGCAGCAGGGTCAAGCCCTAAGCTGATTTATAAGCTAAAAAATAAATCGGTAATCGAGAACAGAATATCGAAGGTAACTTCAAGCAGTATATATTATGTGTCGGTTGATACCGATAATGGTAAATTTACATACTATAAATATAACCGTAAGACCAAGAAACGCTCGACAATATCCTATATGGAGTATGTGAAAGCGACATCCGATTATGCGCAGGGATACCAGCCGGTTGATGACTATTACAATCAAATGATGGATGATGAAGAGGACGATACGGAAGGTGATACAGTAGGCTTGACGGGGTATTGATGAGTTAGGGAATACTCAGGTAAAAGCCGTTATATAATCATCCCGTATGTGTCAGAACCTGCGTCTATGAAAACATATATGGGAAGAGGCAGATAAAACAGATTTATTAACCCCGATTTTTCGGGGTTAATGTTTTAACTTAAGATATTGAAAACACGCACGGTTCAGTGCCTGAACGGTAATATTGAAAACACATCGGGTTCAGGCTATATGCGTGTATATTGAAAATGCCGGTGTGTAAGGGGGAGAATGAATAAAGCAAGTCAAAATACAACTAAACTGGTAAGTACCGCCCTGATGTCTGTCATAATAGCGGTTTCCGCATGGATTACCGTCCCGTTTACTGTTCCTTTTACTATGCAGATATTCGGGGTATTTATGGCACTTATGCTGCTCGGAGGTAAATACGGAAGTCTGTCCGTTCTCATATATATATTGCTCGGGCTTTTCGGAATGCCTGTCTTTTCGGGTTTCAGCGGAGGCTTCGGCATAATAATGGGGCCGACCGGCGGATATATTGTAGGCTTTCTTGCCATGGGACTTGTTGTATGGTTATTTTCGTCAGTTAAAAAAAGCGAGCCTCCCGCATGGATATATCTTATTTCTCTTTTAATATGCTATATTTTCGGGACAATATGGTTCTGCTATGTGATGGGCACTACCGGTAACCGGTACGGCTTTGTTCAGGCACTGATGCTATGCGTAGTTCCTTACATAATCCCCGACATAATGAAATTTATACTCGCTCGAGTTGTGTCGTCAAGAATAAAGAAGATGCTTCCAATGTGATAATGTTGTAGCTTCAGCGTGGGAAAATGTCCAATATGCATTATTAAAACCTTTCAATTAACAAGGTTACCGCACGCCAATGACAAGTGTTTATATTTATTTGCTTTTTTTATTTTTTTAGTTTATAATACAATTTACATGCAGGGGTAGTACATCGGTAGTACACGAGCTTCCCAAGCTTGAAAGGCGGGTTCGACTCCCGTTCCTTGCTCCACATTTACCTACACGGGAGCGTAAGTTTCTCGTGTGGGTATTTTTCATTCTTTCTTCATTTTTAATTTGCATAATTGTGGTATAATAGCTGCAAGCACAGGTATTATACGGGATTATATCGCCGTGCGACCTTTGCCGTCGCAAGCTCGGCAAAATCGCACATGGCTGAATTGTACCATGTAAACATGGTACAATGGCTGCAGCGACCAAACTGTGAGGTTTATACGAAACGAGGAATTGAAAACCCGCCGATAAGTAATGCGCGGTAACGAAAATTAATTTCTAAAAAAATAAGTAATTAGGATACAATCCGGTATCTTAAAATATATTATACGAGGAGAATCAACTATGGGATTTGGATACGGATATTACGATTGGACATTTTTCATTCTTTTACCGGCGATATTTTTCACCTTTTATGCCCAGTTTAAGGTAAAAGGCAATTTTAGAAAATACAGCAGCATAAGGGTGTCCAGCGGCATAAACGGCAGCGAAGCGGTGAGGCGTATGCTCTCGTATAACGGCATAGGACACATTTCGATTTTACCTGTCGGGGGAAGTCTGACCGACCATTTTGACCCGAGAAAAAACTCGATTTCACTGTCTGAAACGGTATATGATTCCAATTCAGTCGCTGCGGTAGCCGTAGCCTGCCATGAGGCAGGGCACGCTCTTCAACATGAGATGGGTTATTTCCCTCTAAAGTTCAGAAATGCACTGGTGCCTATTGTGAACCTTACATCAATGGCAAGTTGGCCTATGGCAATAATAGGTATAATGCTGCTTAGTTCAGGTAACTATGAGATAGGTAATTTGCTCTTTAATATTGGTGTAATGTTTTTCGGCGGAGTGGTACTTTTTCACCTTGTTACGCTTCCGGTGGAGCTTAACGCTTCGTCAAGGGCGCTCAATCAGATGATAGAACTTGGAATTGTAAATGAAGACGAAAGGCGGGGAGCAAAAAAAGTCCTCAGTGCCGCAGCCATGACATATATAGCTGCCCTTGCGACGGCTCTTGCGAATATGATAAGACTTATAGCTATGAGAGGCGACAGAAGATAAAGACTGCAGGATTGTGACCGAATCAAACTTCCTTCAAATAAGTTAAGACAGCCATAACCGTTGATATACAACTCTCTGAGCGGTTTATCAGCTATTCTTACCCTATAAGGTTTAGAAAGAATAAGAAGCACATGCATATAAAAATCCCCTGGATTTATAAAAAACAGGGGATTTATTAACATAACCATTGATTATGCAAACCATAACACATTCTAAACGAGTCATAGTCAGCTTATAGCTTTGACTTGTATGACGAAGTGATTAAACAACAAATCAGTAGTTTTCGCACCTCAATTCGAAATATGCCTTAGGGTGATCGCAGGTTGGGCAGATTTCAGGAGCTGAAGTTCCTATTACGAGATGTCCGCAGTTTCTGCATTCCCAAATTTTCACTTCGCTCTTCTCGAATACCTTGAGTGTTTCAACATTCTTAAGGAGCGCTCTGTATCTTTCTTCATGGTGCTTTTCAACAGCGGCAACATTTCTGAATCTCTCTGCAAGTTCAGGGAAACCTTCGGCGTCCGCAGTCTTGGCAAACTCATCATACATCTCAGTCCACTCGTAGTTCTCACCGTCGGCGGCATCCTTTAAGTTTGAAGCCGTATCGCCGATACCGCCCAATTCCTTGAACCAAAGTTTAGCGTGCTCCTTCTCGTTTTCCGCGGTCTTAAGGAAGAGAGCCGAAATCTGCTCATAACCTTCTTTTTTGGCCGTTGATGCGAAATATGTGTATTTATTTCTTGCTTCGGATTCCCCTGCGAAAGCAGCCATTAAGTTCTTTTCTGTTTGAGTTCCTTTATATTTTCCCATTTTTTACCTCCAAAATAATATTACAATTTTTTTACATTGATGATACCGTAAGGATGTCGAAAAAAATATATTACGCAAGTACGGAATCAATTTGCTATATTAATTATACCCGTAAAACCGTGATATAATCAATTATAAATTATTATATCAGAATATTATGTATTTTGCGTGAAAAAGAAAAAAACATTGTAATTCATGAGGGGTTTTTGTTATAATAAATATTAACGTAAAGTGAAATGAGGAGGGAAAACAAAATGCTGACGGGAAAACAGAGGAGCTACTTAAAAAGTCTGGCGCATCATATAGATGCGGCGGTTTTTATAGGTAAGGGAGGACTTACCGAAAATATAATCAGAGAAATGGATAACTACCTTGAAGCCAATGAACTTTTGAAAGTCAAGATACAGGAGGGGTCGGAGCTTGACCCTAAGGAAACCGCCAATTCACTGCTCGAAAGGCTTAATGCCGAATTTGTGCAGGCAATAGGCAGGAAGTTCACACTTTACAGACCCAAGAATAAAAAAGACGAGAACAGTATAAGGTTACCGAGATAGTTTTATGGAGATTGGAGAAAGAAAAAGACAATTTTATAAAAACGAAATTGATATGACGACGGGCCCTATTCTTAAGAAGATGCTGATGTTCGCAATTCCTGTAGTTCTTACGGGTTTGCTTCAGTTCTTTTTTAATGCGGCGGATGTGATGGTTGTCGGCAGATTTGCCGGAGATGAGGCACTGGCCGCCGTAGGAGTTTCGGGGTCGCCGACTCATCTTGTGATTAACTTGCTGATTGGAATGGGTACAGGTGTGAATGTTGTCGTTGCAAGGGCATTCGGAGCAGGGAAAGAGAATGAAATCAGTCAGGCGGTTCATACCGCCATATTGCTGAGCTTAATCGGCGGAGCTGTCGTAACCGTTGTCGGCCTCTTTTCAAGCGAGTGGCTGCTGCTTGTTATGGGAACGGGCGAAGATGTTCTGCCGCTCGCCAAAGATTATATTGACATAATTTTTATTGGTGCGCCTATTATGGCACTTTATAATTTCGGAGCAGCAATACTGAGGGCAAGAGGCGACACAAGGAGACCGTTTCTTTATCTTGCAATGGCGGGCATGCTCAATGTGACGCTTAATCTCTATTTCGTAATAGTACTTCATTTAGGCGTAAGGGGAGTCGCTTTGGCAACCGTTTTGTCCCAAATACTGAGTGCAACTTTGGTCATACGCTGTCTTATGAGAGAACAGGGGGCGTTTAGACTTCAACTTAAAAAGCTCGCGTTAACGTGGTCGAAAGTCAAGCCTATAATGATAATAGGAATCCCGACAGGAATACAGGGCATGCTTTTTTCGGTTTCAAATATGGCGGTGCAGTCATCGGTAAATTCCTTCGGCAAGATATTCATGGCAGGTTCTTCCGCCGCATCAAGCATCGAGGCATTCACATTCATATCAATGGACGGCTTTTCACAGTCGGCGGTATCATTTACCTCTCAAAACATGGGAGCGGGAAAGCTCGACAGAGTTCCCATGATACTTAAGACAGCTGTTATTTGCACCACCGTATCGGGTCTTTTAATGGGCCTCATGAGCTTCGGGTTCGGCCGGCAGCTGCTCGGCATATATTCCCGAAACCCTGCAGTAATAGAAGCCGGCATGGTCAGACTGCTTTATATCGCAGCACCGTATTTTCTCTGCGGCATAATGAACGTCGTCGCAGGCGTCATAAGGGGAATGGGATATTCTATGGTACCGACGATAATCACGCTCATCGGCGTATGCGGATTCAGGATTATTTGGCTTGAAGCAATCGCTAAAATTCCGCAGACGAGTTCAATCGCATGGGTGTTTTTGTCATATCCCGTTACTTGGCTGATTACCGCACTTGTACTTTATGCATATTTTAGAAGCATATATGCAAAAAATAAAATATCAGGGGCGGCAGATGAAATTTTATGATAAATACAAAAGCTATATACTTTATCTTACAATGTATGCTCCTCTCGGTGCTATTTGTCCTCTGATTGCGCAATATCTGAACTCAATCGGATTCACGGGTGCTATGGTGGGTACGGTTACTGCCGTGGGGACAGGTACAGCGGTGTTAGGCGGAATTTTTTGGGGTAAAATATATGCGAACTCGTCCCAAAAAAGACTCGTAATCGCAATAATGTTTTTATTATCTGCAATGACATCAATCATAAGCCTTTTAATATCTACATTCATGTTATATATGCTGATCTACGGCCTGCTTTATTTCAGTCAGGGCCCGGCACACGGACTGTGTGACTCAATGATGCTTGATGTCGGAGAGAACTTCGCTGCGGTACGCGCTATGGGCGCAATAGGTTATGCGACTTCTGTTTTTATCGGCGGGCAGCTTGCAGAGCAATTCGGGCTGAGAATAATATTTTATATACATGCGGCGTTTTTCGTTGTTTCGATATTCGTTGTTATGACCTTGGAGGAACCTCCGAATTATGTTTCAAAGAATGAAACAAACGCAAAAAAAGCGACGCTTTCGGAGCTCTTTAAGAACAAGGGTTTTGTAAAATTGCTCATAAGCATGTTCTTCGTACTCGGTGTAATAATGGCAAATAATACCTATTTCGGCTTTCTATATATTGAGGGAGGCGGAGATATAGGCGGAGTAGGCCTTGCGTTTTTACTCATGGCAGGGTCTGAAGCTCCGTTTATGCTCATTATTCCGAAGCTTAACCAAAAGATTCCGACCGAAAAACTCATAGTAATAGGGATGGCGGTAGCGGTATTCAGGTTTTCTTTTTACTCATTTCTGCCTTCTGCGGGATGGCTGCTCGGGACTTTCTTCCTGCAGGGAATACTGGACGGAATAATCCTAGTTGAAATGGTAAAATATTTCGGAAAGATAGTAGAACCGAGACTTTCGAGTCTTTCCGTTGCGACGCTTTATTCGCTCGGGAACTCTTTGTCAGCGATAGTTTGTAACCTTGTAGGCGGTATAGCGTTGGACATCGCGGGTATCAGACTGACATACATATTTTTTGCGGCGGTATGCGCAGTTTCGCTCATACTTTATTTAGCGCTCGGCTTGCATAGGGAAGGCGAATTATGATATGATATCTGCGTGCGCAGCTATTATATGAAATTATATCGCCGTGCGACTATTTTGCCTTCGCAAGCTCAGCAAAATCGCACATGGCTGAATCATATCATATATGAATTAATCGAATTAGACATGAAAGGTGAACGCATATGAAACCGGTCTACAAGAGAGTATTATTGAAGATAAGCGGTGAAGTTTTGGCCGGAGACAAGGGCTTCGGTATCGACCCGGACGTGACGCGAAATATCTGTGAACAGATAAAAGAAGTTCACGACATGGGTGTGCAGATTGCCGTTGTTGTCGGCGGCGGGAACTTCTGGAGAGGTCGCTCGTCAGGGGATATGGACAGGGCTACCGCGGATTATATGGGCATGCTTGCCACTATAATGAATACGATGGCGCTGCATGACACGATGAGGTCGATAGGCGCGCCGTGCAGGGCACAGACCGCGCTTGAGATAAGGGAAGTCGCCGAACCATACACGAGGCTCAAGGCGCTTTCTCATCTCGAACACGGCGAAATAGTCATTTTCGGAGGAGGTACGGGCTCACCGTTCTTTACAACCGATACTGCGGCGGCACTGAGGGCTACCGAAATGGAAGCGGAGGTAATCTTACTCGCAAAGAATGTAGATGCGGTCTACGATTCCGACCCCGATACCAATCCCGATGCCAAGAAGTTCGACGAACTGAGGCACATGGATTTAATTGAGAATAACCTGAGAGTGCTTGACCTTACGGCTGCGGCGCTCTGCAAGGAAAATAATATAAGCATTCATGTATTTGCTCTCGCTGAAGGCGGGAACATAAGAAGAGCTGTTTGTGGAGACAAAATCGGTACAATTATAAGATAGGAGAAAAGAAATGGATACTGTAAAAAAGAATTTAGAAGAAAAAGGTCAAAAGACGATTTCAGTACTTAAAGAAGACCTTAACACCGTAAGGGCGGGAAGAGCAAACCCTGCTCTCCTTGACAAAATAATGGTTGAATATTACGGCACACCTACTCCTTTGAAGAATATATCGAATATCACAGTGCCGGATCCGAGAACTCTTTTGATAAGTCCGTTTGACCCGAAGTCAATCGTTGACATCGAAAAAGCTATCAATATTGCCAACATAGGCATTAACCCGTTGAATGACGGCAAGAGTGTCAGACTTGTTATACCTCAGGTTACCGAGGAAAGAAGAAAAGAACTCACCAAGACGGTAAGAAAACTCGGTGAGGATGCCAAAATTGCTGTTCGTAATCTCAGAAGGGAAGCTAACGACAAGCTCAAAAAAATGGAAAAAGACAGTGAAATCTCGGAAGACGAACTAAAAAAAGCTCTTGATGAGATTCAAAAATCCGTTGAAAAGACAGAAAAAGCCATTGATGAGGTTATCACCAACAAAGAAAAGGAAATCATGGAAGTCTAATCGGCATTATTATTTAAGTTTTATGGCTACCTGTGGGTAGCCATACTGTTTTAATCAAATGAAAGAAAAAAAGAAAATGCCCGTGCATGTGGCCATAATAATGGACGGCAACGGCAGATGGGCGAAAAAAAATAAGCTCCCAAAGATTCAAGGGCATAACAGAGGCATGCTCGCGATGAAGGAGATAATAAAGAAAACCGACCAAATGGGAATCAAATACCTTACCGTGTACGCCTTTTCGACAGAAAATTGGAAGAGAACACAGGAAGAGGTTGGAGGGATATTCAAGCTTCTCGTTAAGTTCGCAGGTTCCGAGCTTGAGGAACTCGATAAAAATAATGTGAAGGTAAATATATTCGGGGACTGGAATTACAGGGTACCCGAAGATGCGAAAGCTTCCATTTCCACAGCGCTCGAAACGACGAAAGACAATACGGGTCTCGTATTTAATATAGCTCTTAACTACGGTTCCCGTGCGGAGATATTAAGGGCTGTTCGGTCTATCGTGGACAGGAGAACGAAAAGCGTAACAGCAGATTTCGATATTACGGAAGAGGAGCTTTCGGCGGCTCTCTATACGGGAGACGAGCACGGCAATATCCCCGACCCTGATTTAATCATAAGGACGTCCGGAGAGGAAAGGCTTTCCAACTTCCTGCTCTGGCAGGCGGCTTATTCGGAATTTGCCTTCACGGATACCTTATGGCCTGATTTTTCCCCTGCTGAATATGAGGAGATTATCGAGGAATATATGAACCGTGAGAGAAGATTTGGGGGAAGAGAATAGATGAAGACGAGGATAATATCGGCGGTTTTTATGTTACCGCTTCTCTGCATCGTATATTTAGGCGGACTCTATCTGGAGGCTGCCGTAATTTTGGTTACTTTTATCGGACTTAAGGAGCTTTACGATGCTTTCGGAGCACACGGTATGAGACCTGCTCGGATTACAGGTTATTTATCAATAGTTATTCTTTATTCGTTCGATTTTTTTATGCCGGAATGCAACGCGATGGCAACCTGGCTGATTGCGGTTACCGTTCTTTGCATGATATATGGGTTTAATCTTGATGAAGTCAAACTCGAGGACATGGCGGTAAGCCTGTTCGGAATCGTATATGTTGTACTGTTCTTCTATTTTGCAGTGCTTATCGACAGGTCTGAAAACTACGGTAATTATATATGGCTTGTATTTATTATCAGCTTAGGTACGGATACTTTTGCATATTTCACCGGAATGCTGCTCGGCAGACATAAGCTATGCCCGAATCTCAGCCCGAAGAAGACGATTGAGGGTGCAATAGGAGGAATGGCAGGTGCGGCCGCGCTCGCTTCGTGCTTCGAAATGTTTGTAATCAAGGGCGGGAATGCACTGAGCTTTCATTTCATAATCATGGTTCTCTTAGGCTCCGTGATTTCTCAAATCGGTGATTTGTCGGCATCAGCCATCAAACGCAGAACGGGAATAAAAGATTACGGCAAGCTCATACCGGGTCACGGAGGCATAATGGACAGGTTCGACTCGGTTCTGTTCGTCGCCCCTTATATCTATATCTATATAAGCTATATTTTGCCGTTGATGTAAATAAACACTGGTAAAGAATTATGAAACAAAGAAAGACAGCACTCGTTACAGGAGCATCGAGAGGTATAGGAAAGGCGATTGCGATTAAGCTCGCCGAAGACGGCTATGCTGTAGCGGTAAATTATAATAAAAGCAGAGAAAAAGCCGAGGAAGTTCTTTCCTTGATAAAAGCGAAAGGCGGAGAAGGCATCGCAGTCAAGGCCGATGTTTCAAATATGGAAGAAGTCCGGTCGATGTTTGAAGAGGTCAACCGAAAATTAGGCGATGTCAGCCTTCTTGTGAGCAATGCCGGCATATCCGAACAGAAGCAGATACAGGACATATCTCTCGAATCGTGGAGAAGATTATTTGCGGTGAATGTAGACGGAGCTTTTAATACCGTTGAGTGTGCGATTCCGAGCATGCTTCGTGAAAAAGAAGGATGCATAATAACCGTATCATCCATATGGGGTATGAGGGGTGCTTCGTGCGAGAGTGCATATTCCGCGACGAAAGCGGCTCTTATCGGCTTTTCGAAGTCTTTGGCAAATGAGCTTGCGCCTTCGGGAATAAGGGTGAATTGCATAGCGCCCGGCGTGATAGACACTGAAATGTTATGTGAACTCCCGAAAGGTACGGATGAAATGCTGGTGAATGAAACGCCGCTCGGAAGACTTGGCAGAGCGGAAGATATCGCCGAGCTTGTTTCTTTCTTGGCATCCGAAAGGGCCTCCTTCATAACAGGTCAGGTGATAACCTGCGACGGCGGATTGACAGTATAGAGGAAATACATGATGAAAAAAATCGTAATTTTAGGTTCTACCGGCTCTATAGGAACACAGACACTCGATGTGGTTAGAAATAATCCTGAAAAGTTCCGAGTGGTCGGCCTCACCTGTGCAAAAAACAGAGAAAAAATGCTTTTACAGGCGGAGGAGTTTTCGGTACCCCTTAATAATTGTTTTGTCTGTGACGGAACGGAAGAAGATAATGCAAAGAAACTGATTGAGGCGGCGACACTTCCGTGCGACCTCGTCATAAACGCTCTTATGGGAATGAGAGGCTTGGAGCCTACTTACCATGCGATAATGGCGGGAAGAGACATCGCTCTTGCAAATAAAGAAACACTTGTTGCGGGCGGAGAGCTGATAATGGGTGCCGTTCAAAAAAAGAAAGTCCTGATGCTTCCGATAGATTCGGAACATTCGGCAATTTTTCAGTGTCTTGAGGGGAACGGAGGGGCATATTGTACCTCTTTTTCAGAAAAGGTCGCTAACAACGGGAACATAAAAAGAGATATTAAGAAAATCATTCTCACATGTTCCGGAGGCCCGTTCAGGGGATATGACAGCGCTATGCTTGAAAAAGTAACCCTTGAGGATGCACTTAAGCACCCGAAATGGAATATGGGAAAGAAGATAACGATAGATTCTGCCACACTGATGAATAAGGGGCTTGAATTAATCGAAGCCGTTCGGCTTTTCGGAGTTGAACCGGATGACATAAAAATCGTAATACATCCGCAGTCAATAATGCATTCTGCAGTCGAATTCATGGATAATTCAATCATCGCACAGCTCGGTCTTCCGGACATGAGGGTACCTATAAGTTTAGCGATGGGGTATCCCGAAAGGATAGCGACCGGTGATGAGGGACTCGATTTCTTCGGGAACGGCTCCAACTTGAGCTTTGAGGAACCCGACCATGAGACTTTTGCATGCATTAAGCTCGCCCGTGAGGCAATAAAAAAAGGCGGGTCTTGTCCGGTAGTCCTTAATTCAGCGAACGAGGAACTTGTTTCGCTTTTCCTCGACAAAAAAATTGCTTTTACGGATATCCCTAAAACGATTCAATCTGCAATGAATGACCATAAAGTCATGTATAATCTGAACATGGAAGATATACTTGCAATTGATAAAGACGTACGAAGAAAGATAAGAGAAAGGTACAAACTTAAATGAAAACAGCTTTTCTTGCGATATTACTGTTCGGAATAATGATTTTCCCCCATGAATTAGGGCATTTTATTGCTGCCAAGAGAATGGGGATTCAGGTTAACGAATTCGCTTTCGGCATGGGGCCGATTATATGGAAAAAACAGAGAGGTGAGACCCTTCACACCATCAGGCTTTTCCCGCTTGGCGGTTTTTGCGCTATGCAGGGAGAAAACGGTGAGGAGGGTGAGGCGTCTAAGGAATATAACCCGGGAGCTTTTAACAGCAAGAGCCCGCAGAGTCGAATCATCGTTCTCACTGCAGGGGCGCTAATGAATATTTTTTGCGCTTTTTTAATCATGACCCTTATTATCGGGATAGCCGGCTTTCAGACGACAAGCATAGGTGAAATAATGGATAATTCACCGGCGGCAATCTCGGGGCTCAAGGTAGGCGACAGGATTACGGCGATAGACGGCAGAGATATTGAAAGTTGGCAGCAAGTCGGAGAGATTGTTTCAGCCGGGAACGGAGAGCAGCTCGGTTTTTCAGTCTTGAGAAAAGGGGAGGATGTTTCACTGAATATCATCCCTGTCTTTAATGCGGAAACAGACAGGTATGCAGTCGGAATTCTTCCTAAGATAAGCCACAATCCGATAAAAGCCGCAGTTTACGGCGCCAAGTCAACCGTAAATCTTTTCGGTGTAATGGCGAAATCACTCGGTATGCTTTTTTCGGGTCAAGCGGGCATGGATGATATATCCGGCCCTGTCGGTATAGTAAAAATTGTAAGCGATACACAGAGTTACGGTTATATGTATTTCGGTTTTATAGCTGCGCTCATCAGTGTAAACGTCGCATGCATCAATCTGTTGCCGCTGCCGGCATTGGACGGCGGTAGAATATTAATAATCCTTTTCAGCTGGATAACGGGTAAAAAGGTTTCGCAGAGAGTAGAGGGTTTTATTCACTTTGCGGGGATGCTGCTGCTGCTCGGACTTATGGTTTATGTGACATTTAATGATGTCGGAAGGCTCTTCGGAGGATGACATGACAAGAGAGGTTAGTATAGGTAAGATAAAAATAGGTGCCGGAAACCCTATTGCAATCCAGTCTATGACAAATGTGAACCCGCACGATGAAGAGGCGATTTCGGCTCAAGTGAGGAGACTTGTCGAGGCTGGATGCGATATTGTCAGACTTGCCGTGCCGGACAGTGAAGCGGCGGAAGTCTTCGGCAAGGTCAAAAAAAGACTCGCTGTGTCCTGCCTGGACATTCCGCTTGTTGCGGACATTCATTTCGACTATAGACTTGCCGTTGCCGCAATAAAAAACGGCGCGGATAAGATAAGGATAAATCCCGGAAACATAGGAAGCACGGAGCGGGTCGAAGAGATTGTCAAGCTCGCTAAAGAAAGAAGTATTCCTATAAGGGTCGGTGTAAATTCCGGTTCTCTTGAAAAAGATATATTGAACAAATACGGAGGTGTGACGGCACGCGGTCTGGCGGAATCGGCGCTTCTCAATCTCAGAATAATTGAGAAACTCGGATATGATAATCTCGTGGTTTCGCTAAAATCATCGGATGTCAGGATGAATTACGATGCACACATGCTGATTAGCAAAGAGTGCGATTTCCCTATCCATGTGGGCATAACCGAGGCAGGTACTCTCAAAAGAGGGCAGGTTAAGTCAGCCGTCGGAATAGGTGCTCTTCTTCTGAACGGCATAGGAGATACCATAAGAGTGTCGCTTACCGCAGACCCGGTTGAGGAAGTCTATTATGCAAAGGAAATCCTGAGGGCAACAGGTCTTGCCGAGTCCGTGATTGATATCGTATCGTGCCCGACATGCGGCAGAACCGCGATAGAACTTGAGAAGTTGGTAGGTGAGGTCGAAAGGCGGCTTGTGCCGATTGAAAAGAAACTCACAGCTTCCGGCAAAGACAGGATAAAGGTAGCGGTAATGGGCTGTGCCGTCAACGGCCCGGGAGAAGCGAAAGAAGCTGATTTCGGCGTAGCCGGGGGGCATGGAGAGGGGCTTATTTTCAAAAAAGGCGAGATTATAAAAAAAGTTGATGAAAGCAGGATCGTTTCCGAACTCATCAACATGATTGAAGAAAGTATTAACTGATGAAATTATAAGAAAAAAATATTAAACAGTGTTCGTTGGTGAAAAATTACATCTTTTTTAACTGTTTTCTATTTGTCTTTGTCTTTTGATTAAAAACGGGAGGACTTCACTTTGATTAATATCAAGTGCGTAGGCGAGTTCTTCGAAAAGCATGCGTTCCGCATCTCTCAAATATCTTTCGTCGGATGCATGCAGTTTTTTGCCTATACTGGTTTGCTTATCTTGTCTATCATAAAGCGAGCGAATCATTATGAACAAATCCTCCGGATTTCCGTGTAACAGGATGTCCTTATATTCGCGTTGCCTTTCTCGCTCGTTCGGAGTCCACTCAAGATATTCTTGGGGAAGTGAATTGACAAATTCATCAGCTTCCGATGATGTGAGCGCCTTTCTCATCCTAAGCAAAATCTTATCGTTATGTTTCGGTACATAGACGATGTTTGACTTCTTGCTTAGAGGAGTCAGCATGTAGTACTCCTCACTCGTATTTCCAAATTTTTTTTCGGTGATGTCGACGATGGTACAAAGTCCGTCGGTACCATAGACGACAACATCTTTAATGTTATACATATCGACCCCTTACAATGTCGGTTAAAAATAAGTAAATTTCCTCCAAACTAATTATATCACATCTAAATGAAAATAACCAGTCGATTTTTTTACAAAAATACAGGCTGATATTTTTGTAAAAAGGTTAAAACAGGAACACGTTTTTTATTTATAGTTGAGAATATTCACAAATTCAGTCATTCAAATCAGGTCATCAGATGAATTGGCGATATATCAACATATTATCAAGTTTGCTTTTTAATGCGAAAAGATGTAATATGGTATTTAACTAAAGGAGCTTTTGGGGGGGGGAAATGAAGTTAAAAATTAAAAGAGCGGTTGTTATTCTATGCGTTGTCGCGACAGTGTTTTCTTTGTCTTTCGGGGAATGCTTTGCACGTCTCGAAAAAGCCGGTCGGCCTACTATGCTTAAGAGCTTTGTTTCGTCTTATAATTTTGACGATGAAAGCTTGAGTGTTGACACTGTCGGCAAATATTCCATCTCAATCAATTTCAATACTCCGATAAAAACGGACGTATTCAATCTTTCGCTTTACAGAATCGGGAAAAACGGCGGTAATATCGGCCTCGATATAAATATTATCCCCGAAACATACACGGATGAAAGCGGCCGAATATTCCATTCGTTTTCAAAAAAACTCAATATGAAGTCTCTTGAGGTGCCTGACGGCAGCTACTATCTATATATAAGACGTGCGGTATTTGATGACGAAAACCGCGATTTGGAGTCTGCAAAGTTTCTGGTTATTTCAAATAATATGGAGCTCAG
The DNA here is from genome assembly GCA_964345365.1 of uncultured Oscillospiraceae bacterium. Classification (GTDB taxonomy): domain Bacteria; phylum Bacillota; class Clostridia; order Peptostreptococcales; family Anaerovoracaceae; genus RUG754. Next base: position 20,072 of record CAYFQR010000028.1, read on the forward strand.
AGTAAAAAAAGGCAGGCCTTATATTGCGGTATATGATAACGTGAGAAACTATAATGATAAGGTAAGGGGTTGGGCGAGCATAGTCAACAGGGATTTATATTTGGACAATTCGCTTGATGATATAAGATTCGTACTCAGAGACCCTATGACGAGAGAATATTCCGAGATGTATCAATATAAGCAAGACTATATCAAGTCGGTTGCCGACAGGATATGCTCGGGGGCGGAGAACGATTACGAAAAAATCAGACGTATATATGAATATACCGCGGAGAATTTTTACTATGACATAATTGCTTTCCGCGAGAAAGCGCTTCAATATGCAGACCCTTATCAGTCCATCTATAATTTTGAAAACAAATTAAGCAGTGTAAACTCCGTGCGGGGAGTCGTGCATATAACATGTCAGGGCTACAGTGCGATCTTCATAGCTCTTGCAAGGTCTCAGGGAATTCCATCAAGGATGATATTCGGACATCATCTTTCGGTTCCTTCAAATAATTGGACTACCGAAGAATACAAGATGAGCCTTCTCGATCATTGGTGGGCAGAGGCATATGTCGGCGGCAGATGGGTAATGATA
>CAYFQR010000029.1:0-19840 GCA_964345365.1 uncultured Oscillospiraceae bacterium
AATGTGTTTTGGAGCGATTTTAATAGAAAATCGCTCCATTTTTATGTTTAAATCGAAGATCAACTGAACTAACTCACTAATATGCAGGTTTTACTTTTTTGCAATTCCACTAATATCTGTGTTTTATATTGAAACCTTACTCCAAACATATAATAATTAGAAAGGAAACAAAATCTATGAAATTATCATTAATCGAATCCCGACTTTTCGGAAGAATCTGTTATGGCTTTAAGAGAGACAACTATGGATTTGTTGAAATCGTGCCCGAACAGGCAGAAGTTGTAAAAACTATCTTCAGAATGTACAGAGAAGAAAATAGTTTAGAGGATATCCAAAAATACCTATTAAGCCGCTCCATTTCCTCTCCGTCCGGAAAGGCAAAATGGAGCAGAGATGTTCTCAACAAACTTCTCAATAATGGAAAATACACAAGAGGTATAATTGATTTTGAAGAATACTGCGAAGTGTATTTTTTAAAAGAAGGAAATTGTCGGAATCCTAACAAAACGAGAGTGAAGAAAACATATATGTCACTAATTCTCGTTTGCAGTTTCGTACTGATTCCCGTTCGGTTGATCCTCTTTCGCAGTTTCGTCATATATATTTCGGTCGTAATTTCACCACACACTCTACGCTACATGTGTGCGGAAACATATCAACGGGGGTCGCTTCCATAAACTCATATCCCCTTGCCGTAAGATAATTTATATCTCTTGCGAGCGTGGCGGGGTCGCATGAAACGTAAACTATGCGTCCGGGCTTCGCCGACACCACCGCATTTAGAAGTTCCTCCGCACAGCCTGCTCTCGGCGGGTCGAGAAAAACAACATCGGCATATGATATCTTAAGTTCCGGTTCCTTTTCAACCAACTCGTTAACCTCGTTATATCCCATCTTCGGTTTAATACCCATGATGGCGGGGAGTTCGTCCTCAGCTTTTCCCAATATGTATCTCGTATTCACTATGCCGTTCAGTACGGAATTTCTGTTCGCGTCGAGCACAGCGGATTTTACCGACTCTATCCCTATCACAAGTCCGGTATTATTCATCCTGCGTGCTGCATAAAGCCCGATTGTCCCTACACCGCAATATAGGTCGAGCACAGTTTCACCGCCTTTGATATCGGCATATTCCATAGCTTTTTCGTAGAGTTTCTTCGTCTGCTCACTGTTCACCTGATAAAAGGAGTCCGGCGAAATTTCAAACTTCAACCCGCTCTCCTCATCGACGATTACTTTTCTTCCTGCAACCGCCCTGTCATCCACCCATACGCTTTCAAGCATCTCGTTTGAACCCGAATAGAGCATGCCGACAAGTTCCTCAAGCCCGGGGAGTTCTTTATCAGATTTCGGACACTCACCGTAAACTGCTTTAGGCGGATGCACACCCGCCCTGTTTAATTTTGTTTCTTCTTTTTTAACGCCGCGTCCGCTTTTCTTATTTCCAAAGCGTTTCCTCTCATCTTCCGACGCGGTAAAAATCTTGACAAGCATGGATTTCGTACCGGGCGCCGTCCTGACCATCAGCTTCTCCGCACCGGGATTTTTGCCGAAACGGTTGAGATAATATGAAAACGCCCTTGCAGCTCCCATTGTTTCTTCGCTCTGCAGCATGCAATCATCTACAGAAACAACCTCATGGCTCTTTTTCTTGAGAAAACCGACCCTGCCCTTTTTATCTACTGTAAACATGGCCTTGTTTCTGTATCTCACAGGCTCATCCATGCCGATAATAGAGTTTACCATCGGATTTTCAAGCCCGCCTATTCTCTCTAATTTGTCTCTGACCCATCTTTCCTTAAGCCTCAGCTGTTCTTCGTACTTGAGATTCCCGAGAGGGCAGCCGCCGCACTCGTCTATATGCTTGCAGAAGCCTTCACTTCGGCATTCCGACCTCTCAACTATCTCAACTATCTCGGCGTTGGCATAGTTCTTTTTTAGCCTTGTAATTTCAGCTACTACCGTATCCCCTAAAACTGCGCAATCGACAAAGATGACAGCGCCGTCATATTTGCCGATTCCGCTGCCATCACTGCTCATGTCAATTATTTTTATTTCTATTTTTTGTCCTTTTTCCATATTTACCGGTCGGTGTTGATGCACTCCCGCTTTTCGTATTTACCAGTCAATGTTGATGCACTTTCTCTTTTTTCTTCCGGCTTCATTATATGCCTTTTCGTCACGCTCGCGTTTTTCGCGTATAGCATCCTGAAGAATCATATCCTTTACCTTCATCAGTCTCGTCTGGTTACCTCGCTCATTCTCATCAAGCTTCATTCTGATATATTTTATCGTCACTTCAAGCTGAGGAATCTTCACATATTCGAGGGCGTTAACACGTCTTCTCGTCCGCTCAAGCTCCGATGCGAGCATCTGCGCCTCTTTTTCTTTAGAGGCAAGTTCAAGCATCAGCGGAAGAACCGATGTGAGATGATTTATAGACATATCAAGCTCGACGGAAGTATTCGCATAGCCGTAAGGGTAGATATCGGCACTATCCTCAGCTAACGTATCATAGCTGAACACCGGCACGTCCACACTCATAACATTTTTATTTCCGACATCCAAGTTGACACCCTGTTTAGGGAACATCAAAGATTCTTCAAGAACCTCTTTGCTCATGACCGCGGATGCAACTGAAAAGCTGCCGTAAACGGCCTTAAGCTGCTCTTCGACTTTCTCTCTGAGCTCCTTGTCCTTTCTTGCAAGGTCAAGAAACTCCTTCATCAGCTCGTCACGCTTATCCTTTAGGAGCTTATGCCCCCTCATCGATGTGGCGAGTCTGCGTTTAAGAGTGGTGAGCATCATTCTGGTTGGATTGACATTTAATCTTTCCATAATTCTGTCCTCATCTTTTCGTTAACCGTGCAAAAAATCATGCTTCGTAATATTCTTCGATATATTCATCCTTGATACGCTTAAGCTCCGACTTAGGAAGCATCCTTAATAGTTCCCAGCCGGTATTGAGCGTTTCTTCAATGGAACGATCTTTTTCATAACCCTGCGACACGTAACGCTTCTCAAATTCTCTGGAAAAGTTGGCATATTTCAAGTCTGTCTCGGTAAGGGCAGCCTCACCCAATATCGCAACAAGTTCCAAGTTATCCTTGCCTTTTGCGTAGGCTGCGAAAAGTTGGTTCATCGTGTCGGCATGATCCGCCCTTGTCTTTCCTTTGCCTATGCCCTTATCCTTAAGTCTCGAAAGTGAAGGAAGCACGTCGATAGGCGGCTGTATACCTTTTCGGAAAAGTTCACGTGAAAGAATAATCTGTCCCTCTGTAATATATCCCGTAAGGTCATGTATAGGGTGAGTCTTGTCGTCTTCAGGCATCGTAAGTATAGGTATCATCGTTATCGAGCCCGCTACGCCTTTTTTTCTTCCCGCTCTCTCATACATTGTAGCGAGGTCGGTGTAAAGATAGCCCGGATAACCTCTTCGTCCCGGCACTTCTTTTTTAGCTGCAGAGACTTCTCTTAATGCCTCCGCATAATTCGTGATGTCCGTAAGGATTACAAGCACATGCATATTAAGGTCAAATGCGAGATATTCGGCTGCCGTCAGCGCCATACGAGGCGTAGCGATACGTTCTACCGCAGGGTCGTTTGCGAGATTCATAAACATAACCGTCCTGTCTATCGCACCCGTTCTCCTGAAATCCGATGCAAAAAACTCAGCCTCTTCATAAGTGATTCCTATGGCGGCGAAAACTACCGCAAAGTTCCCCGCATCGCTTCCGAGTACCTTTGCCTGCCTTGCAATCTGTGCCGCAAGGTTAGCGTGAGGAAGTCCGGAAGCGGAGAAAATAGGCAGCTTCTGCCCTCTTACAAGGGTGTTCAGTCCGTCGATTGCCGACACTCCCGTTTCGATGAACTCGGCCGGATAGTCCCTCGCTGCAGGATTCATAGGAAGTCCGTTTATATCACGCATCTTTTCCGGAATTATTTCAGGGCCTCCGTCTTTAGGGTTCCCCATTCCGTCGAATACCCTTCCGAGCATGTCCCTTGAAACCGCCAATTCGGTTCCATGTCCGAGAAATCTGACCGTTGAATCCTTAAGGTTGATTCCCGTAGATGATTCAAAGAGCTGAACAAGAGCATTATGTCCGTTTACTTCGAGAACTTTGCACAGCCTCGTTTCTCCCGTAGGCATAATTATTTCTCCGAGCTCATCGTATGTTACATTTTCTACGTCTTTAACGAGCATAAGAGGCCCGACTACTTCACTTATGGTTCTGTATTCTCTAATCATCTGCTTCGACCTCCCTCTCTACCAATCCGGCTATGGCGATTTTTATCTTTTTCAACAGCTCATCATATGCGGAATCAATTTTATCTTCTTCGATATATTTGAATCTTCCTATGTCCTCTCTTTCGGGCAGTCCCGCAATAGCGGAAAGCGGTGCGCCTTTTTTGATTCCTTCAAGGCCCATGTCATAGTATGCGAGTATGAGCTTCAGAAGCTTAACCTGCTTATTTATCGACGAATATGTATCGATGTCATGAAAAGCGTTTTGGTGAAGGTAGTCTTCACGGATTGATTTACAAACTTCGAGTTTCATCCTGTCCTCAGAAGATAGCGAGTCCACTCCGACAAGCTGAACGATTTCGTTAAGCTCCGCTTCTTCCTGAAGGAGCGTGAGAGTTCTCTGTCTCATTTCCGGATAATCTTTTGCAACATTTTCTCTGTACCATTTTTCAAGCTTCTCTACATAGAGAGAATAGGATTGAAGCCAATTTATAGCAGGGAAGTGTCTCGCGTATGCCAAGCTCGAATCGAGGGACCAGAACACCTTTACTATTCGTAGGGTCGCCTGCGATACAGGCTCGGATATGTCTCCGCCCGGCGGCGATACCGCTCCTATTACACTGAGTGCGCCCAAGCGACCTTCTTTACCGAGGGATATCGTCCTGCCCGCTCTCTCATAGAACTGAGCAAGTCTTGATGCCAGGTATGCGGGATAACCTTCTTCTCCCGGCATCTCCTCAAGACGTCCCGACATTTCTCTTAGAGCCTCAGCCCACCTTGATGTCGAATCCGCCATCAAAGCTACGGAGTATCCCATATCTCTAAAATATTCGGCAATCGTGATTCCCGTGTATACCGATGCTTCTCTGGCCGCTACAGGCATATCGGAAGTGTTTGCGATGAGAACCGTACGTTTCATCAGTGACTCTCCGGAGCGCGGGTCTTTGAGCTCCGGGAACTCCATGAGTACGTCCGTCATTTCGTTTCCACGCTCGCCGCAGCCGATGTATACCACTATATCCGCATCCGCCCATTTCGCGAGCTGGTGCTGTACAACCGTCTTACCCGAACCGAAAGGCCCCGGCACTGCCGCAACGCCGCCTTTGGCAATCGGGAACATGGTATCGATTACCCTCTGTCCCGTAAGCAAAGGCATTTCGGGAGTCAGCTTTTCCCGATAAGGTCTTCCTTTCCTGACAGGCCACTTCTGCATTAGGGAAAGCTCTACTTCGTCTCCCGCTTCTTTTCTTCCCATCCCCCAGTTTTCACTGAGCTTAACCTTGCATACGGTTTCTTCCACCGTATAGCTGTTGCCCTCTATCCAAGTTATATTTCCTTTAATGCCGTAAGGCACCATAATTCTCTGTTCTACGAGGACAGTCTCCTGCACGGTTCCTATGATGTCACCGGATTCCACCTCGTCACCGACTTTTACTGTCGGTACGAAATCCCATTTTTTTGTCCTCGAAAGTGACGGAACCTTAATGCCTCTCGTGATATTGCTGCCGACAGCCTTGACCATTTCTTCAAGAGGTCTCTGAATACCGTCATACATCGTTTCGATGAGGCCCGGTCCCAGTTCTACCGAGAGAGGTGCCTCCGTTGATTCAACAGGTGCTCCGGGACCGATGCCTGCCGTTTCTTCATAAACCTGAATTGAAGCCCTGTCTCCTCTCATTTCAATTATTTCTCCGATAAGTCCCTGCTCTCCTACACGAACTACGTCGAACATATTAGCTTTTTCCATTCCGGATGCTACTACAAGCGGCCTTGACTCATTGATTCTCACCTCCAAAGAGTATATCTGAACCTACTGCTCTCTCTACCGATTTCTTAACCGAGGTCATCCCTATGCCGAGCGATCCTTCTTTTCCCGGTATGGGTATGATGGCGGGAGTCCTTAGGTCTGCATATTCATCGACTTCGTCTATCATTTCACCGTAAAGGTTTTCTGTGATATATATAATCGCAAAGTTCTCCTTCGCAATTCTCTTTAGTATTTTTTTGGCTTCTTCGGGGTCATCCGTCGAAAAAACATCGAGTCCGACGGCCTTGAAGCCTAAAATCGACTCCCTGTCGCCAATTACTCCGATTTTATACATAAGTGTCCCTAAGCCTTTCTCTTATCTCAACATCGGGCATTCCTGCCATTTTACCCGCCATAATAATCCTGAGATTTTTCCACTCCGTTTCCTTGGCCTGAATGAATCCGATTATCGGCTCAAAACCGAACGGGATGTAGAACGCCTCCCTGACATATTCCATTTTTTGATTATCGATATATTTCTCAAGGCCCGAAACCGTAACCTTGCCGACGATATCCATGGCAATCGGCTCTATATCCGCTTGCATTATGTTTCCGCCTTCAATAAATACCCTTTCATAAAATGTCTTAGGTCTCCCTGTTTCCATCAGCCTTACAAAAGTACTTATATTTATCAAATCAACGGTATTCTTGGCATACTCAAGCAAAAAATCACTTCCGGAAGCTTCCGCCGATTCAAGCATCTCCTTGTAGCAGGCTCTGTCGAGCCTTATGTCTATCTCCTGCGGGTCACCGGACTTTCCGAAAAGCTCAATCGCTTCAAGTACGGCTTCGCCCATCTCAAGAGGAAGCATGTTCATCTCCCTTTTTCTGACATAGTCTATAAGCTCTTCGGGCTCTACGGTTCCGGAGCGTATCAAAAGCTCGCTCGGATCCTGCTCGCTGAATTCGGCCTTTAATATCGCCTTCAGGTTGTGGTAGTCGCTCGGAAGCTTGAAAAAATCAAGTTCGTTTTCTTCGGGAATTACTGAATAGATGAGCTCATATGTTTCCTCCATATTTTGCTTAAGTATTCTCTCAAAATCCCTCGGATTCACAATTTCCTCCGACTCACCGTAACCGTTATTCTTAATTATTTTAAGGATGTCCGGAATATTTTTCTGCTCGGACAGCCTGATAAACTCGTCCCCCGTAAGAAGCTCCGTTTCCTTCGTCCTTATAATGACGCAGGGAAAAATGTAATTTTTCATATCAGACCTCCTTAAAAAGGATATCGGCGACCTCCGCTGAAAGAAGTGACTTTTTCAATTTAACGAGAGAGCCTATTGTATTGTCCGCATAGGTCATTCGATATCTGATCCAATATCCGCCTGTAATAGGCTCCGTGACCTCTCTTATGGTGAATCTTTCCGAATATGGCTTATCTCCGTATTTTTCAATGCGCTTCTGTTCTGTTGCTCTGTTAAGGCCTTCGACCACCTTTTCGGCAACCGTTGCCCTGTCCCTTTCGTTAAAAGTCAGCACTCCGCCGTACATATCGGAGGCTACGCCTATGTTAATCAGAAAATTGACGTATTCGTCCTCGGGCAGATTTACGAGCTTCTCTACAGCCGCATCAAAACAGCTGTCCAAAAGCTCCTGCTTCTTTGCCAGAACAATCTTCCTGCCGTCTATGTCCGATACCGACTTTCTTCTTTCGATAATCCTTTGTTTCTCCGCTTGACCCGATGCTGTCATCTCCTCCACCATTGAGGATGCTTTGACTTTAGCTTCCGCTATTATTCTTTCGCACTCTTTTTTTGCATCATCAAGCTTAACTTTCTTTATCTCTTCGGCATCATTTATTATTTTTTCCGTAATTTTTTCTATACTCATAATTTTCTCCTGCCTTTTGGTTAATGAGATACCTTTTTAATATTATGCAGGTATTCTCAGCCAGATAAGCACGGAAACTAAAAGTGAGAATATGGCAAAAGTTTCAACCATTGCCGTGTATATGATGCCCTTTACCATCTGGTCAGGTCTTTTAGCCGTAAGCTGAAGTGCCGACGCTGCCGCCTGTCCCTGAGCAATTCCCGAAACTATTCCCACTACTCCTACAGGTATGCCTGCTGCCAAATAATACATGCCCGTCATCGTGCTTATGTCAAGCGGAGCCCCGGATAAAAAGCCCGTCTTAACCATGATGAGAAAGGAAATAATAAGTCCGTATATCCCCTGAGTGCCCGGAAGAGCCTGAAGTATGAGTGTCCTGCCGAATTTTTTAGGGTCTGCCGCAACTACTCCTGAAGCCGCCTGTCCAGCGATACCTACTCCGACTGCCGAGCCGCAGCCCGCCGATGCGGCGATTGCCGCTCCCAGCAATGCCAATCCTATACCGTCCATAAACATTTTTTTATTCCTCCTATGATATTTGATTTTCTATTCTTATATATTTAGTATTTCTTTTTAGCGGCATAAACGCCTCTCCGCCGTCCTCATAGAACTTACCGAAGAACTCCACATATTGAAGCCTCGATGAGTGAATGAAGGCGCCGAGTACATTTATGGCAAAGTTGAGCGTATGTCCGAAGGCAAAGACAATGAGTAATATCACCGTTCCGACAAATCCCGCGCCGTAAAGCGAACCCATGGTATTGACAACCTGTGAGATTACTCCCGTCGCAAGCCCGAGCGCAAGGATTCTGGCGTATGACAATATGTCCGACATATAGGAAGTTATGCTATATACATTCGAGAAGCCGCCTACCAACTTGCCGAACCCCTTTCTGTTTCGGCCTCCTGTCAGGAAAAGCCCCAAAAGTCCGGCAAGGAAGATGTTTTTGGCAGGTTCTGCAATGGGATTGCCTATGTATCCACCGCCGAGCCAAATGATTGCGGCTGTCAACGTCACATACCATAGCCCCACATCGAATACTGCATCCGCTATCTCTCCTCGCCTTATCTTATTGTATGCGTCGATTCCCATTCCGACAAAGATATGAAGTACTCCGAGTCCCAGTGAGAAAACCAGAAGTTTCAGAGGGTCATCCAAAGGGTCGAACCAGAGAGGTTTAATATCAAATTCTTTACCTAAGGCTATCCTCGCAAATACTTCGAAGAAGTCGCCGAACCATCCGCCGTACATGACTCCCCAGAAAGCTGTCGATATGCCGCAGTACATGAAGCCGGTAACCATTTTTTTGACATTTCCTTCGAGGTCGAACTTCTTAAGAGCCGTCAAGCAGGCCGCTGCCATAAGAATTCCATATCCTGCATCGCTGAACATCATGCCGAAAAAGCATATATAGAAAAGAGCATATATGGATGTCGGGTCAAAACTCCCGTATGCCGGGAGTGAATACATCTCGGTAATGGTCTCTATCGGCGTAAAGAACCTGTTATTCTTAAGCTGAACCGGAACATCCTCACCCTCTTCAGTGTCTCTTACCTCATAATAGCATTCTTTTCCTTCAATCAGTTTGTCGAGTTCCTTAACCCTTCTTTCAGGAATCCATCCCTCAAGATAAAATGTCCGCTTGGTTCTGAGAAGCTTTGATTTAGCCATACTCTTGTCGGCTTCTATAGTCAATATATCCGAGTAGTTTTCGATTTCTTCCTTCAAAGAAGCGATACTCTTTATCTCTGTTTCAATGTTCTGTAATTCTTCATTGAGTTTCTCAATCTTTATTTTGTTTTTTTCAAGGTTTTCCGCGGCAGTACCTTTGAAACTGCTGAAATCGAGCTCCTGCATCCCGAATGTATCAAGTATTTCGGATACATCTTTTGAAACGGACTTTGATACGATGAGCGTAATATATCTCATATCATTATCGCAGTTCGTCTCCTCTATGCCGTATAGCTCGGTTATATCTGAAAGAGCAGCTTTCAGCTCATTTAAGTCTGAATTTATCGGTATTACGAAACGCATTATATCCGTCGTATTCGTACCTGTTATTTCAAGCGGAACATCATGGTTCTCCCAAGGTGAGAGCATTATCGTGTCAAGGTTGACTTTATTAATCCCTTCTACTGTCCGTTTAATGCTCTCACGGAGGTCTATCAGTCTTTCGACTTCGTTTTCGATTTTGGCTTCTTTGGTTTCTATGCGAAGCCTTCTCTCGTCGGGAATCGCTCTTCTTGTCTTTATGAGCAATTTTTTAAGACCTCCGTATTGTTCTATAACCTCAAGAGCTCTGCCTGCTCTCGCTATTTTCGCCTCATAGTATTGTACATCCTCCAAGCCTCCGCCTTTTTTCATATTAAGGGGGCTGAAGTCCTCGGAAAGCCTGCTGCTCTCATCGGTAAGCTGCACAACTTCCAAGTCAATTAGTCCTGAAATAAATTCATCCTTAAATGTGTCTATTCCGATAGCCGCAATTTTTTGCATCCTAACTATTGACACTTAGTTTCACTATCCTTTCTACTATATATTCGACAGCCTTTTCCTTGTTATTTTCGGCAATCTCCACAATTCTGCCAAGGCCGGCTTCCGACTCTTTCAAGGCTTTTTCGTAATTCTCGCCTGCAATTCTTTCTCCTTCATTGACAAGCTCCTCATATGCCTCTTTTGCCCTGATTTCGCCTTCGGCCAGAATCCTTTGTGCTTCGGTCTCGGCTTCTTCGAGCATCTTCTTGGCTTCGAGATTGGCATCTTTTTTAAGCTGCTCTGTTCTCTCCTCCGTGTCCCTTATTTGGGCAAGTCCGTCTCTTATCACATTTAGGCCTCCTTTTCTTTTAAGTTTTTCGGTCTATCAAAAAACTAACATTCTACCCCATTATATATATTCTATATTATATCACATAATGTGTGTTTTTAACGAAAAATTTATGTGAAAAATCAATGTATTATGAATACTTTTTGAAAAAAGCATGAAAACAGGTATTTTTATTCAAAACACCTGTTTCCATATGCCGTTTATATGCTTATATCTAAAGTCTGTCCGCAATTTCTTCAATTCTTCTCAGCCTGTTATTTATACCCGATTTTTTTAGCGGAGGGTCGAGCATTTCACCTAATGCGCTTATCGAGACTTCAGGATGCTCAAGTCTGAGAACCGCAACTTCAAGGAGTTTATCGGGAAGACTCTTAAGTCCGCTTATTTCCGCAATTTTTCTTATGGCTTCAACCTGCCTCAAGGATGCGTCTACAATCCTGTCCGTATTCGCGGCATCACAGTTTACCGCTCTGTGAACGGAGCTTCTGATTTCTTTTTTTATCCTTATTTCTTCAAACTCCCTGACCTTATTCGATGCTCCCATAAGGGCGAGCATGTCGGAAATATATTCAGCTTTTTTAATGTAGACTATGTGTTTTTTGCCTCTTCTGAATGTCTTTGCTTCCATATCGGCAAAAGAGTTTATGAGTTTCTTTAAGTCAGCCGCCATGATTTCGGAGTTCATCACAAACTCAAGATGATAAGATTTGTTCGGGTCGGACATCGTTCCCACGCCGCAAAATGCACCTCTGAGATATGCTTTTCTATCACACTTGGATTTAATCAGCCCGTCGTATATGCCGTCCGAGAGATAGTTATATCCCTCTCTGACCATAAGTATCCCGCATTCTCTTAAGATTTGCTCCGACTTGTTTTCGGAATCTATGGTCAGTGAGTAGGAGTATTTTTTTTTCTTTCTGTTTCTGCCTACAGCTCCGCCTTCCTGTATCTCAAGTCCGGTTTCTATAGAAAAATATTCCTGAATCAGCCTTTTATAGTGGCGGGCTACCGCGGCGTTATCGGTATTGAGAGTTATCTTGTATTTCCCCATTATGTTTATGGAGCCTGTCGTCCTTATATATGCAGCGATCTCGGCGAGCATGCAGCATTTTTTCTCGGGTATAATTCTCGATAATTCATTTTTTGTTTCAGATGCAAATGACATGGCTTCCTCCGATTTCCATACATGATAATTATACTAAAAAAAGAGATGGCCGTAAAGACCATCCCTCTTATAATCTTGTTAAACTGTTTGAAGTTTAGAACTTTCTCGGTGGTAATGAAAGGATTTCTCTTGCCTCATCAGGTGTAGCGATTTCTCTTCCGAGAAGCTTGGCAATCTTAACAACCTTTTCTACCATTTCGCCGTTTGATTTTGCGAGTACGCCCTTTTCAATGTAAACGTTATCTTCGAAACCTACACGAACGTGTCCGCCCATAGCGATAGTTCCCGCCACGATATTCCAGCAGTTCTTACCGATGCCTGTAGCTGTCCAGGTCGAGCCTGCAGGAATCGATGTGGCCATGATTACAAGGTCTCTTATGGTAGCGGTCATCTGAACGCCGAGTACGAAGTCCCAATGAATAGGGTGCTCTAAAAGACCCTTCTTGTCCGCTTTCATTCCGATGTCGATCATACCCTTGTCGAATACTTCGCATTCAGGCTTAATTCCTCTTTCTTTGAGGATTTTGGCAAAGTTGAAAACAGTGTTGTCAGTGTTTATGAATATTTCATCTCCACCGAAGTTACAAGTACCGCAGTCCAATGTAGCCATTTCAGGTGTAGGTGTAATCTCGGTTGACTGTAATCTCTCCAAGTCAGTCATTCCCACTGCTCCACCGGTTGAAGGCTGAATGATTACATCCGGGCATTCTTTTCTGATTGCGTCAACCATTACCTGGAATCTGTCTTTGTCCTGTGTAGGAGTACCGTCATCCCATCTTACATGGAGGTGAATAAGCGCAGCACCGGCATCATAAGCCGACTTCGCTTCTCTGACGATTTCTTCTACAGTGTAAGGAACTGCCGGGTTGTGTTCTTTGGTAACCTCTGCTCCGCAAATGCAAGCTGTGATAATTAATTTTTCCATATTAATCTCCTTTATTACTAGTAAATGTTGATTTATTAATTCATTTGCAATTTGATTATAACATTAAAGGTCTCTGTGTTCAAGTGTAACTCTTCTGCCGTCTTCGGTAAATATTTTCTTAAGCTCGTTCGCTATTGCAACGGATCGGTGCTGACCTCCGGTACATCCAACCCCTATAGAAAGGCTGTATTTACCCTCCTTAATGTAGTTAGGTATGAGCTTACGGATAAGCTCCGTATATCTGTTTAGAAATTCCTTAGCTATGTCGTGTTTCAATACATATTGTGAAACTTTTTTGTTGTTGCCCGTGAGTTTTTTGAGTGACGGAACATAGTAAGGGTTAGGTATGAAGCGCACATCTATGACCCAATCCGTCTCAAGAGGAATTCCTTTTTTGTAACCGAAACTCAAAATATTTATCATAAAGGAATCTCTCCTGTTGCCGTCAGCAAAGATCTTATCCATTTCGAAGTTAAATTCCGAAACTTTCATATGAGATGTATCTAAGATATATGTAGCCTCAGCTCTAAGGTTGGCAAGCTGTGACCTTTCTTCGATTATAATTTCATGTGTAATCGGTGCATTGGACAGGGGATGAAATCTTCTGGTTTCGTTATATCTCCTTATGAGAGCCTCGTCGGATGCTTCGACAAAGAGCATCTTAAACTCAAGATTCGGGTCATGTTTAAGTGCATCCACCACCACCTTAACGTCGTTAAGGAAACCGCCCCCTCTGATATCGACAACGAAAGCTGCTTTTTTTATCTGCTTCGGGCCTGTGAGGGTAAGCTCTATAAAGTTTTTTATAAGAACCGGCGGGATATTATCAATGCAGTAATAACCCTTATCCTCAAACCATTCTATAGCTTTTGTCTTGCCTCCGCCCGACATGCCGGTAACCATTACTACTTCCATTTTTTACCTCTTTTTCTAATGTCACGTCTTCTGTTGCTGCTGTCCGTTTATACTGTTGTTCTTGCTGCTATGGTTGCCTGCTGCAATTTTAATTCAATCCGTTTTAATGAGGTTTCATTATCTCTCACTGATATTAACTATCCGTTCAGGTTCGAGCCCCGCCTCAAGCGCTCTTCCAAGCTGCGGTTCAAATACACCTACATATTCGGGGCTGTGAGCATCGGAACTTATCACAAATTTAACGTCAAACTTGGATGCTGTCCTTATCGACTCCGTGCTCAGATGAGGGTGTTTCCCGTTTATCTCCATGAGCGTGCCGGTTTTCTCACATGCTTCGGCTATCTTTTTTATGTCAAACGGCCCCTTATCGCCCGGATGAGTCAGGATGTCTATATGATTCCCCGCTTCCTCATTATAATATAATGCATTTAGAATCATATCGGTGTTCTTTACAATCAAAGATTTAGTCTTAAGCCCGATCCTGTTGAAAATCATTCCCGAATTGAGAACCGCATAATGATAGCCTGCAAGCAAAATATCCAATTTAGCGCAATCGTCCGGACATACGTCCAAATACGGCATATTTCTTATCGTATTTGCCTCCACTCCCAGTAATACCTCGACATCGGGATATTTTTTTACGGCTTCACTTATATCTTTTCTCATATCGGGAAGTTTCTTGAGATTTACGCCGTAACTGAAATTACCGGGCCCGTGTTCCGTAATTGCGATTGATTTAAGACCTTTTTCATGAGCCGCCTTGACGTTGTCAAGTATCGTTCCCTTACCGTGTGAATACACCGTGTGTGTATGGTGGTCGAAAATCATCTTATATTTTTCAACAAGTTTTTTTATTTCCATATTTAGTATCCATCATGCTCGTCGCACTAATCGATGCTCTGAAAAGAATCGTTCACTTCTTTCGTACAGCTCTTGCTTCTATATTATCCTTATTTCAGGCTCGAGCTTGACGCCGAACTTGTCATATACGGTATTTTGAACCAGAGTAATCAGCTTAAGTATATCGGTTGCAGTGGCGTTGCCCTTATTTATGATGAAGCCGGCGTGAAGTGTCGACACCTCGGCACCTCCGACCGAAAGCCCTTTGAGGCCCGCATCCTGAATCAATTTCCCGGCAAAATGCCCTTCAGGTCTCTTAAAGGTCGACCCTGCCGAAGGATAGGTGAGAGGCTGTTTTTCACATCTGCTCTTTGTGCATTTGTCGTATTTTGATTTTATTTCTTCTCTATCACCTTTTTTTAGGTTAATAACAACCGAGGTCACAATATAACCGTTCTCCATGAGAGCACTGTGTCTGTAATCAAATACCATTTCTTCATTCTCAAAATCTTTTTCTTCACTGCCGTCGGGTGAAACCGCATGAACGGACTTGATGAAATTCTTTGTTTCACAGTCATAGGCACCGGCATTCATAAACACGGCTCCCCCAACGGAACCCGGTATGCCGGAAACGCCCTCCATCCCCTCCGCATCATAGCTGAAGCTGAGTTTCGCAAGGCTTGACAACAGCATAGCCGCGCCGGCGGATATTTCTACAGTGTTGTCTTCGAGCGCGGTAACCGTGGCCCTGCCGAAAGCTTCTTCGTCAAGTTTAATCACTACGCCCTCATAAACTCCGTCCCTGAACAGCGTATTCGTGCCGTTTCCCAGAATCAGATGAGGCATATTTTTTGCACTCAGGAACTTCAATGTTTCCTTAAGTTCGTCAACTGTTTTCGGGGACACCATATACCTCGCGCTGCCGCCCGCCTTAAACGAGCAGAACTTCGACATATCTGCATTTTCTTCTATTAAAATGTCGGGATATCTATTTTTTAATTCTTTCAGCATCTTCCATTCTCTCTTTTCCGAAAAGTTCTTCGCTTTTTATACCGAACTTATAAAAATTCTCATATAATACCGTATCTTTAGGATAGCCCATCCTGTCAAGTTTGTTATTGATTCCGCGTGAAAGATACGTGTAAATTACCGCGAACATAGGCACGCCTAATATCATTCCGAGTATTCCGAAAAGCCCTCCGCCTACAATAATGGCGAACATAACCCAAAAGCTCGCAAGCTTGGTGCTCTTGCCAAGTATCTTAGGGCCGAGGATATTGCCGTCAAATTGCTGCAATAGGAATACGAGCACTATGAATTTCAGAGAATCTATAGGGCTTATTATCAGAAGCAGCAGGGCCGACGGTACGGCTCCTATGAAAGGCCCGAAAAACGGTATTATATTCGTAACACCGACGATTACCGAAATGAGCATAGTCTGCGGCATCTGAAATATCGTCATTAGTATGAAGCAGAGCAAACCGATGATTATGGAATCTATAAGCTTGCCGTTTATAAACCCGCCAAAGCAGTTATTCGTTATGTGACCTAATTCAAATACTTTCTCGGCTTTTTCTCTGCCTAAAATCGCCAATATCAATTTTTTTGATTGAGCTGCGAACATCTCTTTTGAATTAAGTAAATAGACACAGATTATTATCGATACAAGTATGTTAAGCAAAGTAGTTACCGTGGTTATAACTCCTAATGAGATGTTCGATACAAGGGTTTCCGAAGCAGGCAATATCTTGTCCTGAAGCCACGAAAGCATTTTTTCCTGAGCATTGTCCATATTAACAGAAAGGAAATTTGCAAGCTCAGGGTTGTCCTTTAGGTTTTCACTCACCCAATTGAACGCACTGTTAAAATAATCCGGCATACGAGGCACAAGTGTCGTTATGCTCTCGTAAAGTCCCGGTATTATCATTGAAACTATACCCGTCATAGCTGCCAGCAAGAATATAAGGGTCAATACAGTCGCGACAAATCTGGAAACAGTCAATGCCGTAATCGGTTTTTTCAGCTTTTTCTTAAAAAACGGGTAGCTTTTTTTAACAATCCAGTTATATATCGGGCTTAAAAGATATGAAATAACTATCCCGAGATAGAAAGGAAAAAGGATACCGTTTACCTTATCCCAGCCGTATTTTATACTTGGGAAATGATTTATCGAGTAGTACGCTATTATAAGTAAAAGTCCCGCACAAAAAAAAGTTGCACCTGCCTTGATGTAAGGGCCGTCAAATTTTTTCTTCAGATTCTCATATATGTTCTTTTCCATTTTTCCCCATTCCGTTTATTCTTTAGATTTATTTGTGTGCGATTTTGCCGAGCTTGCGATGGCAAAATTATCGCACGGCGATACAATCTCGTATAATATTTACATGGCTTTGTTGTGTAAATATTATACCATATTTACAATTGTCTGTGAACATATTTTATGCTATACTTTCACCGAGATTATTGTAAAAATCAAGTAAGGAAGAGGATAAATGCGTATTCTTGTTATAAGCGATACCCACGCTAAATGCCAAAGGGTATATAATGTATACAAAAAACTTATTGCGAACGCACCGATTGATATGATAGTTCACTGCGGTGATTATTATACCGATGCACTTGAAATTCAGGCACATCTCGGAAGAAAAGTTGTTTGGGTTAAGGGAAATTCTGACGGTTGCTTCGACGAAAATGAATACGCGATTTTAGAAACTGAAGCGGGAAATTTCTTTGTATCTCACGGTCATCTCCAAAATGTAGGATTTAGCCAACAGGGCATATATTACAGGGCACTTGAGCTCGAATGTATCGGTGCTCTTTTCGGGCATACACACAGAGGGAGGTTTACAGACATGGGCGGTTTTTATCTTATGAATCCGGGCAGCATTTCTTACCCGCGCGACGCCTCAGGCGGATCTTTCGGAATCCTGAATATAGATGGCGAAAATGTAAACGGAAAAATATATCGTTACGATGACTTTATGCTTGATTATGAAACAGCTAAACAAAAGTCAAAGGTCAAAGGCGGATATCTCCGTGAACTCATAAACCACAGCGACAGTTTTTAGGAGGGAAAAATAAATGGTTAATATAAGCAAGCTCAACGGCGCAGATTTAGTCAGGAAAATGGCGGATTACAAAGAAATAAGCTGGATAAATCCTGAGGTTGATACCACGGCAAAATATCCTTTCAATATAGATGATATAAATGAAGCGGAGGCAAGGCTCGCAAGATTTGCACCATATATCAAGGCGGCTTTCCCCGAAACCGAGGCGACAAACGGCATTATTGAATCCGACTTGGTGGAAATTTCGAAGATGAAAGAAAAGCTCGTTGAAATGACCGGTGATTTTGAGGGCAGACTCTTCCTCAAGAGAGACAGCGACCTTGCCGTTTCCGGCTCTATAAAAGCAAGGGGCGGCATATATGAGGTTCTGAAATTTGCGGAAGAAATTGCAATAAAAGAAGGCTTGTTAAACTTTAATGATGACTACAGCATTCTGTCGGAAGAAAAATTCAGGGAACTCTTCTCCAATTATTCGGTAGCTGTCGGTTCCACAGGAAATCTCGGTCTTTCGATAGGCATCATAAGCGCAAAGCTCGGCTTCAAGGTTACAGTGCATATGAGCAGTGATGCTCGCCGGTGGAAAAAAGAGCTCCTTCGCTCAAAAGGCGTAACCGTTATAGAATATCCGGAGGATTATCAGGTTGCAGTCGCTCATGGAAGGAAAGAAGCTGCAAACGACCCTTATTGTCATTTCGTAGATGATGAGGGCTCCGTAGACCTCTTTTTAGGATATTCCGTTGCAGCAAAAAGAATAATAGAGCAACTTGAAAAGAACGATATAAAAGTTGACGCCGAAAACAAGCTTTATGTCTATATACCGTGCGGCGTCGGTGGTGCTCCGGGCGGTGTCGCTTTCGGACTGAAAACTATTTTCGGCGAAAATGTGCAGATATTTTTTGCGGAACCTACCCATGCGCCGTGCATGACACTCGGTCTTATCACCGGGCTCAATGACGGTATTTCATGTGCCGATATCGGCCTTGACGGTAAAACCGCGGCAGACGGTCTTGCTGTTGGGAGAGCATCCCGCCTTGTAGGTTCCATAATGAAAACGATGCTCGCAGGCTGCTACACTGTTTCCGATGAAAAGCTCTATCCGTTTCTCCGTGAGCTGAAGGATAGCGAAGGAATATTCATAGAGCCTTCCGCAACCGCCTCGTTCACCGGACCGGCTATCTTCAACAAAAAAGGCACTCATATATTATGGGCTACAGGCGGAAGCATGGTTCCCGAAGATGAGGCACTTAAGTATTACGAAATGGGTGGAAAAGATGAATAAAAATATCGGTAAAACATACGGTCGTTCTTCCTCAATAGAAATATGTTCGCCTGAAAAGGCTGAAGAACTTCGTTTATTTTTGAAACGCGAGAGGGAAAATAATCCCGACGATGTGGATGCCATGATCGCACCGGTCTATGATTCAATAGAGTATTCCGAAGGCGTTATGGACGTCCTATATAATGTGCTCGCCTGGGAAAGCAACAGAGTCGGCTTATTGCACGGCGGAATCACGGGTGCGATGATGGACCACGCCGCAGCATCGGTAATATTCGTGTTTTTAGGCTACTGGTGCCCTACCGTTGACATGAGTATCAAATTCCTTCGCCAAATGAGAGTGGGTGACAAATTATGTTGCCGAGCAAAGCTCTTGCAAATAGGAAAACGCTTCATAACCGCTTCCGCGGAGATGTATGATGCGGAGACAGATACCTTAACGGCAACGGCATTGTTTACATATGCAAACGGAGCTTCGAATATAAGCAGTGCGAAATAAAAAACCGGATTCAAGAAACGAACAAGTTTCGATTGACAATAATTTGATATTTTTGTATAATAGTTGGGTACGACATGTACGAGCGCTATTAGCTCAATTGAATAGAGTAGTGCACTACGAATGCAAAGGTTGGGGGTTCGAGTCCCTCATGGCGCACCAATAAAAAAGACCGCTTGAAACCTTGATTTACAAGGCTTTAGGCGGTTTTTACTTTTTCGTTTTTTGTGTTGGTTTTTCCCTCAAATAATGATTATTGGTGATTAAAAGTGATTTTTTGTGACGTCCCTACTGTCGTCCCTCGTATGTCCAGTAGGTACATTAATAGTCATACTTTAACATCCTGTAATCATCAATATCAACCATAATATATGTTGTTTTTCCGTCATCAAGTTTTATTTCGGGATTTTTTGTCCCGTTCTTTTTATAATTGAACGTAACTTATTC
>CAYFQR010000030.1:0-18652 GCA_964345365.1 uncultured Oscillospiraceae bacterium
AGACAATAATTTTCAAGTGACTAATTTTTGACAGCTATGAATTCATCTCAAAACATGTGGAGTGCGCATGTTTGATGTCACAAGTAGATAAGTAGCGATATAACGTAATATTGACATTAGAAAATTTTGTGGAGGTTTTAGTATGGAAATCGTTAACAAAATAACCTATGACATTGAAAAAAGTGCCGCCCGAATAGACGACATTCTAAATGGCAACGACATAAATTATTCTGATCAGGATTCAAATGCTGTTATTACTCATTTTATTCAGCTTAAAAAGACCGCTGTGGATTGGATACCTTGATGAAAGGATTTGCTTCGGAATGGTTATTCTGAATATTATTCAATGCCTGATTGAGCTGCTTACTTTTTTGATAGACGGCAAACAGGTGCCGGTATATCGCACGCTGTTGATAGTTTCAAGCGTCATTTTATATATTAACAATATTATATTCGCTTTTTCCTGGACAATATATACGGATTATAAGTTGTTTAGAGATATGAAAAGAATCAAGCGAATATATCCTTATGTTGCGATACCTGCCGTACCGGTTATAATAGGTTGTTTGATAAATTTAGTGACACCTATGTTTTTTGCGGTTGATGAATATACACTCTTGGAGAGAGGTCACGGATATTACCGATGCCGTCAAGAAACAGGTAACATTGTTTAACGAATCCGCAAAGAAGCCTTATAAGATAAGTTTCTCAATCGGTCAAAGCATATTCAGAACCAAGCATGAAACTATAGATGATTTTTTGAAGAAAATCGATAGGTTGATGTATGAAGACAAGAAGAGAAAAGCGGCGTAATTAAAAGTGGACTTCTACGAAGTCCACTTTTCGTTTAACTTGTTCAACCAGCCGTACACGTTAAAATCGTAGGCGTCGGAGAGGGTTTCTTCGTTCATAATCTCTTCGACTTCTCCATATCTGAACAGCTGTCCTTCTTTCAGGATGAGGACTCTGTTTCCGTATAATCTCGCGAGCCTGAGGTCGTGAACGACTGATATAACGGCTCTATTGCCGTTTTGAAGCCATTCTTTTATCAAGTTGAAGACCTGTTCCTGGTAGGCCATGTCCAAGTGATTTGTAGGTTCGTCGAGAATCATAAGTGACGGGTCTTGTGTGATGAGCTGTGATAAAAATGTTCTTTGCAGTTCTCCGCCGGATAAGGTGAGAATCGACTGTTCTTTTTTTTCAAGCATGCCGGTTTGACGGAGTGCTTTTTCTATCATTTCTTCTTCAGCTTCACTCGGTTTGCCGAATATGCCTTTGGAGTGTGAATATCTTCCCAAGGCGACAACTTCTTCTACCGTGTACGAGTAGGCGACATTATGGCTTTGCATAAGGACGCCGATTTCTTTTGCACGTTCCGTCGGCTTCATTTTCTTGATATCTTTATCCTTATAGAAGATTTCTCCGGTAAAAGGCACGTTTTGTGAAACTGCGTTAGTGACGGTAGTCTTTCCTGCACCGTTTTGGCCGATAATCATCAGCCAGTCTCCCTCTTTGACTTCAAAGCTGATATGATCTAAAATTGTTTTACCGTAAAATGCTACGGTTAAGTCTTTAACTATAAGCATCATTTCACCTTTCTCATGTTAAAGAAAATATTTACGAACAGTATCGACCCGACAAACGAAGTGACAATTCCTATCGGAAGTTCGATAGGGCTGAGAACGGTTCTTGAAATAAGGTCTGCATACAGCAAAAATACTGCCCCTCCGAAGAGAGTTGAAACGAGAAGTTTTAGGTGAGACGGCCCGACAATTCTTCGCATCATGTGCGGTATTATGAGGCCGACAAATCCTATTGTGCCGCTGAATGCTACGCACACACCTATTATTGCGGAAACACAAATCATAATTGTCAGTTTCACTTTTCTTATATCCACACCTATATTTTGTGCATTTCTTTCACTTATGGCAAATGCATCCAATTCTCGAGATTTTGAGAGAATCGTTCCGCCGAAAATCAGAAGTATAACGAAGATTATTATCGCACCTTTATAGGTGCTTCCCTGAAGGCTTCCCATCGACCAAAATGTTATGGATTCAACTTTGTGCGAAGCAAATACGGTTATAAAGCTTGTAATACTCGACACGAACATGGAATATATTACGCCCAAAAGTATAATTGTATTCGTGGAAAGGGAATAGTCCAATTTGTGTGAAAGCGTAAGGATTATTACAATTGACAAAAATGCGAAAAGCATCGCCATAATTACAGTGCTCCCGAAGGACAGAAACGGGGTTTTAAGTCCAAAGGCGATTGCAATTACCGCACCTAATGACGCACCGGAAGATACTCCCAAAGTGGAGCCGTCTGCCAGAGGATTTTTTAGTAGCCCCTGCATGGCTGCTCCGCATAAGGAAAGGGAAGCCCCTATAAGTGAAACCGTTATGACGCGCGGAAGCCTGACTGACATTATTATTGATGTTACGGTTCCGAAATTTTCGCCGTAGAAAATGTTTCTAAATACAATTTCCGCAACCCTGCTCATAGGAATATAAACGCTTCCGAGTCCAACACACAGAGCCATTGAGAGTATCGTTATCGTAATAAATATTATATAGTGCTTCAGATTGAATCTATTTCCTTTTTTAAGCATTATTTACTTCTTTCTTTGATAAAGTCCGAAAGGGCCTTAGCACCGTCTTTAATTCTCGGCGCAGGTCTTGAAAGTTCGTTATTTACCAGATTCAATATATTGTCCTCTTTTACGGCGGTAATGTTTTCCCAGCCCGGTCTTGATTTTATTTCTTCAACAGGGGTAGGCCCTTCTCCGAAATACATTGTAATGGTAACTATGTAATCCGGATTTCTTTCAAGGACTTGTTCTTCAGAAACTTCGCCCCAACCGTCCACGTCATCGAATACATTTTTCAGCCCCACAATATCTGCAACTTCCTGCATAAAAGTGCTCTTGCCTGCGGTCCAAAGTCCATATTCTAACGGTGAAACTTCAAAATAAACGGTTTTACCCTCGGTTTTGGATTTAGATTTGGAAATATCATCAAATGTGGTTTTCATATCATTGATGACATTCTCCGCGTTTTCTTTTTTGTCCATAATCGTTCCGATAAGCTCTACAGCCTCATAAACTTCTTCAATACTGCGAGCTGAAGTAACACAGACAGCAACGCCTGCATCGGTAAGAGCTTGAACCTGTTCTTCGGTATGATCCATATCGCTCATGATTATGAGGTCGGGTTCTAATGCTAAAACTTGTTCCGCATTTAATTCGCTTCCTGATTCAACAATTGTTTTGTCCAGAGCTTCTTCCGGGTAGTCAACATATTTTCCTATTCCGACCAATGTATCTATTGCTCCGACGGCATAGAGGATTTCAGTGTCCGCCGGTGTAATGGCTACAACTCTTTCCGGTGTTTTTTCAAAAGAAACTTCTCTACCCGTCATATCGGTCACGGTCAAAGAAGGGTCAGTCGTTTCCGTAGCGTTATTTGCAGGGCCGCAGCCTGCTAAAAGCATGGCAAAAATCGTTACCATTGCTACCAACATAAAAATCTTGGTTTTGTTTCTTGATGTCTTCATTATAATTACTCCAACTAAAAAATGCTTCCTCCGAGGGAAGAAGCACATAGGCGTAGGCCGGCTCTCAAACCCTAGGAGTTGATATGCACACCGGTACCCCGACTTAGCTTTAAAAGCATCACGGTTACTAGGATAGTCCGGGACTTTCACCCGATTCCCCGCAGGTTTTTCACCAAGCATTGCTGCATGTGCACAGCGCTAATAAAATAATTTTATCATAGAAAAATCTTCTATGCAACAATTATAGTTGTATGTGGTTTTGTTTTTAATTTGTCTTAAATAACAATGAAATCCTGATATTTTTGAATATTTTAAAAAAATCTCTTGCAATTAAGACATATATTTAATATAATGGTAGAAATTTATAAAAAACAGTAAGTATGCTCTTATTTGAACATATCTTACAAGAAAGGAGTCTTTATCATGGACAATAAAATGGAAAAACGCTATGGACTTCCGACTGCCATTTGCATGGTTGTCGGTATCGTAATAGGCTCCGGTATTTTTTTCAAAACTGAATCCGTACTATCATTCACCGGAGGAAATGTTTTAACCGGAGTTCTATCACTTGTAATTATCGGTTTTATTATGTTCTTCTGTGCGTACGCATTTAGTTTGCTTGCACAAAAATATTCCAAGGTGAACGGCTTGATTGACTATGCCGAAGCAACCTGTGGTGAAAAATATGCATATTACTTAGGCTGGTTTATGACATTTATCTATACACCGGCTATCACATCGGTACTCGGATGGGTTACCGCAAGATATTTCTGCGCTTTGTTCGGTTTCGACGCGACAAGCAGCGAAACATTGACAATAGCGGCTTTAATTCTTGTGGGCGGTTCGTTTTTAAGCGCTCTTTATCCGAAATTGGCCGGCAAAACCCAAATTTCTACAACTGTTATTAAATTCATCCCGCTTATTTTGATGGCCATAGTAGGCATCATCGCCGGATTATCAAATTCACAGCTTGTTGATAACTTTAAGCACACAATATCAAACGATGTGACCATGGTTGGCGGTCTTACCGCATCGGTAGTATCATTGGCGTTCGCATTTGAAGGATGGATATTTGTTACATCCATCAATGCCGAATTGAAAGATTCAAAGAAGAACCTACCGAGAGCCTTGATTATAGGCAGTGTTATAATTGTCGCTATTTATGTATTTTATTATCTCGGTGTTTGCGGCTCCGTGCCTGTTGAAACACTGATTGAGTCGGGCTCAACAGAGGCATTCAAACACTTATTCGGCAATTTGTTCGGCACTTTGTTGTCCGTGTTTATTGTTATTTCCTGCCTGGGTACGACAAACGGGCTTATCATGGCAAACTGCCGCAATGTCTACTCGCTGGCGGTACGCGGTCACGGGCCGAAGCCTAAGATGTTCGCTCACATAGACGAAACGACAAATATGCCGTTAAACTCCGCATTCTTCGGAACTTTGCTGTCAATCATCTGGTTGGTTTACTTCTTCGGCGCAAACTTAAGTTCTACCAACTGGTTCGGGTTCTTCAGCTTTGATTCCAGCGAGCTTGTAATAGTTGCATTATATGTGATGTACATTCCGATATTCATCAAAATGTACAGATATGAGGAACACAACGGCTTCAAACGTTATATCGTTCCTTCGGCTGCAATCCTGAGCTGTCTGTTCCTTATCGGCTGTACGATTTACTCTCACGGTATTGCAAAATATCAGGCAGCGGCTGCTGAGGGCAGATTTTCACTGCCGGTACTTGCATTTGTTATAGTTGCAGCCGTGGTTTTTCTGATTGGCAAAGCCTTCTACAAGTCGGGAGAAAGAAAGTAAGAACATAAAAAACATTTATGTGTTTTAAGCAAATAATTCAAGGATGTTTCGTAAGACGTCTGTTTTGCTCTTGCGAACCATTTTGTCGGGCTTTTTCGGGTATTTGGAGACAGAACCGCAAAATACATGAGGTCGGAAGTACCGAGGGAATCAACATATATGATGAAACCTCAGATAAGCAGGATGAAACTTCCGGAAATCAGGCGAAACTCTGAAATGTTATTGATATATGCCATAAACGTGGTATAATATAAATGGCATATGTCATAAACTAAGCGGAGGTGATAAAAAATGGCAAGACCTGTCAAATGGAGAAAAGTATGTAGTTTGCCCGACGCGAATAGATTCGGGCCTCTTGATTCGTCTGCAAAGTCAGAAGACTATATAAATATGACTGTAGACGAATATGAAGCAATTAGGCTTATTGATTTGGAGGGCTTTAATCAGGAAGAGTGCGCCAATAAGATGAATATTGCTCGCAGCACCGTACAGGGTATTTATATTGAAGCCAGAAAGAAGCTGGCCGAGTCATTGGTAAATGGAAAGGTACTATTCATTGACGGAGGCGAATACAGGCTTTGTGACGGCTCGGGAGACGGTTGCGGTCGCGGCTGTCGTAAAAATAAGCACGGCAGACGCAATACGGAAGGTCGCGGCATCAGAGAAGGTTTGCACGGCAGATGTAATTCAGAAGGTCGCGGCAACGGAGAAACTCTGCGTTGCAAAAATAAAAAAAATATATCAATATAATAAAGGAAAAAGAGAATGAGCAAAAATTGCAATCATGACTGCAGCAGTTGTTCGGAGGACTGCACAGAAAGAGAAGAACAAGAGTTTGATTTCTCCGAGAAGCCACATGAAATGAGTAGTATCAAGAAAGTAATCGGCGTTGTGAGCGGCAAAGGCGGTGTCGGCAAGTCACTTGTTACATCCATGCTTGCTGTCACGATGAACCGAAAAGGCTATAACGCTGCGATTCTTGACGCTGATGTGACCGGACCGTCAATACCGAAAGCATTCGGCATAAAAGAAAAAGCATCGGTCAGTGAATTCGGGTTATTTCCTGTCAAAAGTAAAACCGGTATCGATGTTATGTCAGTCAATTTACTTTTAGAAAACGATACCGATCCGGTTGTCTGGAGAGGGCCGATTATTGCGGGAACGGTAAAGCAGTTCTGGACGGATGTAATCTGGGACGATGTCGATTATTTGTTTATCGATATGCCGCCCGGCACCGGCGATGTTCCTCTCACGGTATTTCAGTCAATTGCAGTTGACGGGATTATTGTTGTGACATCCCCGCAGGAGCTTGTATCCATGATTGTGGCAAAGGCGGTCAATATGGCGAAGATGATGAATGTTCCTATTATAGGTATAGTGGAGAATATGTCATATTTCAAATGTCCGGATAACGGAAAAAATTATCAGATATTCGGTGACAGTCATATTGAAGCTATTGCCGAGAGACATGATCTGAAGGTTCTCGCGAAACTGCCTATTGACCCTAAATTTTCGGCCGCATGCGATAGAGGCATGATTGAGCTTTTCGACGGCGATTGGTTTGAACCGGTTGCTAAGATACTGGAAAACATCGAATAGATTCCAAAATGCGTAAAAGTGCTTGTGATTTTTAGCAAGCACTTTTTTTTTATCTATATAATTGCACTTACCGCTCTAAATAGTTATAATATTAATTGGAAGAAACTTGTTCAGTTATACCGGCTGAGTTTTTGATGGTGAAATAGAAAAAACTGCCGGGACGCTTAAAGGTTACCGAAAAATAATTTACGGGGATAAATGTAGCAATGATAGGAACTATGAAAACATCTAAACATATTTTCAAAATTACGGCGATATTTTTTGCTGTAATAATGTTTTTGACAGGATGCGGCGGTTCGGTTACTGTAAGGGGTGAGGGAGATTGCCCTGTGTACATGGTATATACTAATGGCTCTTCATTATTATGCGGCTAATATTATACGGCTGAGAAAATCGTGAGTCCGTTTATAAGAGATTCAATATTGCAAGATTAAACTGTTGCAAAAGAAGTGATTCTTTTAGTATAATATAAATATATTTTTGAGCAAAGTGAAAGGAAGATTACTTGGGATTTGAACACTTTATAAGGAGCATACCGGATGCGTGTGCACCCGGAATATCCGGGACATTTATTATAATATTTATCATAGCACTTTTTTTAATTGCCAGATACGTTAAAGCACCTAAACTATATGCGGTTTTGGGAATTTCTCTTCAGATTATGATTTTAGCATGGTACATTAAATCGGGAATACTTTTGAAAGACGGGCTTCCTCTCTACCATTGCAGGATTTCATTGTGGGTTATAAGTATCGGCATACTTTTACAAATTCGCAGCAAATTCATCGTTTGGATGAGCATGCTCGGAATACCGAGTTCTCTTTTAGTGCTGATTATGAGGGACATGGACCCGTTTATGTTCCCGCATATTACGAATTTATATTATTTTCTCGGACATGGCGTAATATTTTTAATATCGATAAGCTATATAGATTTTTATTATGAGAGGTTAAATGTAAGGGAGATAGCTGCTTATGCACTCGGGCTGCATATTTTTATATATTTTATTGATGTTTTCTTAAGGGCAAATTATGCATATTTAATCGAACTCCCTATCATAAAGACCGAGATGTTCAACAGATTCAGCTTTTTTATTGTGACGCTGCTTGTAATATCGATAGTAACAACAATGAAGACGATTCTCGAAACAACCGCCATGGCGGACATGCTGAAATTGAACTCCCGCATTAACAGAAGGTGTAAAGTCAATAAACGAAGAAAATTGAGAAAAACGTCACGCAATCTGTAAATCAGCAAACAAAATCCGCAAAAAACAAACGCAAAAAAATATAATAATATGTCAATAGATTAAATGAATGATATAAGTGAATCAATATATTAAATAAAGGAGTTAAATTTTATGAAATTTTCACAGATGAAATATGAGCGTCCGAACAAGGACGAGATTTCAGCCAAGCTGACAGAGCTGAGCAGGAGATTAAGAGAGGCCTCTTCTTATACTGAGGCAAAAGGTATTTTTCTGGAATATGAGAAAGTACATAACAATGTGGACACATTGTATAATCTTGTGCTTATCCGTCACAGCATTGATACGAGGGATGAGTTCTATTCGGATGAGATGAACTTCTGGAATGATTTCGTACCTGAAGTGGAGGAATTCGAGCAGCAGTGGAAGCTGGCGATGTTTGATAGTAAGTTCAGACCGGATTTCGAGAAGGAATACGGAGAGCTGATGTTTATCAATACCGAAATCAGATTAAAGACTTTCAGTCCTGAAATCATACCTCTAATGCAGCAGGAAAATGACGAAATTAAAAAATACGACAAGCTGATTGCGAGCGCGGAAGTTCCGTTTGAAGGTAAAACCTATACTCTTTCACAGATGTCACCGTTCCAAAACGATGCTGATGATGAGAGAAGACTCGCGGCATGGAAGGCGGTAGGCGAATGGTTCAAAAAAAATCAGCCTGCTCTTGATGAGCACTATGACAAGCTCACCAAATTGAGAGACGAAATGGGGAGAAAATTAGGCTATGACGGATATACCGAGCTCGGATATTACCGCATGGAGAGAAACTGCTATACTAAGGAAGATGTGAATAAGTTCAGAGAGGCGGTATTAAAATACATCGTGCCTATTGCCGACCAAACATATAGGGAACAGGCAAAGAGACTCGGTAAAGAATATCCTATGAGCTATGCGGACAATGCTTTGGGCTTCAGAAGCGGCAATCCCAAGCCTTTCGGTACACCGGATGAAATCCTAAATCACGGTCTTAAGTTTTACTCCGAGCTAAGCCCTGAAACCGGAGAATTCTTTACATATATGATGGAAAATGAACTCTTGGATGTATTATCCACAGAGGGAAAAGAGGGCGGCGGATACTGCACATCACTCATTGACTATAAATGCCCGTTTATATTTGCAAACTTCAACGGAACTCAACACGACGTTGAGGTTGTGACTCATGAAGCGGGACACGCATTCGAGGCTTGGACTAACAGAAACAGAGTTCCGTCCGAGTATCAGTGGCCTACATTGGAAGCCTGTGAGGTTCACTCGATGTCCATGGAATTTTTTGCATGGCCTTGGGCTGAAGGATTCTTCGGAAAAGATACGAACAAGTTCTACTACAGTCATCTCGCCGGAGCGCTTCAGTTCATTCCTTACGGAACTTTGGTCGACCATTTCCAGCATGAGGTTTATGCGCGCCCCGAAATGACGCCTCAGGAAAGACACGACACGTGGAAGAAGCTTCAGAAAATGTATATGCCTTGGGTCAGACTTGACGGTGAGATTCCGTTCTACAGTGAAGGTGAAGCATGGCAGAGACAGTCGCATATATACGGCGTGCCTTTCTACTATATCGACTATTGTTTAGCGCAGACCGTTGCTCTTCAGTTCTGGGCGTTGTCGCAGAAAGATTATAAGGCTGCATGGCAAAAATATATGGATTATACTGCAATGGGCGGAAGCGATACTTTCACCGATATGCTTGAAAAATCAGAGCTTGATACGCCGTTTGACGAAAACTGCCTCAGGACTGTGGCTGAAACCGCAAAGGCATGGCTTGATAATTTTGACATGTCAAAGATAGAAGGATAATGAGTAAATATGGCATTCGGTGACCGCAAAAAAAAGAAATACAGAGACTTTTCCGAGGATATAAACGGCGAGATAGTATATAACGGCGAACTTTTCAGATACGGCGTCGATAATATATTGTCGTATTCCGATTTTCGTAAAAGAGGAGTTGCGCTATCCGCAGCAGGAGTAATCTCTGCCGTATCGGCCGGAACATTCGCCGCACCGGGTACTACAGACCGTTTCTATATTGTTCTTCCGCTTTTGGCAGCTATAATAATATCTGTAGCGACGCTCTACTTTGTAAGCGGTGTGCTTAAAAGGGGAGAGATTCTCAGAAAGTTTGACATTGACGGTAAACTGAGTCGGTCAAAAGCGACATCAATGTTTGCTTCATTCTTTTCTGCTGTGACTTTCGTATTCTATATCTCAAACTATATGATGGAAGGTCGCGGAGAATACAGCATGCTTTCTGCGGCAGCTTTTCCTCTTTTAATTCTTTTATCTCTTTATTCCGAATACAGTATATTTGTATTATTAAAAAATACTGTATGGGATAAACAAAAAAAGAATTAAGAAACTGTAAAATAAAATATAAATTCATTTTTTGAACACAAAAGGCGGCTCATTAAGCCGTCTTTTATTGACTTTTAGTCAAAATTTAGGTAAAATATTACAATAATATTATTTCTATATTCATATAGGAGGGAAAGAAATGAATAAAGGTAAAAAACTGCTTGCAGCCATCCTTTGCTTAGCCATGGTTTTTACTATGGCGGCATGCGGACCTGCAAGTTCGGGCGAGAGTGATACTCCGCTTGTAGTAGGATATTCGTCCTTCTCAAGCAAGTTCTCACCGTTCTTCGCCGAAACTGCGTACGACATGGAAGCAATGGAAATGACACAGATTTCTTTGCTTACATCTGACCGTACGGGAGCGATTGTCAACAAGGGTATCGAAGGCGAAACCATTTCATACAATGGAACCGATTATACCTACAAGGGGGCTTCCGACTTGGAGATTATTGAGAATGCCGACGGTTCGGTTGACTATGAGTTCAATCTCAGAGATGACCTCAAATTCTCGGACGGGGAACCGGTTACAATCGACGACGTAATATTCACAATGTATGCTCTCTGCGACCCTACATACGACGGTTCAACAACTCTTTTCGCTACACCTATCAAGGGTATGAAAGAGTACAGATCTGGTATGGAGACCAAGCAGAATCTCATCTTGGCGGCAGGAGAGGGCGGATATGAAGCCAGCGAATATTTCACCGAAGAAGAATACAATGCTTATTGGGAAGCTTTCAACAAAGCAGGTGTCACATTCGTAAACGGAATCAAGGAAGCCTGCATCGGCTACGGAATCAACACTGAAGAAGACCCTGTAGAAGCATGGGCTGCTAATTGGGGATATCAACTTCCTGAGGGAGCAACCGAAGAAGACTTCTGGAAAGAAATCGTTGCCGCTTACGGTTATGACCTTTCAGACAACGGAATCAACTACGAAAAGGGCGGTGCTGACAGCATCTCTCTACTTATTGCTCAGGAATTAGGCGATAATGCCGATGCTTACACTGTCGGAGTCCAGACCGGAACATCCGCTGACAAAATCGAAGGAATCGAAAAGACAGGCGACTACAGCATGACTATCCACATGACTGAAATCGACGCTACCGCAATTTATCAATTAAATCTTTACATCACACCGCTCCACTATTACGGAGACAAAGCGGCATATGACTATGACGCCAACAAATTCGGTTTCCCTAAGGGAGATCTCACAAGCCTGAGAGCTAAGACAACTCAGCCTCTCGGAGCGGGACCGTATAAATTCATTAAATTCGAAAACGGAGTTATCAACTTTGAGGCTAACGAAGGTTACTTCAAGGGAGCTCCTTTAACTAAGTACATAAATTTCCAGGAATGCAAGGCTGACGATGATAAGATGAACGGTGTAGTTCAGGGAACTATCGACATATCCGACCCTTCATTCTCGACAGACGTTGTTGCTGCAATCGAGAAAGCGAACGGCGGAGCATTGGACGGCGATGTGATTACCACAAGCACGGTTGACAACCTCGGCTACGGATATATCGGAATGAACTCCAAGCTCATGAGCGTAGACGGCAAGCCTGCTTCCGATGCATCTAAGAATCTTCGTAAGGCTATCGGAACGGTACTCTCGGTTTACAGAGACGTCGCAGTTGACTCATACTACGGAGAGAGAGCTTCCGTAATCAACTACCCTATCTCCAACACCTCATGGGCGGCACCTCAGTCGACTGACGAGGGTTACAAGGTTGCATTCTCGACAGATGTGAACGGAAATGACATATATACATCCGATATGACAGCTGAACAGAAGTACGAAGCTGCACTCAATGCTGCTCTCGGATTCTTTGAGGCTGCAGGATACACTGTTAAGGACGGCAAGCTCACAGCCGCTCCTAAGGGCGCAAGCCTTGAATATCAGGGATGGATACCGGGTGACGGAATCGGTGACCACCCTTCATTCATGATTTTCACCGAAGCAAAGAATGCATTTGAAAAGATCGGATTCAATTTCGTTATAAAAGACTTGTCAGATTCATCAGAACTCTGGACATCTCTTGAAGCCGAGCAGGTTCCTATCTGGTGCGCAGCATGGGGAGCTACAGTAGACCCTGATATGTATCAGATTTACTTCTCGGGAGACGGAGAGAGAGCTGCCGGCGGTTCAAACTATATGTATGCTATCGATGACAAAGACCTTAATGACATGATACTCGCTGCACGTAAGTCCACTGACCAATCATACAGAAAAGCTGTCTACATGGCATGTCTTGACACTGTAATCGACTGGGCGGTTGAAATACCGGTATATCAGAGACAGAATGCAATTATATTCTCCACAGAACGTGTTAATATCGGTACGGTTACTCCGGACATCACTACTTTCTATGGCTGGATGAGAGAAATCGAAAATACAGAGCTGAACTAAAAGCTCATGCTTAGTTTTCGATAAAAATTACAATTACAGCCTGGCAGGGAATTCTCTGTCAGGCTGTAAAATGTATTATACGGAGGGACATCGTGAAGAAATATATTCTCAATAGAGTATTGATTTCGATAGTAATACTTTTCTTTGTCACATTCATTATCTACACACTTATGCGTTCTCTGCCGACCTCGTATATTGAAGCGATTGCAAGGCAGAAATCAATGCAGCCGGGCTCCAAGACCTTCGATGAATGGATGGAACAACTTAAGGCAATGTATAACATGGACAGCGGGATTGTCTATGGATTTTTTGTATGGTGGGGACAGATGCTTACCGGTAAATTCGGTGACAGCTGGTATTTCACCGTACCCGTATTGGAAAAATTTAACGATACGATATGGTTATCCTTTATCATGGGAGTAATAACCATGTTTTTTGAAATAATTATAGCGGTACCTCTCGGAATTATTGCCGCTACGAAGCAGTACAGCAAGACGGACTACACTATAAGTGTCGTAGCGCTTGCAGGCATATCGCTCCCGACTTTCTTTTTTGCGTCTTTAATGAAGCTCATATTCTCGGTCAAGCTAAAATGGTTCGACCTTTTCGGCTTGGTCGGAAGAGATCACGAACAGCTTTCAGATATTGGAAAGTTTTTTGATATGGCGGAGCATTTGGTATTGCCATGTATAGTTTTGATTGTAATCAGCGTCGGATCTCTTATGCGTTATACGAGGACGAACATGCTTGAGGTATTGAATTCCGACTATATCAGAACTGCGAGAGCCAAGGGGCTTTCCGAATCCAAGGTAATTTATCACCATGCATTCAGGAATACGCTCATACCTCTTGTAACCATTATAGGCGGTTCACTGCCGGTGCTATTTTCAGGAGCGCTTATCACCGAAACGCTTTTCTCGATACCCGGAATCGGCTGGGCGTCATATTATGCGATGGTAGGCGGGGATATACCTTTCTCAATGTTTTATCTTACATTTATCGCAGTGTTGACACTGCTCGGGAATCTTATTGCCGACATACTTTATGCGGTAGTTGACCCGAGAGTCAGACTTGCGTAGAAAGGAGGCTCCGAAATGTCAGAAATAAAAGAAAAAGTGAGCGATTTCAGCGCTCAGGATAAAGAAACAAAGGAACCTCAATATTCATTAAGCGATGACAGGCGAGTTAAAGTGTTGTCGCCGGGAGCTATGGTAATGAAGCGTTTCTTTAGAAACCAAATTGCCATGGCGGGACTTATAATTTTGATATTTATGTTCTCTTTCTCATTTTTGGGAGGGATAATTTCACCATATTCAGAAGACCAGTTGTTCTATAGAGTGGACGCCATGAACAAGGAATACTGTGCTGCTATCGAAAACACGGAGTTCAGATATGATACCGCGCCCGGACAGGAGTTCTCGTCAATTATACAGGCGCAGCTTGTACTTGCGGTTCAGAACGGCAAAGATAAGTTTTTATATGGCGGTAAGAGCTATCGCCTAAAGGAGCTCGGAAACGAGTTCTATACGGTGAGTCTGCATGACGGCACGGAGATAGGCATGGCATATAAGGACATATTCTCTCCGAGCAAGTCGGATGCCAAACTCACTTATGAGATAAAAAAGCAGGCAATAAAAGCTTATACAAACGGAGAAGACAGCTTTACCGCTGAAGGAAAAGACTACAGGATAGATGATGCGGGCATAGTCTATCAGGGCGAAGAGGAATTCGGATATGTCAGCAGATATATCGTGCAGGCTCTGATGGGCGACGTATTCCTAACCCGTGATTTCAAAGAACAGCTTCTGAACACTCTTAAGGCCGGTCAGGAGAAATTTGAATTCAAGGCTACGGATGGCGAAACTTATGACTATAAGCTGAGCTATAATGCGGCATCACACAAGTATACGGTTCTTCAAATGAAGGATGCGAGAGTATATGACACATATTCCGCACCGAGCAAAGAACATTGGCTCGGAACCGATAAGAACGGCATGGATATGATGACGAGACTGATGTACGGCGGAAGAGTATCTCTTACTATCGGATTTATAGTTGAGTTTATCGCCTGCCTTATCGGCATCATTTTGGGAGGTATGTCCGGCTACTTCGGAGGCTGGGTAGATAATCTCATAATGCGTATAGTCGATATATTCTATTGTATACCTTCGATGCCGATCATAATAATATTGGGTGCGGCGATGGACGCACAGCTTGTTGACCCTAAGATAAGAATGGTTTACCTCATGCTTATCCTGGGCTTCCTCGGGTGGCCGGGCGTAGCCAGGATGATAAGGGGGCAGATTCTCTCGCTTAGAGAACAGGAATTCATGACAGCTACGGAGGCGACCGGAATCAGAGTAAGCAGGAGAATATTCAAGCATCTGATACCTAATGTGGTGCCGCTTCTCATAGTATCCGCTTCGATGGGCATAGGCGGCACGATTATCACGGAAGCTACGCTCTCGTTCTTGGGATTGGGAGTAAAGTTCCCGTTCGCTTCATGGGGTAATATAATCAATGACGTTAACAATATTCATGTACTTACGACATATTGGTTTATTTGGATACCTGCGGGTTTCTTACTTCTCATTACGGTTCTTGCCTTCAACCTTGTCGGCGACGGACTCAGAGACGCATTTGACCCTCGTATGAAGAGATAGGGAGGAGAGATAAAATGTCAGAAAACAATAACGGTTATCTTTCCGGAAAAGAATCAAGAAGGATATCCAGAGAAAACAGAAGAATAACCAATGAATTTGAAAAGAAAAGAAAAAGGAAAAATGTACCCGAGTCCGAATATATGACGAAGATGCATAATCCCGAAAATGCGGTCGAGTTTGACAACCTTCACACCTATTTTTTCACAGATATAGGTACGGTAAAGGCTGTTGACGGCGTTACTTTTGAAGTCCCTATCGGTAAGACTGTCGGTGTGGTCGGCGAATCCGGCTGTGGCAAATCCGTAACGAGTTTGTCCCTTATGCAGCTTCTGCAGAGACCTCAGGGGCAGGTTGTTGACGGTGAAATCAGACTTAATCTCAAAGACGGAAAAGCTGTAGACGTTACGAAAGCTCCGGAAGAACTCATGAGGGATTTAAGAGGTAACTATATTTCCATGATATTTCAGGAACCTATGACGGCACTTAATCCCGTATTTAGAATAGGTGAGCAGGTCGATGAGGTAATAATGCTCCATGACGAAGAAGGCAAAAGTGCGAATGATGCCAAAAAAAGAACTATTGAGCTTCTTAAGCTTGTAGGTATTGCGAACAGCGAGGGAGTATATACGATGTTTCCGCACGAGCTGTCAGGCGGGATGAGACAGAGGGTTATGATTGCAATGGCGCTCGCATGTAACCCGCGTATAATTATAGCCGATGAACCTACTACAGCGCTCGACGTTACTATTCAGGCACAGACTTTCGACTTGCTCAGAAATTTGAAAGACAAAATCAATTCTTCCATAATGTTCATAACGCATGACCTCGGAGTTATCGCCGAAATGGCGGACTTCGTGGTAGTTATGTACTCGGGAAGGATAGTGGAAGCGGGTACCGCTCAAGAGGTATTCCTCAACCCTCGTCATCCTTATACTATCGGACTTATGGCTTCCAAACCGGTTGTAGGCAAAAAGGTTGAAAAACTCTATTCGATACCGGGTAAGGTCCCTAATCCTATTAACATGCCTAACTATTGCTATTTCAAAGACAGATGTGAGATGCAATGTGAATTATGCGACGGTGATTACCCTGAATACGTAAACCTTACACCGACACATAGGGTTGCATGCTATCGCTACTATGATGAGAAGGGAGAAGATTGATGACTGATATACTTAAAGAGGGCGAACTTACTCCCGTAACTTATGATGAACAATATCTTCTTATGGTAAACGGGTTAAAAAAGTATTTCCCCATCAAGGGTGGAATCGTCTCTAAGACAGTCGGATACGTAAAAGCTGTTGACGGAGTAACCTTTAACCTTAAAAGAGGAACTACAATGGGCCTTGTAGGCGAGTCGGGCTGCGGCAAAACTACGGTAGGACGTACGATATTGAGGCTTACGGATTCCAAAACTGCAGGACAGGTTCTTTTTAACGGCAGGGAAATTTATGACCTTAAAAAAGACGAGTTGAGAAGTCTTCGCCCTAAGATGCAGATAATATTTCAAGACCCTTTTTCAAGCTTGAGTCCGAGACTTCCGGTCGGAGAAATTATAGGGGAGGCGGTCAGAGAGCACGGAATAGTATCTTCCGAAGAATATAATGATTATATTGACATGGTTATGGATCAGTGCGGTCTTCAGCCTTTTCATAAGGACAGGTATCCTCATGAATTCTCGGGCGGACAAAGACAGAGAATATGTATCGCAAGGGCTCTTGCGCTTAACCCTGAATTTGTTGTATGTGATGAGCCGGTATCCGCACTTGACGTATCGATACAGGCACAGATAATAAACCTGCTTGAAGAACTTCAGGCAAAGAGAAAACTTACGTACCTCTTCATTTCGCATGATCTTTCGGTTGTAGAGCATATTTCGGATACAATAGGAGTAATGTATCTCGGCGATCTTGTCGAATACGGTCACAAGGAGAGTATTTTTTCGAATCCGCTTCATCCATATACCGAAGCTCTTTTCTCTGCCATTCCGGTACCCGACCCTACGGTTAAGATGAACAGGATAGTGCTTTCGGGAAGCATACCTTCGCCTGCCAATCCTCCGAAAGGCTGCAAATTTCATACAAGATGTGCGAAGTGTATGGATATATGCAAGAAAGAAGTTCCGTGCCGGAAAGAGATTGAACCGGGGCATTTCGTAGTATGTCATCTCTTTGACTGATGAGAGCATATAATTATGAATGACGAAAATAACAATGAATTACAGCAGTCAGTTGTAAACAATGAAGACATGGAGGTTATCGCCGACATGAGCGGATTGGAGCCGAGGTTCAATCCGCTCGGCCGGCTAGGTTTTGTGCGGAATCCCGCACCCGAAAAAAAGGTGAAAATTGATATCGATTCGGAAGGTCTGATTGCGGCAATAAAAGGAGCTCTTGCGGCCACCTTCGCCATATACTTTGTATATGCTGCCGTATTCGGAATTTTTATATATTTATTGACGAAACTTCTTTAGATATATCTTATAGCGGAGGCGGCAATTTGCCGACAGTACAATGAAGAAAAAGAAATTGATTTCAAAGACGCAAATATTCTATCTCTCAATTATGAGTTTTTGATTTTTTTAAGTCTTGTGTTCTTTTCGCAATACAAAAAATCTCTGAACAGAGACCCGTCAGACCCCTTAAGTGCTATATGGGGGATATCTGCAGAGGAATTCGAAGAGATTATCCTTATTTTCTTCATTATGTCGACAATTTTGTACTTTTCTGTAATATTCTTCCTTGCAGGTAAATCTCAAAAGTTTTTCAGAGGACAGAATGCGCTCATAACTTCACTTCTAAATGATTATGATATCATCTACTATGTCAGCCTATATGACGATAAGCTTAAGGATGAGGCGGAAAGCTATCACTTCAGCGACACCTTCAAAGATATATTCGACGAAGAAAAGGCCGGAAAGCGTTTCTCCAACATTTTGCAAATTAACAGTCAAAAAACTTATGTAAACTCGCTTGAAAATCAATG
>CAYFQR010000031.1:0-17312 GCA_964345365.1 uncultured Oscillospiraceae bacterium
TTCGAGCAGGGAAGAATACACGTTTAATGAAAACGATCATCTCATCCTTGCAGGTGACCGCCTTAATTTCAACAAACTCATAGCGAAACAGCTGTAATCTTCCACATCAATTTCTTAGATATATCAAAAAACATACGGCAGATATCAAGCCCGGCTCCATAATAAACGTTGAGGTGGTTTTACCCACCCCAACTATTGACAAAGAGCCTCAAATCCACTGTATGTTTTTATCGTTTTTTGTGATATGTTTATAGCTTACTTGTATGATTTCGGAAGCATGCTTGCAGCTTCTTCATCAAGTATCAGGACAACATCTTGGTGATACTGAAGTATTGAAGCGGGAACTTCAGGTACGACAGGCCCGAAGAACGATTTATAGATGATTTCAGCTTTGTCTTCTCCGGTAGCCATCATCAAAATCTTTTTTGCGGACATAACGGTACCGATGCCCATAGTGTATGCCGACGTCGGCACCTCGTCTATGGAATGAAAGAATCTCTTATTGGCCTCTCTCGTCGATTCTTCCAATTCAACTTCGTGAGTATATTTAGGGAAGATGTTGCACGGCTCGTTGAAACCGATGTGCCCGTCATGACCGATTCCAAGGAGCTGAACATCTATGCCGCCCCATTCTTCGAGCGTTTTTTCGTATTCCTCACACATCTTTTTCGCATCCGTGGTAAGACCGTCGGGTACTATTGTGTTTTCGGGTTTTATCGAGACGTGGTTGAAGAGGTTATCCTGCATGAAGAACCTGTAGCTCTGCGGGTGATTGGGAGACAGGCCCTTATATTCGTCCAGATTCGCACTGCGAACCTCGGAAAAATCTATGAGGCCTTCTTTTTCTCTGCGTGCGAGTTCCTGATACAAAGGAATCGGGGTTGAGCCCGTCGCAAGACCCAGTACAATATCTTTTTTCTTACCCATAATCTCTTGGAGTACGTCAGCGGCAAGCCTGCCGGCTTCTTTTTTATCCGCCGCAATAAGTATCTTTGTTTTAATCATAAAACCAACTCCCTATATTTAGATTTTAACTGCCTTGCAGCCAATTACAAAACTATATTTTAATTGTAATACTAAATTATTAAAAAATCTATAGAATACACCAAAAAATAATCGTTCGGTGTTCTGAAACTTCTATGTTCTACAAAATCTTACAACAGCAAAAAATCATTCTATCATCAACCTGAAATCGCG
The DNA here is from genome assembly GCA_964345365.1 of uncultured Oscillospiraceae bacterium. Lineage (GTDB taxonomy): Bacteria > Bacillota > Clostridia > Peptostreptococcales > Anaerovoracaceae > RUG754. Next base: position 1,198 of record CAYFQR010000031.1, read on the forward strand.
CCTGTCACTGTCTAATATTCCGGCGTCTTTCATTTGTCTGAGTTCACGCATCATTGAAGTGCGTTCGACATGCAGGTATTCAGCAAGTTGACTGAGTGACATGGGCAGTGTGAATACTATCGTGGTAGCCTTGATATCTTCCTCCGTACTTCTCTGTTTCAGTTCCAGAGACCTGATATGTTTCAGATATGTTATCAGTTTTGCACGGATATTCGGTTGCCCTAAAATCGAAATGCGCAGTGAGAGCTCCTGCATCTTTTGTGCAGACATGATGAAAAGATTGCTGATTAATTGGCTGTGGTGGTTGCATACGTTCGTACAAGGCGCAACCACATGGTCGAAGTCCACAAACACAACGGTTGAATCTGTTTCCGCTGTAATCAGATATTCGCAGGCTTCAAGCGGCAGAGAAAATATGTCGCCGAATATGTCGCCCGCCTTGTATTTTTCGAGGAGAGAAGCAGAGCCTTCGGCATCCAGGAGCTCGAGCTTAGCCGTGCCTTCCCTCAAAAAAGCAATATTATGTACTTCATCACTTGAAACCGCTGAAGAGAAGGTTAAACAGCTTGTCGAAGCCTTAAAGGCTGACGGTTTCGACTTCACTGTCGGAATCGACCCGATGACGCCTATTGTCGATGCTGACAGAGTCGTTTCGGCAGGTAAGGGAATCGGCGACAAGAAGAACATGAAACTTATTGAGGATTTGGCCAAGCAGGCGGCTGATGCTTTCGGCTCGTTCAAATCTCTCGACGGCGTTCTCTTTGCCGATGAGGTAAATTTCGACAGAGATTGGATTGACGAAGCGAGGAGATATTACACCAATATCGTAGGTAAATACGGCCCTGAGGTTATGCACCTTTTGAAAAAGGCACAGACTATAGACATCAAGATTCTTTATCCTCTACACGGGCCTATTTGGTGAAAAAACCTCGGATACATCATCGACAAATACATCCACTGGGCTACTTATGAGCCTGAGGAGAAGGGCGTACTTGTAGTTTATGCTTCGATGTACGGAAATACTGAAACCGCAGCACAGATATTAGGCGCCAAGCTTCACGAAAAGGGTATGCACAAGATAAGAATGTATGATGTCTCCAAGACCCATACTTCATATCTTATTGCGGAGGCGTTTAAGTACAGCCACATGGCTCTCCTTTCGGTAACATATAACCTCAATCTCTTCCCGCCTATGGAGAATTTCGTGCAGGATATGAAGAGATTGAATCTGCAAAAGAGAGTTGTGGGAATTGAATGCGACACGGATCTTGCCGAAAAAGTTGCGGTGATAGATAACGAGATAGATGAAAAAGAGAGAACAATCGAAACTCTCTGTCTTAAACTCATACTTCATCAACAGCCGGTAGCACGTGACTTAAGGCAGATTTCCGCTGCCCTTAAGATGATTACGGATATGGAGAGAATAGGGGACCAGGCAGAAGATATCGCAGAGATAATATGCCTGATGAACGGAGAATTCTCCGGGAATGAGCCGGTTTTAGAAGAAATGGCTAAAGCAACCATAAAAATGGTTACAGAAAGTGTTGACGCATTCGTCTCTCATGATATAGAATTAGCTGAGAGGGTAATAAAAGGAGACGATGCCGTTGACAGCTATTTTGACAATATAAAAAAACAGCTCATTAACGGCATCGAGGAAAAGAAAATAGACGGTGAAGTGGCACTTGACTGCCTTATGATAGCTAAATATCTTGAGCGTATAGGGGATCATGCCGTGAATATTGCCGAATGGGTAATATATTCTGTCACCGGAATACACAAAAGCAGCGAAATACCCTCCTAAACGGAGAGGAAATGAAAACAAAAAGAATTTTGACGGTGCAGGACATTTCCTGCGTGGGACAGTGTTCTATTACTGTGGCACTCCCGATAATCTCGGCATGCGGCATTGAAACATGCATACTTCCTTCAGCAATCTTGTCAACACATACAGGCGGATTTACGGGTTGGACATTCAGAGACCTTGAAGAGGATATGCCGCTTATTTTGAAACATTGGATGTCGGAGGGCATAGACTTTGATGCCGTATACACCGGCTACCTCGGTGGACTTAAGCAGGTTGACCATGTGATTGATATAATGGATTCCGTAAAGAAACCGGAAGGGCCTGTTATAGTCGACCCCGTTATGGCTGACGGGGGGGAGCTTTACAGCGGGTATGAGATGGACTATGTGGAGAAGATAAAAGAGCTTTGTGCAAGGGCCGATTTCATACTCCCGAATCTGTCAGAGGCTTGTTTTTTGACAGGCACGGAATTTCGCGCGGAGTATGATAAAGCATATGTCAAACGGATTTTAGACAAGCTGGATGAGCAGTTTGAAGGCAGCGTTATTATCACGGGGGTTGAGTTTGAAACCGGTGAAAAGGGCGTGGTGCTGTCCCATGAAGGACAGCGTTACAGCATTAAACATGAGAAGGTTTCCGGTGAGTTCAGCGGCGCGGGCGACACATTCGCATCCACATTCGTAGGCATGCTGATTAGAGGCAAGCCTGTGCTTGATGCCGTCAAAGCGGCAGCGGACTTCGCTCTTATCTGCGTTCTTAACACTGTAGGAGACGGCTCGCATACCTACGGGCTTCTTTATGAAGAAAAGATACCGGAGCTTATCAAGATGTTTTAAGATTGATTGAAAAAGTGTATTCGGTTAAGATAAGAAAGTGTTAAAAAAACAAAAAAATAAGTCTGAAAAATATTGTAATAGATTAACCGAGAGGCATGAATCAAGACCTTTCGGTTTTTTATACCGTGAAGCACATTGTGAAAAATGCCGAAATCGTAGCAAAAGATTTGTTTCATTAGCAGCTTGACTGTGGTATAATACTAAAATGTGTAACTATCGCACAGGACAAAGAAAAACGGAGAAAAAGGATGGCGTTTGTTAAATTTGAACATGTTAAAAAAATATATAAGATGGGCGAGGTCAAGATAGAGGCGCTCAGGGACGCCAATTTTGAAATCGAAAAGGGCGAGATTTGCGTCATAGTAGGCCCTTCGGGTGCAGGTAAGACGACCTTGCTTAATATTTTAGGAGGTATGGATACCCTTTCCGGCGGTCATGTTTACTTAGACGGAAAAGATATTTCCAAGTTCAATACAAAGCAGCTGACACGTTACAGACGATATGAAATCGGCTTCGTTTTTCAATTCTATAACCTCGTTCAAAATCTGACGGCTGTTGAAAACGTATCTCTTGCTACTCAGATTTGCCTCAATCCTATGGACCCTAAAGAGGCGATGAGAAAAGTCGGTCTCGAGGACAGGATGGACAATTTCCCGACTCAGCTTTCAGGCGGAGAGCAGCAGCGTGTTGCGATTGCAAGAGCTCTTGCAAAGAATCCGAAATTGCTCTTATGCGACGAGCCTACGGGAGCACTTGACTATAACACAGGCAAGGCCATACTTAAACTGCTGCAGGACACGGCTCATGAAACAGGGATGACGGTTGTTATTATAACGCATAACACCGCTATCACGCCTATGGCCGACAGAATAATAAGGGTAAAAAACGGCACGATAAGTTCCGTAGAGCTTAATGAAAACAGGGTTCCGGTGGAAATGATAGAGTGGTAACACATTTATATATAGGTGAGTTATAATGATGAAAGACATGATGGATAGATCCACACTTCGTGAGATACAGGGAAGCTTCTCGAGATGGATTGCGATACTGGCGATTGTTGCTCTCGGAGTTGGATTTTTTAGTGGTCTGAAGGTGTGCAGAGAAGCTTTTTTGCATACGGGAGATGAATATCTGAAAGCTCATAATCTATATGATTTTGAGCTTATTTCAACGCTTGGAATCGAAGATGCGAATGTCGAGGAAGTTATGACTGTCGACGGGATAGAGTATGCGGAGGCTACGCGTTCCACCGACATAATATACTTGGTTGAAGGTAAAAACGGAAACAGTGAGAATACGGGCGAAAAGGTAGCTAAACTCGGCACTGTCAGCAAAAAAATAAATAAGCTTAATTTAATTTCGGGCAGGCGCCCCAGAGGGAAGGACGAAATAGTTGTAGACGCGGACAGATTCGATGACTCATATATAGGTGAAAAGGTGATTTTCACGAAAAGCAACGACAAGGACACTCTCGATATGCTCAGGATTAAAGAATTCACCATAGTCGGACGTGTCAAGTCACCTCTTTTTTTGAACTATGAGAGGGGTTCGACATCGCTTTTGGACGGAAGTGTGAACTGCTTCATGTATGTTAATGAGGAAGCATGGAAGCTGGACTATTACACGGAGATGTACGTTACATTAAGCGAAAAAGCGGAACTGTATTCTGACGAATACGATGAGCTCATATCGGCAAAAGAAGACAGCATTGAAGAGGCTTTCGAGAGCGCCGCGATAACCAGATATAACGATATACTCAAAGAAGCGAACGATAAATTGGATGATGCCGAAAAGAAGCTTGCAAAAGGCAGAAAAGAGATTGCCGATGCGGAGCGAAAGCTTGCCGACGGAGAAGCAGAAATCAATTCGAATATTAAAAAGATAAGAGACGCAAAAAAAGAAATTGAAGATAATGAACAGAAATTAAACGAAGCAAAAGAAAAAATAGAGGATGCGGAAGCCGAGCTTGACTCAAAGGCCGAGGAGCTCGAGAAGGGCAAGGACTTCATGCCGCCCGAGCAGTATGAATACGCAAAGGCTGAAATAGAAGCGGGCTACAAAGAGATTGCGAAACAAAAGAAGGAATATGAAAAAGGCATCGATAAGATAAAAAAAGCAAAACGCGATATAGCGAAAGGCGAAGAAGAAATCCTTAAGGGCAGGAAGAAGATAGAGGACGCCAAGAAGGAGGTAAACGAAGGCAAAGAAAAGATTAAGAAAAATACGAAAAAACTGAAAAAAGCCAAGAGAGATGTCAAGGACATAGAAGAACCCGACACCTATATTCTTACGCGTGAAAAGAATATAGGTTATGTTTGCTTTGATAACGACATAAACATCGTTGAAGGAATCGCAAAGATATTCCCGTTATTCTTTTTCCTCGTTGCCGCTCTCGTTGTTATGACAACCATGACGAGAATGGTCGATGAACACAGGACTCAGATAGGTGTCATGAAGGCTCTCGGTTTTTCAAAGACAAAGATAATGAATAAATATCTTTTCTACGCCGTCAGTGCCGCCCTAATCGGAGGTTTAGGAGGCTTCGCGGCGGGGATGCATGTTTTCCCTTATGTAATTTGGAAAGCGTACGGGATAATGTACGGATTCACTGACCTCTTATATGTATTAAATATCAGATTAGGTGTTATTTCTATAGCAGCTTCGCTTATATGCGTAATCTGGGCGAGCTTCTTCAGCTTCTATAAGGAGTTTGGAGAAGTTCCGGCGGAGCTTATCAGACCTAAGGCACCTGCCCACGGTAAACGAATCTTCTTGGAACGCATTAAATTCATTTGGAACAGGATGAGTTTCTTACATAAAGTTTCCGCAAGGAATATCTTCAGGTATAAAAAACGATTTTTTATGATGGTAATGGGCATTTCCGGTTGTACTGCACTTCTTGTTACGGGCTTCGGAATATCCGACTCGATAAAAAATGTCGTTGATATGCAATACGAAAATGTATTTAAGGCAAATTACATAGTCAGCTTTGAAGACAATCCGGATCAGGAAGAGAAAGCTGATTTTGAAACAGATAACTTTAGAGTCGTTAGGGATTCCCTGTTCGTATACACGGTATCAATGGATGCGACTAACGACGGACAGACAAGATCTGTAAACCTCGTAGCTATCGGTGATGATACATTGGAGCAGTTAGAAGATAGAAATGGCGACGGAGGTCTCAACAGCTTTATCGATCTCCATACGGAAGACGGGGAACCGATAGATTATCCGGGCAAAGGCGAGTGTGTGATAAATACAAACCTCGCGAAGCGCCTTAATTTCAAAACAGGAGATATAATCAACCTTAAAGACAGCGATATGAATGAAATATCCGCAAAGATTGTAGGGCTGAGCGAAAATTACGTCTATAATTACATGTATATCAACTCTGCGACATACGAAGAACAGACCGGCAAAAAATTCGAGGAAAATACAGCCTATGTGCTTTGCTACTCGGATAAAGACGGAAACGAAACAGCTGATGAGATTGAAAACGGAGAAGTAGAGTATACATACGAGTCCGACCCTATTCTCAGTTATAGCGAAGGTGGAGCATATCTGATGAATGCGGATAATGTCTCAAGCGTATCAATAACAGAGGACTTCAAAGACAGAATAGGGAATATGATGAAATCGCTCGACTATGTCATCGCACTCATTATTATCTGTGCAGGTGCGCTTGCGTTTATCGTCCTGTATAATCTGACAAATATTAATATCACCGAAAGAATCAGAGAAATTGCAACTATCAAGGTTCTCGGATTTTATCCGAACGAAACGGCGCAATATGTTTTCAGAGAAAATATTGCACTCACCTCGATTTCGGCTGCGGTAGGTTTGCCGCTCGGCTATGCTTTGCATAACTTTGTCATGAATCAGATTACCGTGGACATGATAAGCTTCGATATACGCATCGAAATTGTGAGCTATATTCTTGCGGTGGCGCTTACCTTCGTGTTCGCAATCATAGTTAATTTCTTTATGCTGTTCAGACTGAACAGTATAAACATGGCGGAATCGCTGAAATCTATAGAGTAGATTTGCCGAAACTTCACATAAATGATGCCACGAAAACAATATTATAAAAATTACAAAAAATGCGGACCTAAAACCCGCTTTTTTTATGAAAAATCTTTGTAATATTTCAAAAAACAAGTGCTTTATTATGCATTTTTTGTTATTATGATAGGAGGTATATTTAATTATTAAACGATATGGGTATAATTAAAGTATAATCCGAACTGTCCACAGTCTTTTTTCACAACAAGGAAATAATTGCAAGCATGTGGACATATTGCAAAAGAGTTAAACAGCTTATGAAAGGGAGAAAATATGGATATGCTCACCGTTGGAGATGACTTCAAAGTATGTCTCTGCAAAAATAAAACAAAAAAAGAGATGATGGACATAATAAGAGAAGAGGGTATAAAAGACCTTGAGACGCTTAGGGAAAAGGCTGACGTTGCAAATAAATGCGGCGCTTGCGGGGAGGATTTGGAGCAGCTTATTGATATGGTAAATGTAGGAGGTTGAAATGTATTGCACGAAAAAAATATTGGATGATTTATATTGGGTAGGAGCGAACGACAGAAGGCTTGCGATGTTTGAGGGCGTATACTCCGTTCCGCGCGGAGTTTCCTATAACTCATATCTGCTCCTTGATGAAAAGACCGTTTTATTTGATACGGTAGACAAGGCCGTCGGCCAGCTTTTTTTCGAAAATCTCGAAAAGACTCTTGACGGCAGAAAACTCGACTATCTCATAATACAGCACATGGAGCCTGACCACAGCGCAACTCTTGCGGAACTTATTTTGAGATATCCCGATGTCAGAATTATCTGTAATCAGATGACAAAAAATATGATCGAACAGTTCTTTAATTTAGATATAGAAGGGCGTGTGGACATCATAAAAGATATGGATGAGTTTTCGTCCGGGAAACACAATTTCAGGTTCTTCTCTGCGCCTATGATTCATTGGCCGGAGGTAATGATGACGTATGAAATTGAAAACGGCATACTGTTTTCGGCGGATGCCTTCGGGACTTTCGGTGCATTAAACGGAGCTATATTCGCCGATGAGGTCGATTTTGATAATGAATATATGGATGAGGCGAGGCGCTACTACAGCAATATTGTCGGAAAGTACGGCGACCAAGTCCAGAACCTACTAAAGAAGATGCATGCGGTAGAGGTCAAGATGATATGCCCGCTTCACGGCTTTGTTTGGAGAAGAAAGATAGAATCATATTTTGACAAATACGTAAAATGGTCGACATATACACCTGAAGAAACGGGGGTATGCATAGCCTATGCTTCGGTTTACGGCAATACCGAAAATGTCGCTGAAATCATTTCGTCCGAACTCAGAAACAGGGGTATTAAGACTGTGATGTTTGACGTGTCCGTCACTCCCGCTTCGGAGATAGTTGCGGCTTGCTTCAAATACAGCCACCTTGTATTCTGCTCGACTACATATAATGCGGGAATTTTCATTTCGATGGAAGAATTACTGAGGGATTTGGCTTCTCATAATCTTCAAAACCGTACGGTAGCGTTCGTAGAAAACGGCTCGTGGGCGCCGACTTCCGGAAGGCTCATGAAAGAGATTGTTTCAGGTCTCAAGGATATGAGAATAATAGATAAAACAGTTTCGCTTCTTTCCAGCCTGAAACCCGGTCAGGAGGAAGAGATAAATGCTCTTGTTGATGCGATAGATGCCACGATTCCTAAATTCCAAGCTCCGATTTTGGATGAGGAAAAAATGGCCAAAGCAGAGATTGATACGAAGGCGTTTCGCAATTTCAGCTACGGTCTCTTTGTTCTTACGGCAAAGGCGGATGGGAAGGATAACGGCTGCATAATCAATACAGGTATGCAGATTACCACTACGCCTAACCGTGTAACGATAGCTGTTAACAGAGAAAACCATACTCATGATATGATTAAGGCTACGGGGCTTTTCAATCTTTCCTTCCTTTCGCAGACATCGGTATTCGATACATACAAACATTTCGGTTTCCAAACCGGTAGAGAAGTGAATAAATTCGATGAACATATTCCGGTAGAGTATAAACACAGCACAAACGGACTTGCCTATATTGTAACGGGAGTAAATGCCTTTATATCATGCAAGGTTGTTGACATGCATGAATACGGCACTCATACCGTATTCGTGGCGGAGGTTACGGAGGCTGAGGTTCTTAGCAAGGAGCCGTCGGTAACCTATGCATATTACTTCGAGCATATCAAACCTAAGCCACAGGAAAAACTCGAAGAAAAGAAAGTGGGATGGGTATGCAAAATCTGCGGATATTTCTATGACGGAGACCCGATACCTGAGGATTTCATCTGCCCTATTTGCAAGCATCCCGCATCGGATTTCGAAAGGGTAGGCTGAAACTGATTTACGTGCACCTGCATCTGATTTCGAGAGGATGAAAAAAAAGTTAATGATCCCGCTGAAATTCTTCAGTGGGATTAATAATAGAAAAATAGGAGGAATAATCAGTGAAGTTAGTTGAAAGATTTTTGAAATACGTTTCATTTGAAACCACATCATACGAGGATGCTGAAACATTCCCTTCATCAGATAAGGTATTCGCGCTCGCCGAGCATCTTGAAAAAGAGCTCAGGGAAATCGGACTACATAATGTATATCTCGATGAAAATGCATATGTATATGCCGAGCTTCCGGCATCAGAGGGGGTGGATACAGAGCCGATAGGCCTTATGGCGCATATGGACGTTTCATCGGCTGCATCCGGTAAAGATATCAAACCTCGTATAATAAAATACGAGGGCGGGGACATCAAACTCAGTGATGAAGTATCGATTTTGCTTAAGGACTTTCCTGAGATGGAAAAGCTTATAGGGCAGGAGCTTATTGTCACCGACGGAACCACTCTGCTCGGAGCCGATGATAAGGCGGGGATTGCGGAGATAGTTACTGCGATGGAATATCTTATAGCTCATCCCGAAATAAAACACGGTAAGATATATATATGCTTCAACCCTGAGGAAGAAACCGGCAGGGGAACTGAAAAGATTGACCTTGAAAGATTCGCACCTTCATATGCATATACACTTGACGGCGATATGGTAGGCGGTCTTGAATACGAGTGCTTTAACGCTGCGGACGTAAAGGTAAGGTTTACCGGTGTTTCCGTGCATCCGGGAACCGCAAAAAACAAGATGAAAAATTCGATTCTTATTGCCAATGAGTTTATAAATATGTTACCGCCTTTTGAAACACCTTCACATACCGAGAATTATGAAGGATTCTACCATGTGAACGGTATTGAAGGCATCGAACTTGAAACGAAGATGTCAATCATAGTAAGAGACCATGATAAGCAAAAATTCGAAGAGAAAAAGGCATATGTTTTGAGAGTAACCGATTTTCTCAATGCAAAGTACGGAGAGGGTACGGTGGTTACGGAGATGCACGATTCTTACCTAAATATGAAAGAACACATCAAGGATAGAATGGAAATCGTCGAAAGAGCCGTTAACGCGATGGAAAAACTCGGTATAGAAGTCAATATCAAGCCGATAAGAGGCGGCACCGACGGCTCGGCACTGACCTTTATGGGTATTCCTTGCCCGAACATCGGAACGGGTGGCGGCAACTATCACGGTTACTTGGAATATGTGTCAATCGACCAGATGAAAAAAGCCGTAGAGGTTATTGTGGAGCTTGTAAAAGCATAAAAAAACGGCCCGAGACCGTTAAAAAATACAAAGATGAAATTTAAGAGCCTTTGCAGACTATTCCGGTATTTCCGGTTCTGCAGCGGCTCTTTTTGCCTCGTTTTTTTCATCCATAAGAGCTCTGTTCAATGCACCGCCGTAGAACAGTATCATTATGATGAATCTAAGCCATAAAAGCGTGATGAACAGCGATGCAAGTGAACCGTAAAGGCCAGATGATTTATAGAACTTCGGTATAAAATAACCGAAAAGTTTCGTGAAAATAAACCACATATATCCGGTAAATACCGTCCCGGGAAGCTGGTCTCTCATTTTCATCTTTGCTTTCGGCAGGAAAGTATAGGTAAGAAGCACTACCAAAAGACCGATGATGACCGAAATTATAGCACCGAAATGGACGATTGAAGATATGGTGCTTATTATGTTTTCCGCACCGATATATGAAGCGAAACGACGTGTGAAGTCAACGATGGTTGAACCGAGAACCTGAAAGAGCAGTGTGGTCGGGACAAGTATTACGAAGAAAAAAGTATAAATCAGGGCAAGCAATTTGTCTTTTCTTATGTCATAGGCCGAAGTGCCGGCGAGTTTTTTTAGGCCTTTTTGTATTGCGGTAATACCGCCGCTCGCAGACCAAAGTGCCGTAAGACCCGCAACGGAAGCGAGAAGTCCTGTAGACTGTGACTGAATATTGATGAACATACCCGATATTAAATTTCTGACGGACGGGATGTTCGGCAGGAAGGAAAGTATGTAATTGCTCACCGACTCCGCAGAATATCCCGGCAACATATTAACAACCGAAATAATCAGCATTATCATAGGAAAGAGAGCTGTCAATATGTAGAGCGTCGCATAGCCGGCATAAGCCGACATATCATATTTTGCATAGATGCTTAAGGTATCAAAGAATATTTTTTTGTATCTTTTGAAACTGTTCAAAATATGCCTTCCCTTCAGCCGAAATAAATTTAACTCAATCGCCGAGCGACAGCTGCCGCCTTGTTGTGAGAGCAAAGCGCGGCAATAATGTATCGCACGGCGACATAATCTTTATAATATTTGCACAGCAAGGCTGTGCAAATATTATATCATGTATATGAACTTTTTAACAGCGATAAAAATTACACGGATATTTTGAATTTTCGTATCAAAAATTAAGAGGAAAATATTTGGAAAATAAGGAAGTAAAAATTAGCAAAATATTTGCAAGGCGTGTTTTTTTATGATATTATTCATGTAGCCATTGAAAAGATGCATTGAAAAATGAAAGAGAGATATTGATTATGAGACGTGACGGATATAGAATTTATTCAAAAGATCCGATGTCTGAAATAATTCCGCACATCATGCCTAAACGATATGATGCATCTAATAGCATCAAGGTTGATATAGATTTGGAAATAATTCAGGATTATACAAGAAAATGTCGCAAGGAGGGCAAGAATGTCAGCCACATGGCTATAATTATATGCGCCTACTTGAGATTGGTGTCGCAGAACCCGCTTTTGAACCGCTTTGTGATGAACAAAAAAATCTACACGAGAAATCATTTTTGCGTTTCATTCGTCACATTGAAAAAGGGCGGACTTAGAGATACCGTAAGCAAGCTTTACTTTGACCTTGACGATGACATATTCACCGTCAGCGATAAATTAAATGCGACAATTGAGCAGAACCAGAAGTCTGATTCCGATAATTCACTTGACCGGATAATGAGCAGGTTGATTTCAATACCGTTTTTGCTCAGGACTGCTATCGGTGTATTCAAGGTATGGGACATATATGTCGGTCTCCCGTTCACACTTATACACGCCAGTCCGTTCCACACATCGCTTTTCGTTACCAATTTGGCATCAATAAGAACAGATACTGTGTATCACCACCTCTATGAGTTCGGCACGACGGGAATATTTGCGTCTATGGGACAACCTATAATGAAAGTCATGCTTGATTCTGAGGGCAAACCATATCAGAAAAAAGTTATGAGGATAGGAATTGTCACTGACGAAAGAATCGCAAGCGGTCATTATTTCGGCAGGTGTTTTAGGGAATTGAGAAAGTACCTCGAAAACCCCGAGGTGCTTGAAGAAAAACCTAAGACCGTTGTACACGACCCTGAAATCAAAAAAAAGAATCCTCGCTGGATAAGCAAATAAAAACCGACTTGCAAAAAATAAGACCGTATATCGAAATATTTTATAAAAATGTTCGGTATCGGTCTTTTTATTATTCGGTTAAATATTTTTTGCATAGGGAGTAAGCGGCACCGCCCGTATTAAAGCTCGCAAACGATTAAAACGCTGCAGTTTCCTCTGAAAGCCAAGCCCTTTCCTCATCGGTGAGATGCGGAGAAAGAATGTCGAATATCCTTTTATTATAGGAATTAAGGCTGTTCAATTCATCTCGCGTGAGCATCTCGGGCAGTATGGATGCTCTGTCATAAGGGGCAAGCGTCAATGTTTCAAAGTAGTTGAAACCGGAGTTGTCCTCGAGTGTGAGAATCAGATTTTCAATCCTTATGCCGTATTCACCCGTTACATAATATCCCGGCTCATTGGAAGTTATCATGCCCGGCATGAGAGGCACGCCGACCTTACCCTTAGAAGTAAGTTTTCTTATGGAGTTAGGGCCTTCATGCACGCTCAAGAGATAACCCACACCGTGGCCGGTACCGTGATTATAGTCAAGACCCATATCCCAAAGAGGCTTTCTCGCGAGGACGTCCAGTGAAGAACCGAGAGTGTCCTTAGGGAAACGTGCTGCACCGAGCGAGAGGTTGCCTCGAAGGACAGCCGTATAAGAAACTTTCATTTCATCACTTATTTCACCTATAGACACCGTTCTCGTAACATCCGTAGAGCCTGTGAGATAGTGGCCGCCAGTGTCTATCAGCAGGAAGCCGTTTTCGATACGTTTGTTTGATTCCTCGGTTGGCTCGTAGTGGACTATCGCAGCATGGTCACCCGTAGCAACTATGGAGTCAAAGCTGAGTGAGATGAACCCGTCCTGTATTTTTCTCAGCTCCGTAAGATATGACTCGACACTCCTTTCGGTTTCTTCGTGAATCAAACCGCTTGCAGAGAGTTTTTTGAGCCAAAAGATTGTTTTGGTGAGTGCGATGCCGTCGATAACATGAGTTTTTCGGAAATTGTCAATTTCGGCGGGGTTTTTTATCGCCTTTGCAAGCGATGTCGGGTTATCATTAAAGGTAGGGTTGCTGAGAGACGAAACAAGGGTTTCGTTCACCGTATTACCATCTACCATGATAGGGTCGTCCAAAGATTTGACATCATCATAAATGTCAAAATACGGCTTAAACGATATGCCGAATGCGGACAGCTCTTCCTTGATTTCCGGGGTGAGAGCTTCATCTGCGATATATAGTACGGCCGCTTCATCCGTAACCACGGTGTAAGCCATTGCTACAGGCGTGTACATGACATCGCAGCCGCGATAGTTATATAGCCATGCTATGTCGTCAAGTGAAGCTATGAGTATGCCTTTGCAATCCTTTTCTTTATATGCTTTTCTCAAATCTGAAAGTTTTTCGGACACCGCTTTGCCTGAATATTTTTCACTGAGAAGATTTATTATGCCGTTAGGGAAAGGAGGACGGTCATCCCATATCCTGTCCGCTAAATCGATATTTGTCTTGAATATAACATCCTTGCCGGATAAAGCGGATTTCAATTCTTTAGATAAAGTACTGTTTACGGTTCTGCCGTCATAGCCGACGGACTGACCGAAAAGCACGTTTGATTTGAGATATTCATCTAAATCGGGGACTCCCGGCTCACCTTGCTTCATCAATATAATTTCGCTGCCTTGAAGTTGTTCTTCGGCTTGTAGGAAATATCTGCCGTCCGTCCAGAGTCTTGCGTCTTTTAGTGAAACAAGGAGTTTACCTGCCGAACCGTCGAAACCGGAGAAATATTCTCTTGCCTTGAAATAACTGCCCACATATTCGGAAGCATGGAAGTCATCCGTAAGGATAATATAGTAATCGATGTTTTCTTTTAACATCTCACCTCTTAAAAGGTCAAGCTTCATATTGATTTTTTTCATATCAATACCTCCTAAAACTTATTAGAGTTTAACACAAGGGAGAGAGGGTTTCAATGAATGAAGATACAAAAATATTCCAGAATGCTGAATTCCATAAAAAATCGTAAAAAAAAAAAAAAAAACCGCTTATGTGTTAATATTAAAGACAACAAAGATAACGGCACTCATAACTCCAATCATGAAGCAATATAAGCTAAAAAACATTGAAGAAAACGAGAGAGTTGTGGTAGAATAGCTGCATACATAACTATGCTGTTCACACAAGGTCAGCATAAGCATGGTACAGCAACTTGCATATGACAAAATTACAATTTACGGAGGCTTTATGGCTAAGAAAAAACCGAAGAACAGTGACTATAATTACAGTAAACGCAAAGAAATCGAAAAAGAAATAAGAGAAAAAAAGCAGGCCGCCAAAGAGAAAAAAAGAAAAGCGAGCCTTATTCATACTGCTGCTATTTTCATGCTGCTCGTCGCATTCGGACTTGCGATTGCGGGAACATTAAATAAGGAAAAAACATATTTTGCCGTAATATGCGGGTTGCTCACGGGGCTTGGAATGACGACATTGTCTTTCTATTACATGCCGATTAAAAAGTCAGCCGGCAAACTCTGTTTTGTTCTCGGCATTGTAATGCTTGTTGCAACACTGATAGCGGCACGTCAGCTCGGATATTTCGGAATATAGTTGTTGAACTGCAAAAAATCAGCATTAGACAAGAAGACTGCGAGGGAATAGACAGTGAAAAAGAAAACTACAGGGAAATAATCGGTGAGTAAGAGAACTATAGGGATATTGTCGATACTCGTCTCGGCGGTGTTTTTCGGATTTATCCCGTTATTTGTAAAAATTGCATATGCCAACGGAGCAACAACCTTGACGGCAGCTTTCTTTCGCTTCGCCGGAGTAGTGCCTTTTTTGTGGCTTTACCTTAAAGTCAAAGGCATTGGCATAAGGGTAACTTTTTCAGAGCTGAAAAGGATTGCCTTAATTTCGGTATTCGGATATTGCGGCACTGCGGTACTGCTTTTTTTATCATACAATTATATTTCCTCGGGGGTAGCTACTACAGTACATTTTCTCTATCCTGCCGTCACCGTTTTCGCGGCGGTTATATTTTATAAAAAGAAAATGTCGCCCGTTAAATTGCTCTGCATGTCTCTTTGCATTGTAGGCGTGATTATGTTTCATGAGGGCAGATTCGGGGAATCGTTCCTGGGGATAATTTTTGCGGCGGCATCGTCAGTGACATACGGTTTCTATACCGTTTATCTGGGGAACAATGATATCGGAAAGATGAATTCCCTTAAGATGCTTTTTCACATGTCATGGATAGGGGCGACGATGATGCTGCTTTTAGGTCTCGTGACCGATGGTATAAATTTAAGTTTCAACCCTGTTTCATGGGGTGTGATGATATTCGCATCCGTTTTTGCGACTTTTATAGGGGCATTCGGTTATCAAATAGGAGTCAAGTATGTAGGCTCGGAAAATGCAGCTATGCTGAGTACATTTGAGCCCATAACGAGCATAGTTGTCGGCGTGCTCGTATACAGCGAACCGTTCACCTTGAAAACAGCCGTCGGATGTGCGGCGATAATAATTTCAACCTTGATTATAGCGAGGTCTAAGGAATAAGTTACGTTCAATTATAAAAAGAACGGGACAAAAAATCCCGAAATAAAAC
>CAYFQR010000032.1:0-14809 GCA_964345365.1 uncultured Oscillospiraceae bacterium
GTAATAACCGCCTCACCCGTTTTAATCGGGGCGAGTTTATCACAGGCAGCTTGAAGCTGTGCCGCTCCCGCCGCTTTGAAGATAGCTCCACAAACCCCACCGCCCATTTGCAGGTCGGTGTTGGCAGCGTTGACTATAGCGTCAACTTTCATTTTTGTTATGTCCTGACGGACTATGGTAAATGGCATCGTTAATCCTCCAATTCAATTGCTTTATTACATTTCAGCACACCTTCGCTATCAAATTGGTGATAGATTTATCTGCATCTCTTAGATCTATAAAAACAACCTCAACGTTAACCTTATCTTCTGACGAATACTTAAATTCACTTCTGCTTATTCTATCGGAATGTGGATAAAGTAATAGAATTTTGTCCGCATCATATTTTTTACTGTAAGCATACATTTGGTACATATCAGATTGAGAGATACCAAAGTTGCGGGAATTATCAGAGAGAAGTTTCCACTTTGTATCCATAACGATTGTACGATCGCTAAACTCTGTAACGATGTCAGGCCGGAGAGCAAAAGCACGGGTAGGGCTATCAAACAGGCTGTATCTGGTATCTTGTGTCCGAAGGTTAGCACGGTCACCGATGTGCCGACGAAACTTTGATGCTACAAAACTCTCAAAAACTTTCTCCATTGGAAACAAGAGCGCTAATGCGACCTCGCTTCCGGCAAAAGCGGTGAAGCTGTTGCCACGTAGGAAAACGCGGCACCAGGAAAGTGCCTTGACATAGTGGCTCATGCTGCGGTCGTTTATGCATTTTGAAAAATCTGATTCGTAGCTTGCGGAATAATCAACACCTTCAAAAAACATAAGCAAACGGATGGCATCACGACGATTGCGGCTATCAGTTGTCTGTTTCAAAAGAAAACGCAGTGTAGATTTAATTAACCGATTCTCAGGCCGATTGATACTAAAGTCGTCAAAGCAAACAAAGAATCGGTCTTGATTAATCAGGTTGTACTTGATGTTCTGGGAAGCCAGTAGTTTGCCTTTATAGAACCGCTCATTAGCCTCGACAGACGTATATGCTGCTTTTAATCCTTGTTTAGTCAGTATGGAAACCTCGTCAAGAAACATCTTGATAAATATTTCGAGAAGACTCATCCGATCTGTGTGCAGGTTCGAGATGTTAAAATCCTTAAATGTCACATCTTTGAGTGTTTTTAACATCTCAAGAAAAATCCGTTTTGTATCACCATCAGAAATATCACCGCTTGCTATCTTTGGTAAAATTTCTATGACCGTCCCATCTGTCATTGTTATTAATCCTACATAGTTACGAGCGGTGATAATTTTACCTATACCACGGCGAGCAGACAAGGAGAGCAGTTCGACCGCCTCTGTTTCTGCGTTAGAGGTATTAGCGAGAATAAAAGATTCAAGGGCATCAAAGGTTTTTTCCGGTAAACTCTGATAACCACTAAGTGATACGCCTCGTGTAAAACCTCCGTATTCAGTTATAGTGTAGGACTTATTAGAGAAACGCATAGGCGTCGACCTCCCTTAACGCCGCACTGTTTATCTCGTAGTATTCTGGAAAGTCAATGTCGGCATTCCCGAAAAGCTTTATGGCATCTGCTTTTTTTACAATGAATCGCGTACTATCATCCGGCTTCTGGTTATCACCCAACACAAGTTGGATCTTCTCATAATCATCATAGAAGTATTCCTGTAAGAGCGGAATTATCTCATTCTCAAAGATCGCTGCAAGGCGTTCGATGCTCGGGTCAGTTTTTAGTGATAGGAAATATGAGTGACCAATGGTATGTTCGCGATCGAGCAAAACGGTGATCCGCTTGTTAAGCGTATCAAGCATTTCAGCAATATCGATCCCATCGACAAGAATATCCTTGAGTATAGCCGATTCTGGAAGCATCTCAACAAAGCTGAATCGGCGGCGTAGTGCTGCATCAATTCGGGCAATGGAACGATCAGCGGTATTCATCGTACCTATAATATATACATTATCAGGTACACCGAACTTCTGACCTGAGTAAGGCAAAGAAGCTCTCAGTTGCTCGCTTGCCCCAATGCGTTTCGTCGGCTCGATGAGAGTTATTAGTTCACCGAATATTTTTGATATATTTCCTCGGTTAATCTCGTCAATAATAAAGACACGATTGGGAACTTTCATTGTTTGAGTGAACAGGCTAGGTTTTATTTTTTTCAATAACTGAAGCGTATCAGAAACGGATATTGACAACTTATACACTGACGGTTGCATCATTAGCTTTTCAGAGTTCAGTTCGTAGATATCTTCGTTGATGCCAGTAACAAGCCATTTTACCTTGCGCAGCCTTTTATAATGGGCATATTCATCGTGCCATTCGGGTTCACCTGTGATAACGCCAATAGCATCTATCGTTTTGTTCGAGTAACACGAAAGAACGATGTCACCGATTTGCATTTTATAATAAAAGGCATTTAATATATTTCTCCCGTTATCACCCTTTTCATAGGAGTCTGGCGGCGTTTCACCGTAGCTATCATATCCGATGCGAATATGGTTATTTGCGAAACACTCGGTACGGGTTGGGTTATCTCCCGTTCCTTCAAGAGAGACCTTCCACACGGTTGGATTCTTACCAATTCCCAAGTCGACATCTGCACCGCTCCCAACAGGCGCTCCTGCTTTGTCACAGAACGCCTTAAAGATCCCGTCATGAACCTCATATTCGATTTCACGACCAGATTCGGCTTTATCTTCCGACGAAACAACAGGGCGAATGCCCTCAATGAACTCCTCATATCCGAACGATTGATGAAATGTCGTAAATGCAATGAGCCCATCTTCTTTGTACTTTAGATAGCGGGCAAACACTGCATCATAATTCTCTGCTTTCACGTCAACGAAGGGTTTTTCCTCAATGATCGCAACAGCATACAGTATGGAACTATATGTCTTGCCGGTGCCTGGTGTTCCATAAAGAATAAGGTTTTTAGGCGTTCTATAGATGCCGGATTGACCAACAGGCGTATTATCCGTAGTAATGGCTCCAACTGACACGACTGGTGCACCCTTGCTTTGGAGGAAACCGAGGTAGTGTTTTATGCCACTTTTTAAATCATCTCTTTGGACAGACGATTCAATATCAAAAACAGCTTCCATCTTTGTGTAATCGCCGCCACTGGTTTGGAAATACCCATCGAGGCCTCCGTTCTCAATTGCGGCATTAAGTTCGTCGTAAACGGCAACAGCAAATACTGCTCGTCCGTTCTTTAGCTTGGTTTTACCAATAGCGGATGCATAGGAGTTTGCAGAATTAGGTGAGCCACCATTGTTTATATACCATTGTCTAAAGGCTGCTCGCTGCTTTTGCTCATCAGCATCTGAAGTTCCGCTTGAACCAGCCGACGTTTTATCATCTTTCTGTGTCCACGCAGTATAAGATAACTCGGGAAATGTAAGGTTGGGAGACTGTTCACCAATTTTCGCCTTGAGCGTATCAAGAAAAGCCACATACTCATCTCCAGTGCAGTTGCTGCTCGGGGCGATTACCCCATATTTTGCAGAAACGTACGCTCGAGAATTACCATCAAGCGGCATAAAGATATTAGGTCTAATCCAGTATAGACCCATAGTGATATAAGCTAGACCATTGCCACTAACGGCAATAGCCTTTTCGAAGGCATTTTTAAACTCGTCAGTAAAGCTATTTGTCTCAGCAACCTTTAATGCAAGAATAAATAACTCCCATATCTCATCAACGCCTGCAAAGAATGACTTCCTGTTATCGAGAGTGGGTATACCAGCAAACTGCGTCGGAGCAGAAAGTTTAATATCAAACGTTTTGGCGAGAACTTTTGCTAGTACAGTGCGATTCGCATCTGTTGTGCCACGATTCATAACGCCAACCACTGAGAATGGGTCAATCTGGTAATGCCGGGGGCCCCACCAGTCCTCACGCTCGAAATGTAGATATTTCATTAATGGCTGTTCCGACGAGAGATTCTTCATCAGGGCAAAGAGTTGATCCCGCTTATCACTGTATACAAGCAATTTATCGGCGAATGCCTCATAAAACGGCACCCATTGATATGCATTATCCATGATTGTCACCCTCCTTAGTTATCAAACTTCGACCTATATTTTTGAGAGCCGCGCATGAACAAGCGGCAGCAATATTTTATCTATTTCTGTTCTGAATTCTTCGTCTTCTAGATACCGTTCGCAGAATTTAGTGTTCTCTGCCATACGGGAAAGTACAACATCCATAATATTGTTGTCATAGATTATTTTAAAGAGATCGAGCGGATTTTTGGCTCGAAGAACCATTTCCTCGTTGCTTGCCATGTCCTGCACAAACTGCTCTAGCACCTTATCCATCTCGGTAAAGTTGGTGCCAAGCCTCTCATTTAGTTTCTGGATAATCTCTGATAGCTTTTCTTTCTCGTCCTCAAGAGGTAGCCCTGTGCCGGAGGTCTTACCGTATAATACTCCGTCCTCTTTTACAAGCTCAATAGTACCTTCATATGACTTTTGGAGGCGATAGTATTGCAATAATACTTCGTTATCGAGGTTCGGTGTTCGCTCACCAGCATCCCTCGGTAGCTTACGAATCAATGCCTTAGCGTAGGCATAGAACTTATGAAGTTTCTCGTCCCCAAGCTTGATAATATGTGTAAGAAATGAATACAGGCGGATAAACTTTGCAAGTGCACACTTGAAATCCATCTTGTCCTGTTCCTCTGTAAGAGCATTGTAGCGGTCAACGGCTGGATCTATGAAAGAATTTAGCTTCGCTAAGTCGATATTTCCCTGATTTTTCGTTTCCTTAAAGAACACCTTTGCAAAAGCCTCAATTTCGCTATCCAGATAGAGCATAAAGCTGTCAAGGACATTCTTGATATCGTAAATGGTATTCGGATCGGTCGTTTCAGAAACGCCGGTCTCCTGATAATAGTCTTGAAACGCCTTTTCAATGTCCTCACGGGAATTTACGAAATCCAGAATAAAGGTTTCCGTCTTGCCTGGATAAGTGCGATTAACGCGGGAGAGTGTCTGCACAGCCTTTACGCCGGACAGTTTCTTGTCTACATACATCGTCTGTAGGAGTGGTTGGTCAAAGCCAGTTTGGTATTTTTCAGCTACAAGCAAAAGTTGATATTCAACCGAATCGAACTTCTCCACCATTTCAGAATCGGGAAAATTATTCAGATTGGATTCTGTATATTCCTTCATCTCTCCGGTTACGTTGTCTTTAACCATGCCGGAAAATGCGACCAATACACCAAGATCCGTGTAACCCATCTTTTTGATGTATTTCTGAAACTCAAAATAATAACGCACTGCATGTAACCGTGAGCCTGTCACAAGCATCGCTTTTGCCTTGCCACCAATGCGATGCTGAACCTGACTACGAAAATGTTCAATAATGACCTCAGTCTTTTGAGCAAGGTTGTGTGGATGAAGCCCCATATATTTGCCAAGAGCTTTATTTGCCTGACCTTTCGAATAAACGGGATCATCAGCAACTTTCTTACCAATCTGAAAATAAGTATCATATGTCGTGTAATTTTCAAGAACATTGAAAATAAAACCTTCCTCGATAGCCTGCCGCATACTGTAAACATGGAATGGCTCCGGCTTCCCGTTATCTGCTTTTGTGCCGAAGATTTCAAGCGTCTTTTGCTTTGGCGTGGCAGTAAATGCAAAGAATGATAGGTTCTGCTGTTGTCCGTGTGTAGCCATTTCAGCTGCAATTTCCTCGTCAGTATCCTTTTCCTCGGCTTCAGCTTTCGCTTCTTCAACGGCATATTCGTGCAATTTCTTTTCGATGGCATCTTCACCCTGCGCAGAAATATCAGCCAAGACTTCTTTTAGGTGTTCACTTGTTTTGCCTGTTTGAGAGGAATGTGCTTCGTCTACGATGATGGCAAATCGTCTACCTTCTGTTGCTACTCTCTGTACGTCGACAAACGGAAACTTCTGTAAAGTGCAGACAATGATTCTGTCACCCTTTTCGAGTGATGTGGTTAGTTGTTTTGCATTCTTGTCCACACGCACGACCACACCCGGCTTGTGTTCCATATTATAAATATCCCGCTGAAGCTGTTTGTCGAGAACGCGACGATCAGTGATAACGATAATGCTATGGAATATTGATTCGTCGTTTGCATCGTGCAGGTTCGTCAAGTGGTGGGCAAGCCATGCGATTCTTTGTAGATATATCAAAAAATCTATCTTCAAGAGCTTCACCACAATCATTATAATCAAATATGTATGTGTCGTCAAACTCGTCCCTTGTGATTGTTACAACATTGTTATCATCTTTCGCAAAAGTCATCTCATGTGATATGCCATATCCCATTCTATCCACCAAATCAGAGCCTTCTGATGTATAGTATATCCATGTCCATTCATATACATCTGCAGAATACTGTTTTCTTCCTTCAGAATCAGGAAGTTCTTTAAATTCTTCAACATTGGTGTAAACCTCTGCATCTGTCACTTCAATATCATACAATCTTTCAAGTGCTCCTCGCATATCTACTCTTCTTATTTCAAGACTTCTCAATTCTTTGTTTGAGGGTTCTATGCAACTTAAAAATTGTTTTTTGATTTTTTGACTATCGCTTTTCTCCTGTGTAAGACTGCTATGTCTTATACTAAAATAGTCATTCAATGCATTTTTTACCGACTCCTCAGTTATCTCTACCGCAGGTTTAACATTCACAGAGTAGTTATCCTCTATCCCTATAATGCTATTAAAAGTGTCTTCATTTTCGAGTGTGGATTTTTCGTTTTCGTCGCAATATTTTTCAAGCATTTCCTGTTCACAAGGCGTAACCTCGATAAGTTTAATGCCCGACCGGTCGTCAACATCAGAAAACGCAAACGAATGCGATGCGGCTAACGATGCAACAATCGCAAGAACAAGACAAATTCTTGCGGTTCTTTTTACGAGTTGCTTGTTTTTACCTAAACTAAGGTATTTTTTGCACATTCTCTAAACATTAAAAATATTAAAATAAGAACAAAAATGCACACAGGCTATTAGCATAAAACCACAAAGGCTGTGCATCTGCAATTTTCATCGCATAATGCAACAGCCTCTTAATTTAGGTCTATTTTACTTTTTTTAATCAACTTAGCCGGTATTACTCCCCTTCGAGCAGCCTTCTCAATTCTTCGAGGGCTCTTGCTCTGTGGCTTACGGTGTTTTTTATCTCGGGTCCGAGTTCTCCGAATGTTTCTGTGAATCCGTCAGCTATAAATATAGGGTCATAGCCGAATCCCTTATCGCCCTTCATTTCTTCCGTGATATGGCCGTGGCACTCGCCTTTCGCGACGATTGTCTTGCCTTCCGGATATATGAGCGTGATTACGGTCGTGAAGTGAGCCTTTCTCTCGGGCCCGGGAACGCCGCTGAGAAGCCGTAGAAGCTTATGGCAGTTATCGAGGTCGCTGCAATTCTCGCCCGCGAATCTCGAGCTGTGCACTCCGGGAGCTCCGCCCAGGCAGTCGACCATCAGCCCCGAATCGTCCGCCATCGTAGGCATGCCCGTGAGCTTCATTATCTCATAGGCTTTTTTGTATGAGTTTTCTTCTAAGGTTTCTCCGTCCTCGACCACATCAAAATCTCGAGGCACTCCCGCCCCGTCCCTCGTCACAATCTCCATGTCGAGAAGCTTTGCTATGCTCTCGAACTCCTTGAGTTTGCCGGCATTATGTGTGGATAATACAATCTTACAGTTCATAAATCTTCGTATACTTCTCTGTCAGGTAATCGACGAAATACTGCGCGTCGAACTTGCCGCAGGCGTTTTCGAACAGTTCTTTCGGTTTATAGTACGAAGCATGGCGGTGGATATGCTCTTTGAGCCATGCGGTAACTTTATCGAGGTCGCCTTTCGATACACTCTCCCAGAGGCCCGGAACATCCTTCTCCATGATGCTGAGCATCTGCGCACCGTATGCGGAGCCGAGTGCATAAGTCGGGAAATAGCCGAATGAACCGCCTGACCAATGCGTATCCTGAAGACAGCCCTCGGTGTAGTTTCTCGGACGAACCCCTAAATATTCCTCGTACAAGTCATCCCACACCTTAGGTACATCCTTGACCGCGAGGCTTCCGTCTATCAACTTCTTTTCGATTTCATATCTTATCATTATATGGAATGCGTATGTGAGCTCGTCAGCCTCTACCCTTATAAGTGACGGCTCTGCCTTGTTCACGGCTTTCCAGAACATCTCGTGTGTCACATCCTTAAGCTGCTCAGGGAAAAACTTTTTCGCACATTCGAGCAGCACGCCGGTGAACTCGTATGAGCGTCCGATTATATTCTCATAGAATCTGCTCTGGCTCTCGTGTATTCCCATCGAAACACCGCCCGAAAAAATTGTCCGGTTGTACTTGTCCTCTGCGTTGAGTTCATACATGGCGTGACCGCCCTCGTGAAGCACGGAAAAAAGTGAGCTTTCGAGCGCGTTCTCATAAAAATGTGTCGTGATTCTTACGTCTTTATTGTTGAAGTTGGTGGTAAACGGATGCTCCGTCTCACCGAGTATGAGCCTATTCCTGTCAAGCCCCATAATGTCCATTACGGCATAAGAAAAAGCCCTCTGCACTTCTGCCGGATAATTCTTCCTGAAAAAGCTGTCATCAACCTGTTTTTTCTTTGCAATCTTCTCCACTAAGGGTTTGATTCCGCTGCCGAGTTTCGCAAAAAACTCGTCCAGCGTAGCCATATTCATGCCCTCTTCATATTGGTCTATCAGAGCATCATAAGGCGCTAAATCAAGGTTATAGTAGCCTGCGAATCTGATATTTGTCGCAACTATCTTCTCAAGATACGGCGCAAATAATTCAAAATCGTTGCTCAGCTTCGCCTTTCTCCATGCTACCTGCGCAGCATCTACAAGGACTATGAACTCGACATATTCATCCTGAGGTATGGCTGAGATTTCCTTGATTCCTTTATGGATGAGCTTCGCTTCTCTCTTTTCGTAGTCATCAAGACTGTCCTCGTTTGCCAAGAGCTCTTCAACTGCCGATTTCAGCTTTTCATCGGTCATCAGCTCGTAGTCAAGCCCTCCGAGCATGCCCATCGTATGCCCTCTGCCTTCGCCGGATTCCTCCGGTGCGACGGTTTCCTGGTCGTACTGCATTATGCCCATCGCATGAGAAAAAGCGTCGTGTTTCGCCTCAGCATCCCTTAATATTTTTAATAATTCTTCTTTTCTTTCCGGTTTCATAAACACCTCTCTATATAATATTATATTTTTATGGTTTGCAATACTCGCGTTCCTCTGTAATAATCATATCCATAGGTCTGTCCCATTCCTGCGGTAAAACCGAAGGAACTTTCTGACATTCGAACGCAACCGCAATGATTCGCGCGCTTGTACACCTTTCCAAAAATCTGTCGTAATATCCGGCTCCCATGCCCATTCTGCCTAAGTCCTCGTCAAATGCGGTGCATGGACAAATTACAAGGTCGAATTCCTCTGCATCCAGTTTAGATGACTTTTCTTTTATAGGCTCTTTTATATTGTGGAAGCCTTCCTGCCATGCGTCTTCCGACTCAGGATGAAGCGCATACATTTCGGTTGCCGAGACTACGAGAGGATAATAGAGCTTCTTTTCTGTGTATCTAACCTTATCCTCAAGGCTTCCGAGGTCGACCTCACCTCTTATCGCACTGTATATAAGGATGTTTTTCGCACTCAAATATTCGGGCAATTTAACGATTTTATCAACTATCGCACACGATTTTTCTCGTCTCTCTTCGACGCTCAGCGCTTCTCTTTCTGCAATCTTTTCTCGCCTTATCTCTCTTCTCTCATCCTTGACCTTTTCAGGTACCGAGACTATGTTTTTCAGCTTCACCCGTTCAAGAAGCCCTATCAGAACGAAGATAACTGCAAGCTGAACCGCGACCATTACGGCTATCTGCGGCAATCTGGAAAAAACGACCGGTATGTATTTCGCACCATAGAGGAATGATATCCATAGCGGTGTTAGCCACATCGAGACCAAAAGCTGGTCAAGAAGTACAGCAATTACGATTTTCGGTTTCGACTGTTTCTTATAGAGAAGCACGCCGAAGATTACTCCGGTCAGCGCGCAGTTAAGGGTAAATCCCGGGAAATATGCTCCTATAGGGAACAAACTAGCTCCTACGATATCGCCGAGGCCTCCTACGAGCGCTCCTGCGACAGGTCCGTATATATATGCTCCTACGAACACGGCTACGAATGCGAACCCTATCTTTATATTCCACGCATTTATTGACAAAAATCGGGATAAAACCACATGTGCTGCAACGAGCAGAGCTATGGTCACAAGCATTTGCGGTTCAATGCTTTTATTGTTTTTCATATTTTTTACTCCTTTGGCAATTTCTCGGGTCCAGGTCAGAAGCCTGAACAATTTCTCGGGCCGGGAGAAATCAGTTCCACGATTTCTGTTAAGACATCAACCTTTTTGCAGTCGGAAGCACCCAGCCGCCCACCGCATTTCCCAATGTATTTACAGCAAGGAAAACGAGAGATCCCGTTCCCCATGCTTTCGCTGCAGATATATAGAACATATTTGCTATACAGTGCTCAAAACCGCACATTATAAAGACAACCACACCTAATATCAGCGAGAGGTATTTACCGAGCTCATGCGGATTTGTCTTAAATCCCTCTACCGCAATATAAATGCATATATTGCAAAAAACGGCTAAAATAAATACGGAAAACAGATTGTCCGCGAGCTTGACATCTATAAGTGAGGCAGCTCTCTGATTTATGCACATTCCTATACGTGTCAAAAGTATGAGCCGTGCTACTATGAAACAGCCTGCGAAGTTTCCGAGCCAAATCAAAAATGTATCGATTAAACAGCTTCCGTCATTACCCCACACATAGCATACTTTGCCTGTAAAAAGAGAGAAGCCCTGTGTGCAAATTGTAAAAAGTCCTACAACGAAAAGCAGCGCACCGATAATCTTGCTTTCGGATGACAAAAAACTCACTCCGCCGAGAGATATCAATATTCCCCCGACGGCTGCAGAAATTAAGGTATTTATTTTTTTCATTGTTTAAGTTTCCTTTCTGCCGCTTTGACCACATGACTCATCAGAATCGTTGATGTCACGCCGCCGACGCCGCCCGGTACGGGGGTGATCGCTTTAACGCACGGCTCTACCTTGTCAAAGTCGCAGTCACCGGCAATTCCGCCCCTTTTCTCATCCCGGTTGATTCCCACGTCTATCACAACCTGCTCGGGATTAGTGAATTTATCATCGACGGATCCGAGCTTTCCTGCTGCAGATATAAGTATGTCCGCCTCTCTTGCTATTTTTTCGGGTTCTACGGTCTTGGTATGGCAATTTACAACCGTGGCATTTTCATGCATGAGCATCATGGCCACCGGTCTTCCTATGACGAGCGACCTGCCTATGACACAAACTTTTTTGCCTTTTATCTCTATGCCGTAGTGGTGAAGAACTTCCATAACCGCCTGTGCGGTACAAGGAGGGAAGCCCGTTTCTGTTCCCGTGAAAACGCCTGCCAGGCTTCCGTCAGTACAACCGTCCACATCCTTTTCGGTACTGAGCATCCGTCTTGCCTTTTCGTTGTCGAGGTTTGAAGGGAGCGGTCTGAACATAAGTATTGCGTGTATTTCATCATCTTCATTAAGTCTTATGAGTTCGCGGTCGAATTCTCCTTGCGAAACGTCGTTCGGAAGAACCGCATTCAACACCCTTATTCCTAATTTCTCGGCTTTTTTCATCGCAGAATTTTCATATGCAATATCATCGGGACGCTCTCCCACTCTAAGTATGGCTAGAGTCGGCACTATGCCATGGTTCTTGAGGATATTTATTTCTTCTTTAAGTTTCTCCGTTAATGAAGCTGTTACCGGAGCTCCCGTTAAAATCTCCGCCATTTTTACTCCTTGTAATTCTCAAATACATATATGATAACCTATTGTTAATATTTATATTAATTATTAAGAAAACATCTATTAAACTTATGCAGCATAATATTCTCGTGCAAAATAGGGTTGTTATTATACAATAAATTAATCGTTTACGATATCGTTGAATATCCTGCTCGCTTTTAGTGAATATTCGGGTAACCTGCTGTCAATATCTTCATCTATGCTTGCGGCATATTCTCTGTCTTTCATGAGTTTGGTATTTACTCTGACATTGCATGATGCCGCCTTCATCGCACCCTCGCATATCGCCGCGGCGGTAGCAATGTCCGATACTATGAGACCCGAACATTTTTCTTTCAGTTCAATTAAAAGCTCTATCGTATCACAGCAAAGGTTGAACATATCCGCAGGCACCGAAGCGGCATCCCTTAAGCATGCTTCAAGTACCTCTTCTCTATCCGGATTGTCTTTAGGAATCCTGTATGCCTCCGAGAGAGGTTTGAAAACCTCGGCATCTTTCTCTATGAGTTTCAAGAAATCCGTTCTGAGCTCTTCCGCTCTTTTGCTCTTCGACGAAAGCTCTTCAGGCGGCAGCTTGCTTCTTCCGCCTTTTATCGTAACCTCCGACACCATGCTCCCAAGTGAAGCGGCTATCGCACCCGCAAGTGCAGCTGCTCCTCCCCCTCCCGGAACGGGAGCGCTCGACGCAAGCTTTAATGTAAATTCGTTTAAGTTGTCATGTTCAAACATATGTCAGCCTTTCAAATTATCTTTTATGTAAGTCATTGATGATTTTATTGGACTTTTCGCATTGTAAATGCGGTAACACCGATAAGATTCAGAGTTGACTTTCTTACCCGCTAATTATACCTTATGCGACTTGTAAATGTAAAGGCATACCCACCTTTGAATATGCCTTTTTTGCGTGTCGCTAATTAGAACGAACCGCTGTCTATAGCAAGCAATAAATAATTAGAACAGTCCGCTTATTATACCGTTCTCGTCGACGTCTATTTTTTCCGCGGAAGGAACTTTAGGGAGTCCCGGCATCGTCATAATATCTCCGGTGAGAGCCACAATGAAACCGGCTCCCGCCGATACCTTCAAGTTTCTTACCTTGACAAGGAAACCTTTCGGTGCTCCTAAAAGTGAAGCATCGTCGGAAAAAGAATACTGTGTCTTTGCCATGCATATAGGGAGATTGCCGAAACCCAATTTTTCGATTTGTTTTGCCTGTTTTATAGCCTCACCCACGAGAACCACGCCGTCCGCATGATATATCTTCCTGCATATTGTCTCAAGTTTTTCTTCTATAGGAGCGCCAAGCTCATATGCATGTCTGAAATTATTCGGTTCTTCACAAAGCTTTACCACTTCCTCGGCAAGTTCTCTGCCGCCTTCGCCGCCCTTCGACCATACCTCCGAGAGCGCGACATTGACTCCGAGCTGATTACATTTTTCTCTGATGAAATCAAGCTCCGCCTCGGTATCGGTAGGAAAAGCGTTTATCGCAACCACACAAGGAAGTCCGAACACATTTCTTATGTTATGAACATGCTGAAGGAGATTAGGTATACCCATTTCAAGAGCAAGAAGATTCTCTTCGTTGAGTTCGGCTTTAGGAACACCGCCGTGATATTTTAATGCCCTTATCGTAGCGACAATAACAACTGCGGACGGTTCGAGCCCCGCCATTCTGCATTTAATATCTATGAACTTCTCAGCCCCCAAATCAGCTGCGAAGCCCGCCTCGGTTACCGTATAGTCCGCGAGTTTCATAGCCATTTTAGTCGCCATGAGCGAGTTGCAGCCGTGTGCTATATTTGCGAAAGGCCCGCCGTGTATGAATGCCGGCGTCCCTTCAAGCGTCTGCACCAGATTCGGCTTGAGCGCATCTTTAAGCAATGCCGCCATTGCACCTTCCGCCTTTAGATCGTGTGCCGTAATCGGCTCGCAGTCAAATGAGTATGCGACAATCATCTCCGAAAGCCTTCTTTTTAGGTCCATAAGGTCAGATGATAAACATAACACCGCCATTACCTCTGACGCAACCGTGATATCGAAGCCGTCTTCGCGCGGTACTCCCTGCATTTTGCCGCCGAGTCCGTCCACGATATTTCTGAGCTGTCTGTCGTTCATATCTACAGCACGTTTCCAAGTAATCTGCTTATTATCTATACAAAGCTCATTTCCCTGTTGGATATGATTGTCTATCAGCGCGGCCAAAAGGTTGTTTGCCGCACCTATAGCGTGAAAATCTCCCGTGAAATGAAGGTTTATATCTTCCATAGGTACTACCTGTGAATATCCTCCTCCGGCCGCTCCGCCCTTGATTCCGAACACGGGGCCGAGTGAAGGTTCGCGAAGCGCCACCATGGCTTTTTTGCCGATTTTTCCGAGTCCGTCTGCAAGCCCGACGGAAGTTGTAGTTTTACCTTCTCCTGCAGGAGTCGGAGTAATCGCTGTAACCAGTATGAGTTTACCGTCCGGTTCTTTCGCCTTATCTTTTAAGAATTTAAAATCCACCTTTGCCTTATATCTGCCATATTGCTCAATGTATTTTTCGTCCAGGCCCGCACTCTTTGCTACTTCATTTATGGTTTTCATTTCGCACGACTGTGCAATCTCAATATCCGTTCTGATTCTGTCTGTCACCTTTCCCTATGTATGATGTATTCGTACTGAAAAACATCATATACTCCTTTCCGTGTCGTTTCTCTTTTTTCATTATATCACTTTTTAACATTAGTTAAAGTTCTTTTTCATTCTATATTGTTGAATTTTTACTCATGTATACTTTATGATATTTTTCAAACATATTATAATTAATTATGATATAATATTTACAAAGTAAATATTATAAGGATTATATCGCCGTGCGACTATTTTGCCTTCGCAGGCTCGGCAAAATCGCACAT
>CAYFQR010000033.1:0-14673 GCA_964345365.1 uncultured Oscillospiraceae bacterium
ACATTTTGCAAATTAACAGTCAAAAAACTTATGTAAACTCGCTTGAAAATCAATGCTTCAAGCGGGTTTTTTGCCCGAAAAATTAAAAAATAAAAAGTTGACATGTGGTATATTTGGTAGTATAGTAAATAATGCACCACAACATATTGTGGTTGCGGGAAAGGAGAGGCAACATGAAAGGTATTAAGAAAATCGTAAAACGAGACGGCAGGACAGTCGATTATGATATTAATAAAATTGCCGAAGCTATTTTTAAGGCGGCACAAGTTTTAGGCGGTAAAGATAGAGAGCTATCACTCGAAATTGCAGGATATGTCGAGGACTATTTAATCGGTGTGTGTCACAATCAGGTGCCTACGGTTGAACAGATTCAGGACGCGGTTGAAAAAGTACTAATAGAGCACGGCCATGCCAGAACGGCTAAGGAATATATTCTTTACAGAGCCGAGAGAACCAGAGTTCGTGATATGAACACCAAGCTCATGAGAATATATGAGGATTTGACATTTAAGGACGCAAAGGATAACGATGTCAAGAGAGAGAATGCCAACATTGACGGCAATACGGCTATGGGGACCATGTTAAAATACGGTTCCGAAGGTGCCAAAGAATTCTACAAGATGTACGTGATAGACCCTAAGCATGTTAAAGCACACGAAGAAGGTGATATTCATATACACGATATGGATTTCTATACTTTGACGATGACTTGCTGCCAGATTGATATTGCCAAATTACTGAAAGGCGGCTTTTCAACCGGGCACGGTCATCTGAGGGAGCCCAACGACATCGAGAGCTATGCCGCTCTTGCCTGTATAGCTATTCAGTCCAATCAGAACGACCAGCACGGCGGTCAATCCATACCTAATTTTGACTATGGCATGGCGCCGGGTGTCAAAAAATCATACAAGAAGCTGTACTATATGAACCTCGGTAAGCTCCTTGATTTTGAAAAAGAAGCTGATGATAATCAGGCCGTAACAAAAAAGATTTGTCTCGATATAGAGAAAGAGACCGGATATCTTCCTAAAATGGGCGATGACGGCGATTACAAGAAACTTGAATTAAGCAGGCTTGTTTCCGAGTACCCCGATATGTCGGAGGAGAAGCTCATTTCTTTACAGCAGAGAGCGGAATATTATGCGGACAAGGAAATCGTGAGAAAGACTTTCCAAGCTATGGAAGCCCTTATTCATAATCTCAACACCATGCATTCAAGAGCAGGCGCACAGGTTCCTTTTTCGTCAATAAATTACGGCACGGACACATCGCCTGAAGGCAGGCTTGTAATGCAGCAAATCCTTCTTGCCACACAGGCGGGTTTGGGACATGGCGAGACCCCTATTTTCCCTATACAGATATTCAAGGTAAAAGAGGGCATATCTTATAATCCTGAAGATCCTAACTATGATCTTTTTAAGCTGGCTTGTGAGACATCCGCAAAGCGTCTTTTCCCGAACTTCTCATTCCTCGACGCACCTTTCAACAAGCAGTATTACGTTCCGGGGCGTCCTGAAACCGAATGTGCTTACATGGGCTGCCGAACCAGAGTAATCGCCAATGCTTATGACCCTACGAGAGAGACTGTAACCGGCAGGGGCAATCTTTCATTCACATCGATAAATCTCCCGAGGCTCGGAATAAGAGCACGAGGCGACATCGATATGTTTTTTGAGCTTTTAGATAATGAGATAAATATCGTTACCGATCAGCTTTATGACAGATTCAAGATACAGTGTCAGAAAAAAGTCAGGAACTTCCCGTTCCTGATGGGCCAGCATATATGGATGGATTCCGAAAAACTCGGCCCGGATGATACCATAGAAGAAGTTATCAGACACGGTACGCTTACGGTTGGATTTATCGGGCTTGCCGAATGCCTAATCGCTCTTATCGGTGAGCATCACGGAGAGTCCGAGGAGGCGTATAAGCTCGGACTTGAAATAGTAGGCTATATGAGAAAGAGACTCGACGAGAAGGCAAGGAGAGATAGGCTCAACTGGTCTTTAATTGCAACTCCGGCAGAGGGTTTATCAGGCAGATTTGTCAAGATAGACAGAAAAAAATACGGAAATATTAAAGGAATAACCGATAGAGATTATTATACCAATTCTTTCCATATTCCTGTATATTACCATATAAACGCATTTGAGAAAATAAAGAAAGAAGCTCCTTTCCATGCCCTTACCAACGGAGGACATATTTCATATATCGAGCTTGACGGTGACCCGCTTAAGAATCTTGATGCATTTGAGAAGATAATCAGGTATATGAAAGAGTGCGGAATAGGCTACGGTTCAATAAATCATCCTGTTGATCGTGACCCGTGCTGCGGATATACTGGCATTATCGATAATGAATGCCCTATGTGCCACAGAACGGAAGATGACGGAGATACGGGATTTGAAAGAATCAGACGTATCACAGGTTACCTGGTAGGTACGATGGACCACTGGAATGACGGTAAGCGTTCGGAAGAATGTGACAGAGTCAAGCATGACGCATCCGTAGAGCTTGAAAAGGTTTAATTTTTATAATTGAGTCTTGTGCGATTTTGTCTTCTATAGGTCGGCAGAATTGCACATATGATTTGATTCTATATAATATAAAAGACTATACAAAATAATTCGATTGGTAATTGTAATGAATAATATTATAAGAGTAGCAGGAGTTGTCCGGGAGTCCATAGTAGATGGCCCCGGACTGCGCTTTGCGGTTTTTACACAAGGGTGCAGTCATGCCTGTCCGGAATGTCAAAATGTTGAAACATGGGACTTCGCCGGCGGCTATGATTGCGAAATAAAAAAAATCCTCGATTTAATCGACTCCAATCCGTTGCTCGACGGCTTAACTTTATCGGGAGGCGACCCTCTGTTTCAGCCCGAACCGTCATATATACTTGCCAAAGCCGTGAAGGAAAGAGGGCTCAATGTTGTAGTATATACAGGGTATACATTTGAGGAGCTAATCGATATGTCAAAAAATGACGGGAATATCCTCAATCTTCTCTCTGTAACGGATATTTTGATTGACGGTAAATATGAAAAAGACAAGAGGGATTTGACTCTTCGTTTCAGAGGAAGCGGCAACCAGAGGATAATAGACGTAGCCGCTTCGCTTACTGCCGGTAAGGTTATACTCGATGAAAGATATATGTAGAGTAGACCTCTCATAGTCGTTCGGTGAACTTACTTTTACATTTTTCACATCGAAATATACCGAAAAACAACAAAAAACACTTGCATTGTAGTTATGTCTTATGCTATACTGTCATGTGTTCGGTTGGAACTACTATAATAGAAAGTATACCAAATAGGCTCAAATATAAAAAAGGAGGTGCACGGCATGTCAAGAAAATGTGAAATTTGCGGTAAGGGACAAGTTTCCGGAAACAAAGTTTCTCACTCCATGAGACACACGAGGAGAAAATGGAACGCTAACATCCAGCGGGTGAGAGTCGTTAATGAAAAAGGCACAGTTAGAAGAGCAAACGTATGTACAAGATGTCTGAGATCCGGATTAGTAAACCGTGCTCTCTAAAAAAGAATTTTGAGAATCGATTTATGTCGGTTCTTTTTTTTATCTCATTATCATGCTATAATAGCCTAAACAAGTTATTCAATACATGCGATAAGACGATACTGTGCTTTCAAGTCCTCGCGTCGAATAACTCTAAAGGCTTGCTCGCCATCATCTTATCACATATCAAAAGCATAATTATGTTATGGAAAAAAAGACTGAATTCGGCACGATAAAAATCGCCGACTACATGTTCGAGAGGATTATAAAGGAAGGTCTTGCACTGACGAACGGCAAGGCCATGCTTGCGCTTGAGATGAAAAATATATATATTGATGAACATAGGGATTTTTTGAGAATCGAGTTTCATGTGGTTCATAAATTCGGCAGCAGCATAAGAAGCACTTCCAAAACCGTCTTCGACTATATGGAAAAGATGATTAAACCTCTGAATGTAGGTAAGCCCGTTAGAATCCATATGATAATTGTAGCAGTTAAATCAAGGCGAATTGTCAAGAGAGACATAGAGATAATGAGGGAAATCGGTTGAAACTTTCGGATGACATAACCTATTTGAAAGGTGTAGGTGCCAAGAGGGCACAGATGCTGTCTAAACTCAATATCAGAACCGTAGGCGACCTCCTGTATTTTTTTCCGAGAAAATATGAGGACAGAAGAAAGGTGAGTTATATAATAGAAGCACCTTTTGATGAGGATGTATTGCTTGAGGTTAACGTGGTTTCGATTCATACGCAGTCACCTTCGTTCATGAAAAAGGTGCCTCTCAAGGTATTATGCGAAGATGATACGGGACGGTTGGAACTTGTGTTTTTTAATGCAAAATATCTTCGTTCTTTTTTCAAATCAGGTCAAAAGCTGACGCTTTTCGGTAAAATATCTTTTAATTCCGGCAGAAGACAGATGATACATCCCGAGTTCCATATTACCGGTGAAAAGGATGACATAAGGGGGATTCTTCCCGTCTATCCTCTTACCGAAGGTGTTTCACAGCTTCAGCTCAGAAACCTAATGATTCAAGCGAGGACTTGTGTTAATCAGATAGTCGAATGGATACCTGATTGGATAGTTGATGAGAATAATCTATGCCCTCCGTCGTATGCTGTTGATAATCTACACTTTGCAAGTGAAGAAAGGAAGATATTGGAAGGCAGATACCGCCTTATATTTGAGGAGCTTTTAGTGCTGCAAACCGGCCTTTTTTATATAAGACACGGCAAGAAGAACGATAAGCACGGAGTAAAACTTAATTCGGAAATCAGTGCGGATTCGTTTATATCTTCTATCCCTTTCGAATTGACCGAAGGACAAAAAAAGGCTTACATGGAGATTGAAAAGGATTTGGAAGCCGATATTCCTATGAACAGACTTCTGCAGGGTGATGTCGGCTCCGGCAAGACAATCGTAGCTGAAACAGCTATGTATAAAACGGTAAAAAGCGGCTACCAGGCATGCATGATGGCACCAACGGAGCTGCTCGCCAAACAGCATTTTGAAAACATAAAACGTGACTTTGAACCGTTCAGAATAACCTGCGCGCACCTTACGGGAAATATGAAAACGACGGAACGCGAGATACTTAAAAAGGCTCTGAAAGAGGGTAAGATTGACATACTTGTCGGCACGCATGCTATTATTCAACCGGATATTGAGTTAAAGGAGCTTGGTCTTGTTATAACCGACGAGCAGCACAGATTCGGCGTAAATCAAAGGAACCTTTTGGAATCCAAGGGAAAAGCACCCAATGTGCTTGTTATGACCGCAACTCCTATACCGAGAACGCTTTCAGTTATAATGTTCGGCGACCTTGATTCGTCGGTCATAGACACATTGCCTGAGGGGAGGCTTCCTGTCAGAACTTTTCTGAGATACGGCGAATCGAGAGAAAAGATTTATGACTTCGTGGAAACAAAGGTCAAGGAAGGCAGACAGGCTTATGTGGTTGCACCTTTAATCGAGGAATCAGAGTCACTTGACCTCAAGTCTGCTACTGAGATATATGAAGAATTAAAAGCGAAATACCGTAATATTAACTTCGGCCTTTTGCACGGCGGAATGAAACAGGCGGAAAAAGACGAGACAATGACAAACTTTAAGGATAAAAAGATTGACGTTCTTGTTTCAACCGTAGTAATAGAGGTCGGCATAGATGTCCCTAACGCTTCCGTTATGGTAATAGAAAATTCCGAGAGATTCGGGCTCGCGCAGCTACATCAGTTGAGAGGCAGAGTCGGAAGAGGAGATGCACAGTCTTACTGCATTTTGATAAGCGGTTCCAAGTCCGAAATTGCGGAGAAGAGGAACAGAATACTCGTAAGCACTGCGGACGGTTTTGAAATTGCGGAGGAAGACCTTAAGCTTCGCGGTCCCGGAGAGATTTTCGGAACAAGGCAGCATGGACTTCCGGAGCTTAATGTAGCGGATTTGTTAAAGAATACGGAAGTGCTGAAGACGGTGAGCAAGACCGCTGAGAAGCTCATATCAGAGGATCCTGCGCTTAAAAGCATAGAAAATATAGAATTGAAAGAAAGGGTTAAGAGGATGTTCGGAGACAGCATTTCGCTTAAACTTTAGGGTGATCGGATGAGAATTGTAGCAGGTGATTTTAAGGGAAGAAAGATAGAAACTCCGCTTGGAAATGACATCAGACCTACGAGCGAGAAAGTAAAGGAAGCGATTTTTTCCATATTGCATAATGATATTTCAGGTGCGGTAACGGCTGACCTTTTTACCGGCACAGGTAATTTGGGGCTTGAGGCTCTTTCAAGGGGTGCAGAGCTTTGTTATTTTTCGGATAACACGAAAGAGAGTATAAATATTACCAAAAGAAACATATCGAATTGCAGAGCGGAGGAATGGTCGGTAGTCGTATCGGGCGGCTATGAGAGATGTCTTGAGAGGATAGCAAATGACGGTGTCAAAGTCGATATATTTTTTTTAGATCCTCCGTATGAAGAAGGACTATATGAGGATTGCTTTGACAGGATATCCGAAATGAAGCTTCTCAATTCAGGCGGAAAGATTATAGCCGAGCATTCAAAAAAAGACAGGTTTCCGGATTTTTTGTCAGGATTCAAAAAAATTAAGGACAGAGACTACGGAGCTGTAACTTTGTCCATATATGAGTAGCTTTACAAAGATATGCGATTATGCTAAAATACACATAAGTTTGGAGGTATAAAATGCACACAAAAGCATTATATGCGGGGTCTTTTGACCCGCTTACACTCGGACATTTGGACTTGATAAAAAGAGCTTCGAACATCTTTGATGAACTCGTTATAGGTGTGACTCTTAACATGGAGAAGCATACCATGTTCTCTTTCGAAGAAAGGGTGGAGATGATAAAAAAAGAGGTTGCATTTTTAGACAATGTCCGCGTAGATAAGTGCGAGGGCTTGCTTGCCGAATATGTAAACAGCGGCGGCTTCAATGTGGTCGTTAGAGGTCTCAGAAATGCCGGTGATTTTGAAAACGAGCAGGCAATGGACCAATTACATAAGCATCTCTATAACGAAGGTACAGAGACCGTATATTTAATTAGCGACTGCAGGCTTGCTTTTATAAGCTCCACCATGGCGAGACAGGTCGTAAGCCTCGGCGGAGACGGCAGCATGCTGGTCCCTGAAGGAGTGCTTGAATTTATGAAAAATAAGCTCAATTTGAAATAAACGAAAGGAAGACAAAGGATATGGAAGATACCACAAAAGTTCTCGACTTACTGGATGAATTGGAGGATTTGCTTGAAAGTGCCAAATCGGTGCCTTTCTCAAGTAAGGTCGGCGTTGAGGCTGAAGATATATACGGGATAATCAAGGATATCAGACTTGCGCTTCCTGATGATATGCAGCAGGCTAAGTGGATAAGAGAAGAACGTGACAGGATACTTAACGAGGCCAGACAGGATTACGAAAAGATAATCAGAGAGGCAAAAAAGCAGGCGGATTATTTGGTAGAATCAGATGAAATCACAAAGAGAGCCAACAAGCTGTCAAACGAGATAATTGCGGATGCCAAAATCAACGCGAAGCTCCTTAAGATGAAGACCTATGATTATGTGGACAGCATGCTCTATGAGATGCAGGGAAAAATTGACGACATCAGCCTAAAATATGTGAACGTGATGTTTAATAATATTGATGATACCCTGAGAAGCATCGGGGAGACTCTGAGTGAGAACAGAATCGAGATTAAAGAATTGGCTGAAAGAACACAACACGAAGAGGATATGGTGTCGGTAAGTGATAATTCCAAATGATAACGGATTTTTTGAAAATTTTTCGGGACACGACAGATTCGATGTCCCGATACCTTTATATAGGGTAACCGGAGGACAGGGAGGCGAAGCATATCTCATCATAGGCAGTGAAAAAACGGCGCTATATGATGTCGGTATGGCTTGTTTCAGTGAGGAGCTTATATCCAATATTCATGAGGTCTTGGATAAGGCGGGCAAAAGCCTTGACTATATTTTGCTTTCCCACACCCATTACGACCATATAGGTGCGCTTCCTTATGTACTTCGCGAATGGAAAGACGCCGTTGTTTGCGGTGCGAAAAAATGCGCGTCCGTATTTGCTTCGGATACGGCGCTTAATACCATGACGGAGCTTTCAAAAAATGCAGCCTTACTTTACGGAAAAGATTCCGAAAACATCAGCTCCCGGGGTATGAGACTGGATAAAGCCTTGTCGGACGGAGATTCCATAGAACTCGGTGAAATGAGCGTGTATTTTTATGAAACGAAGGGGCATACCGATTGCTCCGGCAGCTATATGCTTATGCCGCAGGCGATAGTTTTTGCAAGCGAGGGCATAGGTCTTGTGGATGGACCGGGCAGAATCAGGACATCCTGCCTGAAGAGCTTTGCTCAATCCATAGAGTCCTCTAAAAAAATCAGGGAACTTAAGCCTAAAAGAATCATACTTATGCACTACGGCATTCTTCCCGAATCCTATAATGAGGACTATTTTGATGATTTTATTGAAGAAGCCTTATGGGAATGGGGACTTATCAGAAGAGCCATCAAAAACGGTAAATCCGACGAAGAAATATCGGATTTACATGACGCTATATATTGGAATGAAGCCTTAAGGTTAAATCAGCCTTATGACGCACACCATTTGAACACTTTGATTATAATCAAAAATGTCAGAAAGGACGAATCTTAAATGCATTGTCTTTTGTCATGTTTTACAAGTTCATCTCTTTAACGGGGTGAATTTTTTGTACTTAAAAAGTGTTTTATACATAAATGTATTGAATAATAGACACAACGTGATATATTGAGAATTAAGAGGAAACATGATTTTTTGAGAGGTGACAAATGGCTGTGGGTAAAAAGTTGATATTAAATACGAAATGGTGCAAAGGTTGCGGCATCTGTGCGGCATTCTGCCCGAAAAACGTATTGGAAACGGGTTATGATAAAGTCAGCATTGCAAGACCCGATGATTGCATTAAATGCGGGGCATGTGAAATGAGATGCCCGGATTATGCGATATGGCTCGAGGAGGATAAGGAATAATGTCAGAGAAAAGATTTCAACTTTTACAGGGAAATGAAGCTATTGTGGAAGGGGCTATTACCGCCGGTATGAGATTTTATGCCGGATATCCTATAACGCCCTCGACAGAAATCGCGGAACGTTCAGCCAAGAGACTTCCTGAAGTGTGCGGCAAATTTATCCAAATGGAAGATGAGATTGCAGGTATCGCTGCGGCACTCGGAGCTTCCATTGCAGGCATAAAGTCTATGACCGCGACATCGGGTCCGGGCTTTTCGCTTAAACAGGAAAATATCGGGTACGCGGCGATAGCGGAGATTCCGATTGTAATAGTCGATGTTCAGAGAGAAGGGCCGTCCACAGGTCTTCCCACTTCTCCGTCACAGGGAGATTTAATGCAGTCAAGGTGGGGTACACACGGAGACCATCCCATCATAGTAATATCTCCGTCATCTGTTCAGGAATGCTATAACGAAACGGTAAGGGCGTTTAATATGGCCGAAAGATTCAGAGTCCCGGTAATATTGCTTATGGATGAAATCATAGGCCATCTGAGAGAGGGGTGTGAACTGATTCCTGCCGAAGAACTCGAAATATCAAACAGACGAATAGACCGAAAATTCAACGGAACGCTTGCTTATGCGGTTCAGGAAGGTAACTACGTTCCTGAATTTGCGCCTTTCGGAGACGGCGACAGGTTTAATGTGACCGGACTTTATCATGACTTGGACGGATTCCCGACAAATGACACTTCCATAACTCACAAACAGGAAAGAAGGCTTTTGGACAAGATAATCAAGCGAAGAGGCAGGATTCAAAAATGGGAAGAAAAAAACTGCGATAATTGCGAAACTCTCGTAGTATGTTTCGGTGGAACCGCGAGAGCGGTGGACGGTGCACTTGAAGAATCGGAGAAGTTCGACTCCATTGAGATGGGTGTATTCAGACCGATAACGGTTTGGCCGTTCCCTGAAGAAGCGTTGAATAAGATAATAATATCGAACAAAAATCTAAGAAACATAATAGTAGCCGAACACAATGACGGACAGATGTTGCTTGAGGTTCAGAGAATCGTGGAGGGGAGAGTGCCCGTAGATCTTTTGGGCAAGATAGACGGGACTACAATTTTACCTGCCGATGTGATTGAAATGATAAAGGAGGTCTATTGAAATGCCGAGTAAACTTATAGAAAAAACAATGCGAGTGAACAGACTTCCTCATATATGGTGTCCGGGCTGCGGCCACGGTATACTCATGCGTGACGTTGCACAGGCTATTTATAATCTCGAGCTTGATCCGGACAAGGTTGTAATCGTTTCCGGAATCGGATGTTCCTCAAGAGCGGCAGGTTACATGAACTATAATACACTTCATACTACTCACGGCAGAGCTATCGCATTTGC
Organism: uncultured Oscillospiraceae bacterium; assembly: GCA_964345365.1. Classification (GTDB taxonomy): domain Bacteria; phylum Bacillota; class Clostridia; order Peptostreptococcales; family Anaerovoracaceae; genus RUG754. The sequence continues at coordinate 10,447 of CAYFQR010000033.1, forward strand.
AACCGGAGTAAAACTTGCCAACCCTGAGCTCACGGTAATTGTAATCACGGGAGACGGTGACGCGACCGCAATAGGCGGGAATCATCTCATCCATGCATGTAGAAGAAATATCGACATGACCGTAGTCGTATTTAATAACAGAACTTACGGCATGACCGGCGGTCAATATTCGCCGCTGACGCCTCACGGTGAAAAAGGTACGACGGCGCCTTACGGAAATATAGACTACAATTTCGATATACCTAAATTGTCCGAAGCCGCAGGAGCCACTTTTACCGGAAGATGCAGCGCATATCACGTTAATCAGGCGGTCAAGTTAATTGAAGACGCCATCATGCACAGAGGATTCTCCATAATAGAGGGAATGTCCGTATGTCCTACTTATTATGGCAGAAAGAACAAAAAAGGCGATTCCGTTGAAATGCTTAAATCTCAAAAAGAACTATGTATCGACAAAAAAGTCGCAGAAAAATTGCCGCCCGAAAAACTTGAGGGTAAGATAATCATAGGCGAGCTTTCAAGAGATGAAAGCAAAGAAGAATACACCGATATGTACCAAAAGATTATTCGCAGATGCGGAGGTGGAAACTAATGCAAAAAACAGAAATCCGGATGACCGGTTCCGGCGGGCAAGGCGTAATAATGGGGACAATTATATTGGCTGAAGCGGCTTTTGATGACGGTAAGCAAGTAGTACAATGTCAGGCATACGGCCCGGAGGCAAGAGGCGGCTCTTCAAAGGCGGAGACTATAATATCAGACAGTAAGATATCATACACGAAAGTCCTTAAGCCTGATTTGCTTCTTTCTCTCACTCAGCAATCCCTCGACAAATATGTCACGGAGTTAAAGCCCGATTCGGTCATAATTGCAGACAGCAGTTTATCGGTTCCTGAAGAAATCATGCGTGAGCACAAGGTATATTCAATTCCTATTCTCGAATCCGCAAAAAAAATAATAAAAAACAGAATGACCGCTAATATAATTTCATGCGGCGCGATAAATGCGGTTGCCGGTATCTGCTCGGAGGAAGCTCTTAAGAGAGCGGTGCTTGAGCATGTTCCGAAAGAATCGGCAGATTCAAACCTTGATGCATTGGCGCTCGGGGCAAAGCTCATAGATGACTGTAATTGAACCTTTCATTACTTAAGTCATTAGAGGTTTCGGGCTATATTAAAAAACAAAAAAGCAGGCGTTTTGCCGTGTGCCGATAAGACAGTAATTTGAGAAAACTACAAAATCGGCAGCTGCTAGGTAGGATTGGACAGCAAAACAGGCGGCACTCAGCTTCGGTTGGGTGCTGCCTGTTTTTGTACATCTGAGGGTTGAAAATTGCTTGTTTTCCCCTCTGTGTGGCTTTGTTCAAAAGTGAGCATATCTGGCTTCATTTATTCACATAGATTAAGTTTGAAACATGAAAAAGGCCACATTTCAACATATTGATTATACGGATCAGAGAATCACTTTACGATGAAGTCATTATACATAGCAGCATAAATTTTTGCTTGAATAAGCATCACTATTTTACATGCAGGAAAAGTGACCCAAACGGAGCGAATAAACCGATTATACTAATTCTCTGAAATATGCCACATTATCTTGAAAAAGCAGAAGAAAATGGGTATAATATAGTGTGTACACACTATTCAGGGATACCCAATTAGAGCTATGGAGGAAAAATGAAGCTATCATCCTTTTTTCACTTCGCTGCTTTTGGCGTAAAGACGATTCTGCTTAGAAAGAAATCACCAATCCTTGGAACTGTAATCCTAACAGACAAATGCAATTTGCATTGCAAGCACTGTTCCGTCAACAATATTACAGCAATCGTCCATCCATATGAACAGATCTGGCAAGAAATGCAGCGGCTATATGACATGGGAGTTCGCATTTTGTTCTTCTGCGGTGGCGAAACATTTCTTTGGAAAGATGGCGAACGCACTCTCAGAGATTTGGTTATAGAAGCAAAGAACATGGGTTTTCTCATCGTCAACGTAGTTACGAACGGAACGTTTCCCATTGATCTCCCAGAAGCAGATTTGATTCTTTTGAGCTTGGACGGAGATAAGCAGCGCCATAATGAAGTTCGTGGTGACACCTACGACACTATCATGAAGAACATCAGCAATGCTACCGCAGACAATATCTGTTTCTATATGGCAATCAATCAAATCAACAAAGATCATGTACGAGATGTCTGTCTAACGGCTCGTGACACTAAAAATGTCCGTGCAGTATCATTCAATTTCCATACACCATATCCTGACACAAAAAAATTAGCTCTGACTAAAGAGGAAAAAGCCAAGTGCTGTGATACGATAACTCAAATGATGAAAGAAGGCGCACCTGTATTCAACCTAAAAAGTGCGTTTCCATATCTTATTGAAAATCGTTTTCCTACGCCTTGCCATCAGTGCGTAGTGATGGAAAACGGAAAGTTGTCTACTTGCGGGCGCTGTATAGATGTTCCTGGCCTTTGCGACCAATGCGGATACTTTTTTGTTGCTGAATATACGCTTCTGTTCAGAGGCAATCCCAAAATAATCATTGAGATGCTTCATACATACTTGAAGTATATTTAGGAGTAATATGAGCTTCATTACAGGTTTAACGAGAATGTGGCTTACACGGACAGCGAAGCCATTTACGTTCAAAAATGGATATGACCAGATATTGCCGTATGCAGAATGTGAAAACCTTGGGCTGTATGTTCATATCCCTTTTTGCAAAAGTATCTGCAACTTTTGCCCTTATTGCAAAGTGCGGTATTCTGCTGAATTGTGTGATAGGTACATAGATTCTTTGATTCAAGAAATACACATTGTGGGCAGCCAACATGCGGAGCATAGAAAAGCAACCAGCCTATACTTCGGTGGTGGGACACCTGCACTCGCAGCCAACCGTATAAAAGAAATCGTTAATGCATTGAGTGAGCACTTTATTATCACAGAGGGGATTGGACTGGAACTTCATCCCGATAATGTGAATGTGGAAACGCTGCAAATGTTGAAAGATGCAGGTGTAACAAAAATCAGCATCGGCATTCAATCATTCTGCGATAAGTATCAGAAGATTCTTGGCAGAAAGAAAATTGATACCGCAGAAATGATGTCTGCGTTGTCTGCCGTTTCTTTTGAAACTGTTTCCATGGACTTTATCTTTGCGCTGCCTGGACAAACCTACGATGATTTGAAGTCGGATATTGATACCGCTTTTTTATTGGGGGCAAATCACGTTGCCATATACCCATTCATTGATTTCACTTTTACAGAAAGTCCCGTTACTGCAATGCCTAAAAAAGATAAACGAGAGTTGCTGGATGCCATTACTCAATACTGTTTAGGAAAAGGATACTCTCGAAATTCTATCTGGACTTTCTCAAGTGGAACGGATGCAAACTACTCATCCATGACCAGAGATAATTTCCTCGGATTCGGTTGCTCTGCTACGAGTCTATTCAAAGAGCAATTCAAAATCAATACTTTTGATGTAGATTCCTACTGTGAAAGAATTCGTTCCGGGAACCTCGCCACATCATTGACAATTCGCTTTACCAAGCGGCAACGGATGGTTTATTGGCTGTTTTGGACAGCATACAGCACAAGAGTAACTGCCGAAGATTTTGAAAAATTCTTTGGTGTGTCATTGAAAAAAATGTATGGATTCGAGCTTTGGGTTGCCAAACAATTAGGGCTTGTCAAGGAACACAACGGCACTTATGAAATGACGCTAAAAGGTGCCTTCTACTATCATTACTATGAGAATTTTTACACGCTATCTTATATCGACAAGATGTGGGGTATCATGCGAAAAGAAGCATTTCCCGAACAGATTGAACTGTAAAAGAACGGAGATCGCTCAATGCCAGACAACAGGAATCGTAAGCGACCGATACAGGTCAAATTCTTCGTAGATGAAAAAGAACTCAGCTTGATAAAGGCGAGGATGGCGCAGCTTGGTATAGAGAATATGAGCGCTTACCTTCGGAAAATGGCGATCGACGGATATGCAGCAAAACCGGATTTGCCTGAACGCCGTGAACCCAAAAATTCATGACTCACTTTCCGAAGATAGATTGATATTCAGCTCCGCAGGAGCGCAGCCAATTTCTCCGAAATTGTTAAAGGGTTTGGGATGTTGCCCAACAAGTTTTTGCACGAGTGGGTACCGCTGTGCATTGCTTGCCAGAATGGTAAGCTCCGGTGTGGGTACTCACCGGATTTGCTT
>CAYFQR010000034.1:0-13595 GCA_964345365.1 uncultured Oscillospiraceae bacterium
TTTTTTTGGATTAATGGTTTCTTTAAATTCTATGGAAAAATCATCTAGGAAATCAAGTAAAATATTTAATTTTTCTTTGTTGGAAATATCCCCAAACTCTTGATTACTCCTAACAACAATAGGTATTTTAAATTCACCTAAAAACTCATCTTTTATTAAGTCATCTATGGTCTTTATTTCTAATTCATTTTCCATGATAGTAAATTGATATATTGAGCTGTCCGCTTTAGCTTTAATATTTATAGCTTTATGGATAACATGTTTTTCAAAGTCTTTAAATTTCATATCAATAGTTTTAGAAGCTCTTTCTTTGACTTTCAAAAGCTCCTTATCGTCATCTTCTTCAAAACCAAATTTATTTTCTATATAATCTAACCCCTTAATTTTATAAGTATTAAAAAAGTCTTTTGAAATATCCTGTATATTCTTTTTTCTTCTATCCGGATTATCTATTTGCTTATTTTTCCATATTTTTACTCTTTGATAAAAAGGGGTTGTCTGAAATTCTTCTTTTATTTTGAATGTCTTTATAATTTTATTATCCCTTATGTACCCATCTTTCCTTAACTCTTCTTTCAAATGAGAAATGTATCTCGATTCTTCATCATAAGTATAATAGTAAAGCTCTTCCAACACCCTAAGCTCATTATTTAAATTCTTGTCAAATTTTCTTTTATTCTTTAGCATAGAATCCAAACCATTCCGTTTCTCTTTTCTAAGCCCACTTTCGTAATCATAAAATACACCTGCGAAATCCCATTCTGGATTCGCCTGAATTAAATCGGTATAACACTTGATCTGAAGATCCATACTACTCTGCTGAGTTTCGCGCTCAGTACTAACTCTGCAATATGCAGCAACCTTTAATTTTTTGCTATTTCTTAAAGAATTCTTGACAGGTATAAATATAATCTTCTTCATAAAAATATCCTCCTTATTATTTTTTCAAAGAAAAAGAGCGCAAAAGCAAATCGCTCTTACGCTCATGGTTTATTATTCATTTTCAATTATTAATGTTCTTGATGTTGCAACAGGACTACAACTTCTGTATGCCTCGTCATCGCGAAATTGTCATACGGCTTAAGGTACTCGCATTTGTAACCGTAGTATTCGAAATATCTGAGGTTTTCGGCGAGCGTCTTTGGGTTGCAGGATATGTATACTATTTCGTTCACGCCGTAAGAGATTATCTTGTCGAGAGCCTTCGTCTGTATGCCGACTCTCGGCGGGTCGACTACGATTACATCCGGCTTCTCTGTGACCGAGTCGAGAACCTCGAAGACATCGCCCGCAATGAACTCGCAGTTATCAAGTCCGTTAAGCTCGGTATTTAACTTTGCCGCCTCGACCGCTTCGGTTACAAGTTCTATCCCGACAACCTTTTTGGCTCTTTTAGCCATTATCTGACTTATGGTTCCGGTACCGCAGTACAAATCAAATACCGTCTTTCCCTCAAGGGAATCAATCAGCCCTACGGCATCCAGATACAGTCTCTCGGCGGCATCAACATTCGTTTGGAAAAAAGAAAATGCCGAAACCTTGAATTTCAATCCCGCTACAATCTCGTTATAATAGTCCCTGCCCCATATTTTAATCAGCTTTTCACATATTACCGCGTCGGCTAAACTGTCGTTTATCGTTCTGAGCACTCCTACAACAGAGTTATTCAACTTAAGTCCTCTTATCCTCTCTGCATATCCCGCCTCATCGAAGCTGCATCCTGCTTTATCATCGGACTGAGTAACTATGTTAACGAGGAGCTCACCTGTTCTTACCCCTTTTCTAATAATAAGGTTGCGCATAAGTCCGGTATGAGTCTTTTTATTATATTTCTCATAGCCTCTCGCATTGACAAAGCCAAGTGTGGCTCTTAAAACCTCATTGAAATCCTCGTCCACAAGCTGACAGTTATCCACGGTAATAATCGACATGAAATGACCTTTCTTATGCATGCCGAGCGTCGTCTCACCGCCCTTTACCATATCGCCAAAGGTATATTCCATCTTGTTCCTATATCTATAAATGTTCGGACAGCCTTCTATGCTTTTAACGCAAGCAGGCTCAACTTTTTTCTCTGCAAGAAGTTTCCGTACCGAATCTTCTTTTATCTTGAGCTGCTCGCCGTATTCAAGCCCCTGATACGCACATCCTCCGCAAAAATCGCTCTCCGGACATTTTTCGAGCAAAAAATAATTTTCTGTCATCCTGTTTTTCTCTTTCTTTTTTGTTTTCGGACAACCCCTCATGATTGGCCTTATTTTCAAAGACTTTTATCGACACTTCTAATCAAGCCCGACTTAAAATCTCCCGTATTTCTCATAAAATTCTTTTTTGTATTCTAAAAACCTGTCTTCATTGATGGCTTCCCTAATCTTTCTCATCATGTTTACGAGGAAATGTATATTGTGCTCGGAAAGCAGCATGGACGAAAGTATCTCATCCGCTTTAAAGAGATGTCTTAGATATGCCTTAGAGTATGTCCTGCATGTATAGCAATCGCACTCGCTGTCAAGCGGGCTAAAGTCTCTTTCGTATTTTTTGTTTTTTATGTTTACTCTGCCTGCTGATGTCATCGCAAGTCCGTGTCTTGCAATCCTCGTGGGAAGTACGCAGTCGAACATATCCACGCCCTGCTCCACACCTTCAAACAGGTAGTCGGGAGAGCCCACACCCATGAGGTATCGCGGCTTTTCCTCAGGAAGATATTCCGGGCAAACTTCAATGAGGTCTAAGAACACTTCTTTCGGTTCTCCTACAGAAAGTCCTCCTATCGAGTATCCGGGTAAATCGAGTTCGGTTATGTATTTGGAGCTTTCTTTTCTAAGTTCCTTGAAAAAACCTCCCTGCTGTATCCCGAAAAGTGACTGAACCTCGATATTTTTATGATAATCCTTACAGCGTTTAAGCCAGCGGTTCGTCCTCGCCAGTGAGTGCTTTATGTAGTTATAGTCCGCGTCGGGAGGCGCACATTCGTCGAATGCCATCATTATATCCGAGCCTAAGGCATTCTGTATCTCCATAGACTTTTCGGGGCTGAGCATGTGTTTTGAGCCGTCAAGATGAGAACGAAAAGTCACGCCTTCCTCCTCGATTTTTCTCATGTGCCCAAGTGAAAACACCTGAAATCCTCCGGAATCGGTTAGTATGGCATGTTTCCAATTCATGAATTTATGAAGACCGCCCGCATCTTTTATCAGCTCATGTCCGGGTCTTAAGTAAAGGTGATAGGTATTGCCGAGTATTATTCTCGCACCGCTTTTTTCGACATCTTCGGGCTTCATAGCCTTAACTGTTGCTTGTGTCCCTACCGGCATAAACACCGGCGTTTCTATGTCTCCGTGCGGTGTATGAACTATTCCGAGTCTCGCGCGCGTCCTGTCGTCTTTTTTTATCAAATCAAAAGTTACAGCGTTTTTCATTTTTCCTCTTAACTTGTCAATATAATTGTTTCAACATAAACTTTTCAAATTATCTTATATAAAATCACTTTTTTTCTACCTATAAATATAACAGAAAAAGCAAGATAAATAAAGTGTAACATTTTCGATTGATTAAAAGAAAAAGCGTTCGAAATTGAGTTCAGGCAATATTTCGATTAACGGCTGATTTTGAATTTAAAAAACCGCTTTCTTTTTTTTGATATATGCATATCATCAAAAGAGCGGTCTTTTTCTGGAGCTAGTGAAGGGAATCGAACCCCCAACCTGCGGTTTACGATACCGCTGCTCTACCATTGAGCCACACTAGCGAAAAAAGGCAAGCCGTAATGACTTGCCTCCGGATCCGTACTTTATGCTTCAGCTACTATTTCCTTGCCGTCATAGTAGTTGCAGTTCGGGCAAACTCTATGAGGAAGCTTAGGCTGGTGGCACTGCGGGCAAATCGATAATGCCGGTGCAGACATCTTCATGTTAGCTGCCTGGCGTGAGTTTCTCTTTGCCTTAGAAGTTCTTCTTTTAGGTACTGCCATATATTTACACCTCCTGTTAAAGTTAATAACAATTATCATTTCAGGGTATTACCCGATTAATCGTCAACTATTTGATATTACTTGAAATTCGCAGGTTTGTCAACAATTATTTTTTTGTTCTATATTATTCCCCGAATTTAACGATATGTAAAGTATCTCTTGCAATCATCAGCTCCTCGTTTGTAGGTATCAAAAGAAGTTTAATTCTGGAATCTTCCTTTGAAATAGTTCTTAATTGGCTCTTGACCTTGTTCTTGAGCGGGTCAAGTTTGATTCCGAGATTGCCGAGTTCGTTACATATGAGCTCTCTCATAATTATGTCGTTTTCTCCGACACCGGCAGTAAACACGATTGCGTCGCATCCGTTCATCTCTGCAATATATGCTCCGATATAGAATCTGACCTTATGTGCGAAAACCTTTAATGCAAGCGCTGCTCTCTCGTTACCTTCTTCTACGGCAATCTCCAAGTCTCTAAAGTCTGAAGACACTCCCGAAATGCCGAGAACGCCGGATTTTTTGTTAAGGACATCATCCATTTCATGTGCCGAAAGGCCTTCTTTCTGTGCGATGAAGTTCATGATAGCAGGGTCAATATCTCCGCAGCGCGTCCCCATTACGAGCCCTTCAAGCGGGGTGAATCCCATCGATGTGTCGATACACTTGCCTCTCTTGATAGCAGATACGGAAGCGCCGTTTCCAAGGTGACATGTGATTAATTTAAGGTCTTCGAGTTAAACATTAAGCATCTCCGCTGCCATATTCGCCACATACTTATGTGAAGTTCCGTGGAATCCGTAGCGTCTCACTCCGTACTTTTCGTAGTACTCATAAGGTAGTGCATATATGTAGCTCTCAGGCGGCATTGTCTGGTGGAATGCCGTGTCGAATACACCGACCATAGGGGTGTCCGGCATCAGCTTCCTGCATGCTTCAATTCCGTAAAGGTTTGCAGGATTATGAAGCGGTGCAAGTTCGGTACAGTCTTCAAGAGCTTTTATTACATCTTCGGTTATGAGTACCGATGAAGCATATTTCTCACCGGCATGTACTACTCTATGTCCAACTGCGGTAATTTCACTCATTGACTTGAGAACGCCGTTTTTCTCGTCCAAAATAGCGGAAATAACCTGCTCAATGGCGTCTTTATGGTCTTTCATAGGAATTTCGGCTTTGATTTTCGGATTTCCCGTTTTTTCATAGCTTATCATTGAGCCTTCCATACCGATTTTCTCTACAATTCCCTTGCAAAGAACGCTCTCATCTTTCATTTCCAACAGCTGATATTTGAGCGAAGAACTCCCACAGTTGATAACTAAAATCTTCATTACTTTCTCCTTTGTCTCTGACGTAATCATACAACTTTACATCTTTAGTTTACTCCTCTATATCTAATATTTCAAGGGCTTTTTGACATAATCGGAATATTCATACATATCTCTTCCGGTAAGCAAGTTATATATATCCGCCGCAAGTATGTCTTTCGACAAGGTATGCCTGATTTCAGGACATCGTCTTAAAGTATAATTTAAATTACTTATTATCGGCAATCCGCATTCACCGTTTTTTTTAACATTTTTAATGAAGCGTGCCCCTTTGTCATTGAAAGCAAGTACTCGTACATAATTTTCGGCACGGATAATATCTTCTTTACATATATCAAAAATCACATTCATTATCACGCGTTTAACTCTCGTCATCGTGTATCTCTTTGATTTAAGGCCTGCAACAATATCGCTGTAGTTTTTGTAGTATCTGATTTCATTATGGAGTTTGTCTCCGAGCCCTTCTTCAGCACCGAAGACGAGTTTTAATTTTTCACTCCCTGCCCTAAGCACGCTCATGACAACTAAATTATACAGTAGTTCCTCACAACCATATATATTGCCGCTTTCACTGATTATCTTTACAGTAGATTCCGGAACATAATCCGATATGTCATTCCCTTTTAGAAGTTCATTTCTGATAAAGGATGCCGAGGCGAAGCTTTCCGACGGCAAGCTGTCATTATGTAATGTACCGACTCTTTTTATTGCAATCGGCTCGGCGATTTTCATGTTTTTTATATACTCTGCCGCCAGCACGTCATTAGGCTCATCAAAGCCCTCCTCTCCCAAAGCCTCCGCCCTGGCACTTGGGAACGACTTGCCGGTCTTTACCATCTCTCTAATTATGTCAACTTCATTTTCCACATCTTTAAGTTTTTCGGCTATTCGCTTGAGTCTCTCTAAATCCCCTGTTTCCGAGCCGAACGCTATATGCGACACCCCGAGATTTTCAAGTATTTCAACACCGCCGTGTGCAAAAAATCCTGCACTGTTACACGCAAAAATAAACGGGAGCTCTACAACCAAATCAACTCCGCCTGCCATCGCCATTTCCGCTCTCTGCCATTTATCCAAAACAGCAATCTCACCTCTCTGGGTAAAATTGCCTGACATGACAATTACGGCACAGTCCGCACCTGACATCTCTTTCGCTTTTTCGAGTTGGTATTTATGTCCGTTATGAAAGGGGTTGTATTCTGCTATAATGCCGACAGCCTTCACGCTTCCGCCTCCCTTGCAAGTTCTATGAGCATTTGCGTTTTTTCTTCGGATATTTTCATTGCTGTGCAAGCCCTTTTTATAGTCTCTTCATCGAGCACGAAATCGGGTTCCGTACACAATTTTATGAAATGGTCTTTTCTTATCCCCGTCTGACTGAATGAGCATACTCCATCATCGATAGCTCTGTCGTATATCTTAAAAAACTCCTGCTTGAATGCCATTTTATCTCCTTGCTCATATCTATTTTACGGTCTTATCTTAATAATCATCTAACCTCTTATTGCTTTATTCACAAGTGTTCTCGGCTGTATTATAAATGTCCATGCTTAGCAGTCTCTCGGAAAGTTCAAGCACGAACGGGTCGTCAGAAGAGTTCTCGATTATCACTTTCCCTTTATGCCGTCTGTCTCTTAACAACCCCGCTTCCTGCAATTTTCGTTTGAGCTGCGAAGATGTTCCCTTAGAACCGTCTATCAGTCTTATATCCCTGTTCCCTAAAAACTCCTTTATCTGAGGCGTTAAAAAAGGATAATGTGTGCAGCCGAGTACGATTGATTCCGTGTTATCCTTGATAAGCGGCCAAAGTTTTTCTTGGAAATAACCGTTTAATATATTGTCATCAAAGTTTTCGTGTTCTACGAATTCCATCAGTCCTTCGCATGCAAGCGGTACTATCTCCGCTTCATCCTTATATGTGTCTATCAGTTTCTTGAACTTAGGCTGCTTAATCGTCATCGGTGTGGCCATAACTATTATTTGACCGCCCTGACTGCATAACGCCGCCGGTTTTACGGCAGGCTCGATACCGATGACGGGAATATCCCTGTATTTTAATCTGAGCGCCTTAATTGATGCGGAGGTTGCCGTATTGCATGCAATTACAAGAGCTTTGATATCCCTGCTCATTAAATACTCTACCGCTTCAAAGGTCAGTCTTTTGATTTCTTTTTGAGTCTTATTGCCATATGGGGCATTTTTAGAGTCGCCGTAATATATAAAGTCCTCATGCGGAAGTATCCTTACAGCTTCCTTCAGAACGGACAAGCCTCCGACTCCCGAATCCATAAAGCCGATAGGTTTATTTTTCTCTATCGATTTTTTTTTGTTTATTTCTTTAATATCTGTCATTTTCTTTCTTCAGACTTCTTCCGTTTCCTCTTCCGCAAGCGCAATCATATCCGCAAAGCTCATAATGTATTCTTCGATTTCATATTCTTTAGCTTCCGAAAAATCATACACATTATAACCGCCGTCAATTCTTTCAAGTCTCGCGAGCATAAGAGCATCTCTAAGTGTATATATATTTTCCTTGCTTTTGCCGTCGGGCTTTATATAAACTATGCTGTCAATCGAGTACCAGCGTCTGAATCTTTCTATTTCTTCAGCAAGTCTTACCGAAACAGATTCGTCGGAAGCGTTTCGTGCCATACCGATAAGGCTGTGTTTTATGTTCTCGAAGATAGTAAAAATCTCCGTTTCCGCAGCAGGGATATTCTCCGATATTTCATCAAAGTAACTCTCAATGAGCTCCGCAAGCTTGAACTTATCCACTGATACTATGAGTTCCTCGATGTCATTGTATTCAATTTCATCCTCGCATTCAAGCAGTGCTGCCAAGCTTTCAAAATAGTCGAAATCCGCAATCGTCTCTATGTCGAGTAATTCGTACAGTTCTTGTCTATTCACCTTATTTTCCTCTTTTTAGCCTTAATTATACGGCACTTTTATCTTAAATCTCCCGCAGCCTAAGTCAAAAGCATTCTATGTAACGCTATCTTTAGACTCTCATAACTGAAGTCAAGAGCGTTCCTTGCAATGTTATCTTTAAACTCTAACAGCTTAATTCATAATTTTTCCGATCTATGTTACCATAAAAGTATATTTGAGGCAATTCGTCCGTCTGACTATGAGTTTATTTTTATCATTTCAAGGGCTTTTTTCATATCTAAAGGCATGTCAGCCGTCAAGCTCATTTTTTTCCCTGTTGACGGGTGTGAAAACTCCAAATAGTATGCATGCAACGCCTGTCTGCCGATTATATCCGATACCGTCTCCGGATTCGTTTCCGTCCTTGCAGCCCGCTCACCTGTGAGCGCCGGTCTGCTGTCTCCGTATATCCTTCTATATTCGAACGGATCTCCGTGGCAATACAGATGGTCTCCCGCTACCGGATATCCGATAGATGCAATATGTACCCTTATCTGATGGGTTCTGCCCGTTTCAAGCACGAGTTCACACAGGCTGTAGCCGTCAATCTGTTTTTCACTATCTCCCCACTTCGTTTTATGAGGAAAATCGAAGGTTTCCAATATGCGATAGTTTGTGATCGATGCTTGTCCGCCTTTTTTCTCAGGCAGTATCCAGCGCTCTACTTCTTTAGGGTCAGGGCGACCTATCGGTCTTTCTATCCGCCCGCTGCCTGTCAATATTCCTTCGAGTATGGCAAAATATTTTTTTGTAACTTCGTTCCGCCGCATCTGCTTAGCGAGGTTGTCCTGTGCATGCGGATTCTTTGCGATTATGAGAAGGCCTGAAGTATTCATATCCAAACGATTCACGAATCTAATCTTATACATCTTGCCGTCATCGAGGATTTTTCTCATAAGCCCGTTTGCTATTGTACCGCTCGGTTTTCCTTTCGTCGGGTGAACCGGATATCCCGCCTGCTTGTTTATAACAAGTATATCTTCGTCTTCATATACTACGTCTATCTGAATATCTTCAGGGGTGAAGTCCGATTGTTCGTCCGGTAGACTGATGCTTATCTCTTCTCCCGCTTTAACTTCAAGCCATGCGGGCGTTTTCTTGCCGTTCAGGTATATGAGCTCCTGATTTTTTATTTTAACAAAAAGACGTGAAGAAAAAGCGAATCGTTTTTTAACGACCGCTTTTATAGTCATACCTTCATCTTCTTTTTTAGTGATATATTTATATTTCGACATTATAAAAACTTGGTTTTTACTTTATCCCAGAACGATATTTCACTATACCTGATGAGATTAATCTTCCTTCTGGAAAGATTCAGAGTAATCGACTTGACAGATTCACATTTCTCTTCCACTCCGTCAAAAACTACCAGTATATTCGAGTTTTTTTCATCCACCGGTTCGATGATAAGTTTATCCTTTGACGGCAGCAAAATGCTGGATGTAAGCGAACGGTATGCCGTGTTGTTCATCGGTGCCATAGGCGCCACCTGCAAGAGGTTCAAGCGAGGGTCTACAAGAGCGCCGCCGAGTGAGTAGTTGTATGCGGTCGAACCGGCAGGTGTAGATACTATTATCCCGTCGCCCGAAAACTTCTCGATGAAGCTTTCGTTTACCGAGATATTATAATGTACCGGGTGTGTGCCGTAGCCTTTTATAACAAACTCGTTAAGCGCCCTGTGTTCAAGTTCTCTTCCGTCCTTAAAAAACACATTGGCCTTGACAATATTGTATGGCTGTACCGAATAGTCTTTTTTTAGGTACCTCTCTATAAACTCATCTATCCCGTTCGGAGAAATCTCTTGGAAAAAACCCAAATGTCCGGTGTTTATTCCGGCTACGGGTATTGTAGGGAACTCGTGGCTCTGCATTAAACGAAGCAACGTACCGTCTCCGCCTACGTTAATAATCAGCTCTACGTCGTCATCCGGTTTTTCGGCTATCTCGAAACCGAGGCTTTCAAACCTTTTGGATACCTCTTCAGCAATATTAAGAGATTTTTTCAATTCATTTTTGAAGATAAATACTTTTCTTTTCATGTCTACCTGTGTTTTTTTATTCTACCCGAATCATATATCAAATAAAAATATCCTGATGTTATTCAATAGAATTATTTATGCCTGTCGATATACCCCTGCACAACCTCTCCGTCCCTCTGCTCAGGGATACATACTAAGCCTCTCTTTTGAAATCTGTCGGCACCGTTTCCGGCAATCACCATCACCCAACCGTCTTCCACGCTCTCAAGGGCGTAATTTATAGCGTCAACCCGTTTTTCAATCTTTGCTGAGACCTTTGTGCTGTCAAGAAAATCGAGGATGTCTTCCCAGATTTTATTCAAATCGTCCGTGCCGATATCCTGCTCGGTAAGCACTACCTTATCGGCGTATTTTTGTGCCATCTCACCGAGGTCTTTTCGTCTGTTATATGCCTTGTTTCCGTGAACGCCGAAAACGAGAAATTTTTTTCTGCCCGGATAAAGTTTTTCGATATTCTCGAAAAGGGTTTCATAGCTTACTCTGTTATGAGCATAGTCAACTATAACATCCACGTCCTTATCGGGAAGACGGTAGAGCTCCATCCTTCCTTCGACTTTAACACCGCTAAGCCCGCGCTTGATATTATCCATAGAAACGCCTAAGGATGATGTTATGGCGATTGCCGCAAGTGCGTTTGAAGCGTTGAAACAGCCTCCTATGCTGACCTTTATATCGCCCTCACCCTTTGGGTGTCGCAGCTTAAAATTCAACTCGGAAGGCGTAGATTCGACATCATAGCCGTAGTAATCCGCGCCCACATTCCTTCCGAAAGTAAACACTTTTTCACATGTTTTTTTTGCTTCCGTTATCACTCTTTCATAGAGTGCGGGCTCTATCTCATTATTGATGCAAGCAATGCGCGATTGCCCGAAAATCTTTAGTTTCGATTCAAAATAATCCTCAAACGTAGGATGTTCCCTATCGGAAATATGGTCTTCCGTTATATTCAAAAAACCGCAAACGGCATATCTCAGAGCCTCAGTCCTCTTGTATTTGAGAGCCTGTGAAGATGTTTCCATTACAAGATATTCAAGACCGTTCTCTACCGTGCTCGCCAAGTGCTTGTGAAGCTCAAGAGTCTCAAGTGTTGTCATCTTTTCCGAGCTCTTTTTTTCTTTACCGTCAAAATTATATATACCGGAAAGGAAGCCCATAGGCTCTTTTCCTTGCTCCTTCAGGTATTCGTCCATTATAGCCTTGACAAGGGTGACAGTAGTCGATTTTCCCTTAGTTCCTGTTACCCCTACCATTAAAAGATGCGTATTCCATATATTTTCATAGAACATGGCTCCGATTTCGGACATGGTCGTCCTCATATCGCTTACCTTTATAAGCGGGATGCTCGGTGCTTCTCCCTTAGCTATTACAGAATCCTTTTCGGCTATGCAGGCTATTGCGCCGCTTTTTATCGCTTCTGTCAGATATTCGGTTTTGAAATTAAGTCCCTTACAGATAAAAAGTGTCCCGTCCATGACGTCCTTGGAATCATAAGATATGTACTTTACCTCTGCATCGGATTCAAACAAAGGACTGTTTTCATTCAAAATCAGCCCTCTGTTATCAAGCATTAAGATATATTCACTTAATTTCCTGCGACCGTTTATCATTTAGATATCGTCCTTCTCATCAACCGGAGCACCGAAATTGTCTTCTGTCCTCTCGATTCTTTGCTCAACTGAGCTGCTCGGCGTGCTTTTTTTGTAATTGATTTTGATAGTTTCACTGCCGGTTGAGCTTCTATATGAATCGTCCATGCTTCCTTGATTATAATTTTCTCCGTTATTATAAGGCGGGTTCGCATGTTCAAAGCCGGCATATACCGGACGATCCGAAACCACTATGTTTCTCTTTATCATCTCATAGAGGACAGTCATTGAAACTCCTCTGTAAGCATGTACCGCAAAAACCGGGAAAAGAAGTACGGAGTATATCAGTAAGCCGGTTATGGTCGACTGCGAACGCACAAAAGACGCACCGGTAGGAATGGAAGCTAAAATATACCAACCGATAAAGGACAGATTCAAGCAAAAATATTTCATTTTATTGCCAATCATAAGCCTTTTTGATTCCTCTATACACTGCGTAGGCGAGTAATCCGGATTATCAGCTAAAACATAGTATGCCATAGAATATCGGATTCCCGCTATTATTCCCGGAATAATGAACAGAAGCGACCAAAGAATGACCTTTATAGCAATTATAAGCGACAAAATAAATACTTTCCCAAAACGGCTGAATCCTTCAAACATAAGAGCGTTATCGGCTTGTCTCGTCCTGACAAATGTCAGAAGGAATAAAGACAATCCATATGAGAAAGCGCCTACAACCGCGAATAAATATATCCGACCTACTAACCCCTCGTTATAATCCGTCGTTCCGACCAATGTGTCTATCTCTCTAAAGAACGGAAAAATTATATCCAATATGCCGGCAATAAGGTCGTTAAATATATACATTATTACATAAGCGATTATTACCTGAGGCCATTTACCCCCTAATTCCTGACGTGCAATCCGTCTGATTTTCGCAGACGGTTCTGTAACTATGTATTGTGACATGTTTACCCCTTTCTTTTTTTTAATATGCTACTCGATTATCATAATAAATCAGGCTTAAATCAGGCTTAAATCACATGAATTATTCTTTTAACCATTCCATTATACAGTAAAAAATAATCCAATGCAATAATTCCACCGCCAAAAGCCACTAATTATTGCTATGGTTATGCGAATAAAAAACTGCCCGAATATAGCGGGCAGCTTAGTTTAATCAAAACACGGTACTTATATGAGTCCGCCGATTTGTATGAAAAGCGGTGCAAATACCAATGAAACGATTGTCATGAGCTTGATAAGAATGTTTATTGAAGGACCGGAAGTATCCTTGAACGGGTCACCTACAGTATCTCCGATAACGGCAGCCGCATGCGGCTCTGAACCCTTTCCTCCGAAATGGCCTTCTTCTATGTATTTCTTAGCATTGTCCCATGCTCCGCCGGCGTTCGCCATCATGATAGCGAGCAATACTCCCGATGAAATTGAACCGGCAAGCATTCCGCCAAGAGCCTCGGCGCCTAACAGAATACCTACTCCGAGAGGTGCCACAATGGCCATAAGTGCAGGAATGATCATCTCCCTGAGAGCTGCTTTAGTGGAAATGTCAACACATCTTGCATAATCAGGCTTAGATGTTCCGTCCATAATTCCGGCATCGCTCCTGAACTGGCGTCTTACTTCCTCTATCATCTGATTGGCTGCCTTTCCTACGGAGTTCATAGTGAGCGCCGAGAACAAGAACGGAAGCATAGCACCTATAAAGAGTCCGATAATAAC
>CAYFQR010000035.1:0-4921 GCA_964345365.1 uncultured Oscillospiraceae bacterium
GCCCATCGGTATAACCCTTGCGCGCGAATGCTCGCCGGAGCATTTAATGAAACCCATCCTGAGATTCACATCATCAATCTTCATCTCTATAAGTTCAGACGCCCTTATACCTGTAGCGTAAAGAACCTCAAGCACAGCCCTGTCCCTCAAACCTTTGGGGCTGTTATTCGGGAGATGCATGAGCTTATCTATCTCCTCAATACTGAGATATACTATCTCCTTTTTTTCAATCTTAGGAGACTTAATGTTCTCGGTAGGGTTCTCAAGCACCTCAACCTCTCTTAAGAGATAATTATAAAAAGTTCTGATTGAAGCAAGCTTACGGTTTACCGTGGAGCCGGACTTCCCCTCTTCCTTCAGCTTCATAAGATATGCCAAAATATCGGTATTCGTAACGTCGTTAAATCTGCTGACGCCTCTCGATAAAATAAAGGTTTCAAAATGCTGTAAATCCTTAATATACGCCTGTATAGTATTAGGAGCAACCTTCTTTTCTTCTCTCAAAAATGTCTCAAATTGTTCAAGTAACACGATCTCCAACCTCTCATAACTCGAATCATTCTAATTAAAAAATTAGACGGTTATTTTATCCGTTATAATAGTTCATTATACCTTTTCACCCTAAAAATATCAAGTAAAATTCTGTTTATTTATTTATTATTATGTAAACTTTTTATTTTGTCGACTCTTTTGCGTACATAATTGCGATTATTGTCTTTGCGTCGTCAATTTCGCCTCTCATTACCATGGAGTACAGTTCATCTATCTCATATTCCTCGATATCCAATGCTTCACTGTCATCAAATGCCGTTTCACCCTTCACCAGTCCTGTACAATAATACAAATACAGCACTTCCTCTGAATATCCTACACTCGGATAGAATTTACACACATAATCTATTTTTTTTGCGGTATAGCCGGTTTCTTCCTTGAGTTCTCTTAGAGCGGTAACCTCCGGGTCCTCATTTGAGTCTATCTTTCCGGCAGGAGCCTCAAACATAACTTTGCCGGCAGGTTTACGATATTGTTTTACCATTACCATTTTACCTTCATCCGTTATGGCGATGAGCACCGCACCGCCGCTATGCTCCACTATCTCCCTGCTGCTTGTCCCGTTTATTGTAGTAACCTTGTCTTTTCTAAGGTTAATTATCTTGCCTTTATATATAACTTCACTCGATAATGTCTTTTCCTCAAATGTCATTTTGACCTCCTTTTTTTGCTGAAAACCCGAGAAACTTTCAATTTACTGACCTATTATGCAATATTTAGCGTAAAAAATCAAATTTTACAATAAAAATCGTCCTTTTTACAAAAAACCCTTGCTTTTTTCAGGCTTATAAAGTAGAATATAGCTGTGGTTATCCCCCCTGATAACCTCATAATCTCAAATCCAAAATACCCCTTTTGAACAAAATAGTCTGCACCCCTGCAGACTATTTTGTTATATATTTTCAAATATTATGTCAAATAAAAATATCGGCGGTTTTTTCCGAATAAACTCCCCTTCGTCCGCTTTTTAATTATGATTTTTTGTGGTAAAATTATACTATGGAAATAATCAGGAATCACATTAAAACCGAATACTTCAGTTACGCTCTCCTTGACGAATATCTCGGAGGAATGAAATTCTGCGTGTTTGACATAGAAACGCTCGGACTCAATCCTTCGGTTTCTCCCGCGGTTCTTTTCGGTTTTCTGGAACCTGAGCGGGATAACAGTGCCGAGATAACGCAATACTTCTTAAATGACCCTTCGGAAGAACGCGACACCCTTGATCTCGTTAGCGAAAAGCTTAATACATACGACTATATCATCACGTATAACGGCAAGCATTTCGACATCCCCTATATCGAAAGAAGATATAAACTCTTAAACCGCATACCGCTGATGCTTAGCCCCTATAACCTCGACCTTTACCTCATACTTTACGGCCATAGCCCCCTCAAACAAAAAATCATGAGTCTGAAACAAAAAAATATAGAGAGATATATGGGTATCGGCGGCGAAAGAGATGATGAAATATCCGGAAAAGAGTCGGTTGAGCTGTACTATCACTATCTGCTCGAAGAAAACCTGCAACTCAAAGAACAGCTGAAACATCGTATACTTCTCCATAACCATGATGACGTTCTGCAACTCTACAGGATACTTCCCGTTTTGAAACAGGCCGACATACATAAGGCATTTAACAAACTCGGATTTCCTGTAAGGCGGGGCACGGAACCTTCTTCAGACAGTTCCGTTTCTCCATGCCTTTCCATGTTTCCTTCAGGCAGCGGTTTTTCAGACACGTTCAACTTTCCTGACGTAAACATCGCGGATATTAAGCTCAATTCTAAAAATCTGTCAATTTCAGGCAAATATTTAGGTTCCCCTGTGAACTATATCGGATATAGCAGCTTTGAAAGGCTCTACAATATCGTTTTAACGACGGGAAGCCTCTTCGAGATAAAAATACCCGTCCACAAAGAAAAAGGCTCTATTTTCGTAAATTTGAACGATTACTTCTGTAACAGCGAAGCCTTCGCAAAATACGGAGCATATGTAAACGACTTTCTCATTTTATCCGAAAACGGCGATATAAACTACAGGGAATTAAATACATTCGTAAGACATATGTTGCTGACGGTTAAAAAGACCGATTCATTCTGAACCGACCCTGGTTCCGGCGGAGCCGAGTATTACAATTTCTTTCATACTTTTTGATAAAAACTTTAATTTTTTTCTTGATATTATTTGAATAATACTATATAATGTTTCAGTGACGCGGCTCTATGGTCAAGCGGTTAAGACTCCGCCCTCTCACGGCGGCTACCCGGGTTCGAATCCCGGTAGAGTCACCAAACATTAAACGGCGCAACCGATTATAAAAACGGTTACGCTGTTTTTTTTGAAAAAGACATCTGATATTCTCAGATGTCTTTTGTTTTACGAATAATCATAGGACTTTCACGGCATAAATTACATGAGATTTATTCCTTTGATATAGATACAATAACCAGCTCAGGTCTGTTATATATCCTCGGAACAATAATATTTTCACGTGCAAGCCCCCTGCTGACAATCATTTTTGTATTACCGGAATCATAAAGCCCGCCGGCATACTTAGGAAACAATCCCTGATTAGGAGCAATCAGCCCGTTCATTATCCCCGGTATTCTCCACTGTCCGCCGTGAGCGTGCCCGCAGAGAGCAAGGTCGAAACCCATCTCCGAATAGAGATTGAAAATTTCCGGCCTGTGACAAAGGATAACGGAATAATAGCCGTTTTTGACAGCTTCACCTGCCCTGTTAAGCTGCGAAATGAAACTGCCGGTGTAAGCCGCACCGATATTATTCTCCATATCTTCCGATTCGGGATATGCAATACCTGCACCTTCCCTAAAATAAATATCCGGGTCATCCACTCCGCAGATATTTATGAAGCTGCCGTTTATTTCAACGGTGTCCGTATCCCCCCCCCTTAATCTTTTGATACCCGATTCTTCGATTACAGCCATTTTAGCCTCGAAGCTTTCTTCGGTGCACCGACACTCATGATTTCCCGTCACATAGTATATGGGAAACAACCCCGTTATCCCCCTCAAAAAATCTTCCGTATTCTTAGGAGACATTCTGTCATCAAAGATATCACCGCCGAGCAATAACGCATCCGGTTTCTCCTTGATAATCGCTTCGATGAGCTGCTCCGCATTTTCTCCGTACTTACATGAATGAAGATCCGTCACAAGCGCAAGGCGAATACCGGTCTCCACCTTATCGGAAACTATCTCATAATGCCTGACCTTGAGACCGTTATAGAGCCCCGGCAAAGCTAAAAGAATGATTGTGATAATAGCATAAACAAGCATCTTTCTTTTCCCCAAATTCACTTCCCCCTAAAAGCAATTTTATCGAAAAGCTATTTTACCGCTTTTTTCTTAGATGCAATCAGTAAAGCAAGTGAAACTATACCGCTTAGTACCGCAAGACCGATAAAGAAATACTTTACAATATCGGTCATATCGATAAAGCCTCCGCCTTTCACGGTAAAAGCTGCTATCAGGCAGCCGGCCGCCACCACCAAAAGCACAAGGCTCAAAATCTTATACATCACACTTTTCATCGCTTATATACCTCCCCGTATATAACTTGTATCGCAAAACCGATTCAACCGCTCATAACCTAAGTCACAAGTGTTATCAGTCCATTATAAAAATTTTAATCGTCGCGTCTTCTTCTTCTGTCGACACCTTCTCTGCGGTAGTATTCAGCCTTACTCGTATACATAAGTTCGTCAGCTAAAGCGGCCATTTCATCAAAAGAAAGTTCCGGATGTTCAACCGAAGCTACAAATCCGTAAGAAACGGCAAGTTTTTTGACTATATCGCCCTGCCAAGCGGCTGTTTCGGCATCAAATCGACTCAGCATTTTATGAGCATCTCCCACATCCCCGTGTATGATTACAGAGAACTCGTCCCCGCCCATACGGTATATCTTGGAGTTTTTATCAAAAGCGAGTTTCATGCAGTCCGCCGCGCCTTTCAGCAGCTCGTCGCCGCCGGCATGCCCCAGCTTGTCATTGCATTCTTTAAGTCCGTTGACATCCAAAGAAACAAGTATCAGGTCATCTTTTCCCGTCCCTTCCTTGATAAGCGACGCATCCTCCTCATAAGCCCTTCGGTTAAAGAGCATTGAGAGAGAATCCACATAGGCCATATCGTTAACCTGCATAAATGCAAGGCGATTTTTTCTATATTGTCTCAGCCTTATGAACATGTCTATGAGTATTGAAATCAATATTATAAGCGCTGCCATGCCGAAAAATTGATTTCGCAGATTAGAGGTTCTGGCAGTTATGAGACTGCTGTCTATGGCATTAATTACATACCAGCCGCTGCCTTCGATTTCTTGGAAATATATCGCTCTCCTGACTTTG
>CAYFQR010000035.1:4931-12449 GCA_964345365.1 uncultured Oscillospiraceae bacterium
AGTCGTTGATTACTGTACCCTGTGTTTTACTATGTAACGCTTCAACTATCTTCGGATAATCTGCAAGACCGACGCCGTCAAGTCTGTAAGGTTTGGCAGTGTAACCGAAATAATCTTCATCAGGATGAATTATAACTCCCATATCCGAGTCGACAATGAATACATAGGAGTTTACAAGCGTAGCATCCTCGGTAAAAAGCTCAACAAGAGAATCTACAAACACGTCTATTGCAAGCACGCCTATCATCTTCCCGTCGCGCATGACACGCCTTGACATGGTGATTACAATATTATCGGTGTCAAGGTCGCGGTAAGCCGTAGAGTAGATTACATCATCGGTTACGCTCGACTTCAAATACCATTGCCTCTATCTGTAATCAATGTCGGGGTCCTCTGCAAGGTTGTCATAGCCCGTTCCGGATGCCATTACATTCTCAGTTGAGGTAAAATAAATGTCATAGATATACGGGTCGTCCTTAGCCACCAAAAGAGATGCCAGATACTCCTGAAGCTCCGAGCGGTTCATCTCACTGCTGGCAATAGCAAAACTCTGATTTTCAAGACATAATCTCTTGTCCAGGAACCATTGTATTGAGATGTTGGCTTTTGTGTCTGTCAGAAGTTTGTAGTTAAAACGGCTAATTCATTTATAGCCTTTGATGAAATTGAAAATGATGCCTGCGCCATAACAACCATACATAATGCGGTTATGACAAGTGCAACTACAATTGAACGCAGAAATACAGGCTTTTGGGACTTGTCGCCTTCCTTTTTCATACTTTGACCTCCCAATTATAGAAAAATCCATTCACGATAGCTGTCTATTTTCATATTTTATCCTATATAAAACTTATTATACAATTTTGTTCGCAAAAATTCAAGATTTCAAAACAATTCTCTACTTTTATGATACAATTATAAAATAAAAGCAAACTCTTTCTCAATCGGTCGCACCATTTACAATTATAGAGAATGGTAAATCCGCAGAGAGCAGTTTGCAAAACAAACAGGAGGATGTGATTATGTTTTATATGCCCGTAAGAGTTTTTGACGAAGAGGATTGTATCAACAAAAATAGAGAGGAGCTTTCTAAGCTCGGTAATAAAGCGATGCTGGTAAGCGGTAGGAACAGTGCGCGAAAATCCGGGGCTCTTCAGGATATCACGGAAGCATTGAATCGGCTGAAAATTTCGTGGGTGGAATTTCCCGAGGTCGAAGAAAATCCGTCTGTCGAAACAGTCATGAAAGCGAGAGAAATCGGCATCGCGGAGAAGGTTGATTTCGTTATCGGAATCGGCGGCGGCTCGCCTATGGACGCAGCTAAGGCGATTGCTCTTATGATAAAAAATAAAGAGAAGAACCGACACTATTTATTCGAAGCCGGAAATTCTTCCGCTCACTTGCCGCTTGCAATGGTTCCGACCACATGCGGCACAGGCTCGGAAGTAACGCCCTTTTCTATCCTTACGAATCATGCTGCACATTCAAAGGGAGGCATCCCCTACAAGATTTTTGCGAACGTGGCATTTATCGACGGGAAATACTTAAGAGGTGCATCACGAACCGTTCTGGCAAATACAACTATGGACGCCTTTGCTCATTTGGTGGAAAGCTATATCAACACAAAGGCTACAGACTACAGTAGAATGTGCGTGAACGCAGGTCTGGAGATATGGCAAAAAAGTAAAGACATTATTCTCGGTGAACGGGAACCTTCGGATGACGATTACAAAAATATGCTGCGAGCCTCCATGATGGCAGGAATGGCTATTACCCACACAGGGACAAGCCTGCCGCACGCACTCAGCTATCGATTGACCTATACGGATAACATAGCGCACGGAAAGGCTTGCGGTTATTTTCTGAAAGGGTTTCTTATGGAAGCGGATTCCGATATGCGTTCTCATGTATTAAGGTCAGCGGGTTTCAAGGATATGGAAGAGCTGCAAAACTACTATGTCAAGACTTGCGGCGCTTTAACAATCTCAGAAGAACTGCTTAAACAAACGGTTCAGGACGTACTGTCCTTTCCGGAAAAACTTGCCTCGGCTCCCTTTGAAACCGATAAAGAAGTCCTCAGAAGAATCGCATGCGGAAGCTCTATTTAAGATTGCACGGTCTGATGTAATCTGACATAAATAGAATATTATTTTACACATCAATTTCCAATTCTATTTCGTCGGAAATGTATACCGGGCCGCCCATTTTACACTCGCGGGTTTCGCCGTTTTTTATTGTTACTGTTGCCGTTATAATTCCGCCCGGTTGGGTGAAGCTGTAGGAATATGTGCCGTCTTTTTCATTCTCCAAAGCTAAATATGCCGCCGCGGCCATAGAACCGCTTCCGCAGCTGCCTTCCCAAATAAGAGAATCGGTTTCGCACACGTAAACAACCGGAGTCATATTGTTCCCCGATAAAAACATTACACCGTAAGCATCACTTTTTACGATTTCGCGTGTTTTATCAATAAGCCGTGTAACAAATTCATCGGTTTCCGCTTTGCCGTTTACAATTAAATGCACAATACCGTCAAATTCCATAGCGCTGTAAGATTTTTGATTAAATTCTATAATATGCCGTTTTAGAAGCAAAGGCATTTGAGCTTGTGCAGTTCGGTTTTTGTGGTCGATTTCCACAGTTAAAGGCGTAGCTGCTCCGCTTATTTCCACATAAACGGTTTTCGGTTTATCCGGTAGATTCCGGCTTAAAAGATAGCCGAAGCTTCTGGTGGCATTTCCGCAAAATTCTCCGCCCATCATCTGAATACGCCCCTGCGCACCCATTTGAGCAGGCACTAAAAAGGCAACCTGCTCGGCTTTATAACGGGGGATTTTCAGCAAAATATTAGAAATGGCGGGGATTTTTTCTGCCGGCACGGGTGTGGTTACCAAAATAGTGATATTGCCTGCAGGGTCGGCTACATAAAGGTTAAGTTTCATGAAAGATGCCGTTCCTTTCTATTTTTTTCTTTGAACCTTCCGCGACTTAAGTCACGAGTATTCTCTGATATATTATAAATTATATACCAAAAACTTTTAATTTCAACAGCTTGAAATTCTCACGACTGCCGATAATTGCAAAACTCGGGGAGTGCTATGTAGATATAGAATAAAATTACATATATTCCCTGCTATATTATATAAAAAAAGCGGTAGGCTAAGCCTACCGCTTTTGTGGTGCGGATAACAGGAGTCGAACCTGCACGGTCGCCCACAGGAATCTAAATCCTGCGTGTCTGCCAATTCCACCATATCCGCGCAACGGCTCTATTTTACAAAAAAAAGAAAAAAAAGTCAACTGCTCATCCATGTATTTTTATTGAGCCTTTCACGACTGCCGTTAATTGCAAAACTCTGGAAGTGCGGTGTAGAGATAGAGATATGTTACACTCTCTTGACTATATTATAGAGCCTAAAAAGGTCATCTTTTTAATTTGAATTGGACCCACCCCAACTATTGACATAGAGCCAAAAAAAGAGCCGCTCTTTAGAGCGGCTCCTTGTAATGCTTTTAGGCGGCTTTAGATGACGTTCCAAGGTATTTTCTCTGACCATAATCGCATTGAGTCAATGCAGTCCTATAAATCAGCTTGCCATCCTTGTAAATCTGGATTCTTACCTTGTAGTAATATCTCTCACTGTTCTTAACCAGCGTATTTATATAAGTTTTACCGGTCTTAGTGAGCATCGGTTTATATTTCGAGCTCTTGTTAAATGAACGATAGAACTTATATTTTACCGTATAGCCCGCATTAATGAAGCTCTTGACGATTTTTTCTGTTTCAGGGTCAAGATTTACGGTCGCTCTTACAGATTTCTTTGTTGCCTTTGTAGTAACATAGATTTCCATCTTTCTGGCGAGACTCTTTACATCCGAATCTCCTGAAACTTCAATCAGTTCCTCACCGCCTGTTTCACCTGAAGTATCTCCCGTAGTGTCCCCTGCAGGAGGAGTTGCGCCTCCGTCAGGTGCAGTCCCGCCGGATGCAGGAGGTTTAGTTTCTCCTACATAAGCTTCGTCTCCGACCATCCTTGAGAAGATGAAGTTTGAAATAAAGCTGTACTCATCTCTCTGGTGTCCCTTATTGGTAAGAGTGTTAGCGAAAATTACGGCATCAATGTCTCCGGAAGTATATTCAAATCCCTGGATTGAACTGTCCATGAAAGCATCGTAATGTGCCTGTAGCTCTGCCTTATGGGTCGGAATAAATCCTTCTGTCGGAGTTTTGCTGCCGTCAATTCTGACAAGTACTTTCGCTCCGTCAGGAACTTTCGAGAAATATCCCACACCATATCCGTAGAATATATGGTCTTTTTCACTGATATATGTGGTATTTACCATCGTTTCCTCAGGATAAGTAACGCTTGCAAGGCAGTCCATCGGTCCTCTGACAGATTTGAATTCAAAGCTTCCGGCATCAAACAGATTCTTGATACCGCTTCCGCTTGCAACCCTTGATGAATAACCGATATACGGCTTGCCTGCTTTTACTGCATCTACTTCGGCAGCACTCATATTGCTTGCACCGACAATAACATTTGCCTCGGACAAATTGTCTGTCATGCCGAACTGCATTAACTCCATCGCCACTCTGTCATAGTTCCAGTTGGCATTTCCGACTCTTGCTGCCCAGAGATAACCGGATGTATTCGAGTTTGATGCTCCCGTCAAGTAAACTTTAGGGACGTTTGCAATGATATCCGCTTCAATGCCCATTGTCTGTCCGTATACGCCTATTGCGGTCAGGAGATACTTGTTTCTTATTTTCTGGAAATCCTCAAACTTAACTATGAAATCTCCCTTATATTCGCCCGCGTTTATCAATCCGACCTTCGCACCCGTTGCGAGCAGCTCATTTATTGCAGCTGTCGAATCTTCGGATACGTTGGATATAATCACGTCCGCATTTTTTGCTCCCGACAGGGCGGTCTTAATAGTATCAATCGTCGAAAGAGCCGCCGCATAGTCAATGCTGTCTCCCATAACCGCTTGTATTCTGTTATATTCGGCAGGCTTAGTTACCGTAAGCATATCAAAGCCTCTCGTTTCATTAAACGTAGTAATGGCTTCCGAATAAAGTACGGTCCAGCTGTTAATTAACGTCCCGTCATATAACGCACCGTTTGCCACCGAACGCTTAGCCTGATACATTGAAACGATCATCGTTCCCTCAGGATAAGTTACACCGTTAAGAGTAATTTCACTCGTAGTTAAATTAACCTTAACGTCGTTTCTTGTCAGCCATTCCATCATGTCTACGGCTGCCTGAAGGTTTTTCTGATTTTTTGTATCCAAAGGAATAACATAGCATTCCGGATAGAAGTTACCGTTTTCGCCGGCACCGTTAAATTCAGGTCTGAAGAGCGCCATCTCCGCGCCTTCCACGTCATTCTGGTCGCAGAACCATTGTCCTACCAAATCATAAGCGTTTGAGTTGGCGTTGGTTACTCCTCTTTCGTAAATCTTAGTCTGTGCTGTAATATAAGATATTTTCTCGGAAGCGACATAGTCCGAATTGCCGAGCATCGCGTAGGCAACAAGCTGTGTCGTATCATAGCTGTATGCCGGAAGCTCAACCGTATATGCTACAGCACCGTGTAACATCGCGAACTGCGGCGTATAGCTCGTGGACATGTCGTCCCACGGGTCAGGCCAAACAGTATTTTCACCCTCTCCCGTATATTCGAGATAGTCTCTCTGCGGAATAACGTAGCTGTTGTATGCATCGTTATTTGCCACCGCTGCGATTCCGAGTCTCTCACCGCCTGTAATAAGGTGCTCGGCGAGCAAGTCGTACTCAAAGTTAGGTTCGTGAGGCGGGTCGCAAGGCTCACACTGGAAGGCCTTAACTCTGCCGTGAAATTCAGCGAAAGAAACCGGGTTGTATGTACCGATCATCTTCTGCATTCCTCTCGTCTCCGAAGTTGTCTGGAACGAGTTGTCTCTGTTCAAGTCATAGCCGTTTTCAGCAGTTCTGGTGATATAAGTACGTCCGTCAACGTTTTCCTCCGGAACTAAAATGTAGAATATATTCTTCAGAAGGTCTGCCCTGTTAACAGTATTTATCTCCGAAGTATAGTATTTGTCGAGGTCTACTATTCCTGAATTTGGGTTACCCGCACGCAAGAAGCCAAGATATGTGGCTTTATCTTTTATTAAGTCGGGAATTGCCAGGCTGCCTTTGGTTCCTACAGGCCCCATTTCAGTTGCCAGCTGTGCTTGTCCGTCAGCAGTAAAGCCTGTAAGCATCTTATAGGAAAGTGTTTCGTTTTTTACAAGTTTCCAAGCAAAATCGAGTATACCGTCCGTTGCCGCAACTTCATTGGCATGAATATTTGAGAAAAGTACAGGCACTCTGATATCGTCAAATTCGCCGCCTGCTATCTTGGACAGAGCCTTAGTAGGTGTCTTTTCCGCCATTTCCGCGAATTCAAGCCAATTATCCACTGAAGCTTTGCTATCTGAAATAATTATATAAGGGATATCCCTTCCGCCTGTAGAAGTGCCGAGAGAATATTTTTTAACGAATAAGTCGGTATTGTTTGCCGCATATTCAACTATTGCGTCGATATCGGCATAAACCTCCGTCATTGTTCTGAAGTTCTCGTATGGAGTAACTTTGAAAGTTGTTGTCCCAATCGTGCTTCCGTTCAATTTCGCATTAAAGTCGAAATATCCGCAGGAATCAAGATAGCTTCCACCATTCGCATGAGGAGCGGACGGGTCAGTTCCCCAGAAGCAGTTAGCCGTAAAGGTGATGTTTAACCTGAATCCCCCGACATTTGTAGCAGCTGCCGTAATATCGGTAAATAAAGCAGCTCCATTATTAGTCTTCCATGCCGACAGTTCAGCGCCTTGGAATTGGAAAGGGAACAGAGCCGGGTCACAATACTGCCTGGTATTGTCTCTAATCAGCTCTAAATTTAAAACATCAGCCATTGTTGCTCCCGGGTTGGCTGATTGTGCTGCGGCAAGTGCCGCATTCAAGGCATTATAATTTGCTTCGGTAATATCCAAGGAAACGGTTTTTACCTCGGTATTAGTGAGATAGACATAGTTATCCACAGGATATTGGGCAATCTGATCGGAGAGCGCTTTGGCTTCTTCCGGCGTCAGCAGAGCCATAGATGTGCCGAAACTGAAAGTGAAAATTAATATCACACTCAGTAACACGGCTGAAAATCGTGATATTCTATTTCTTTTAATCTTATTAATCACTCCTTTAATAAATAAAGACTATAAAGTTCAAGCGTATAAAAAACCACCTCTTTCCCGCTTGTAATAATTTTTCATCTAAGTAAATAATAACCTATCAGCAAAATATTGTCAATCATTAGCAGCCGCTTTTGTACAAAAAAAGACACCTGTAGGTGTCTGTTAAATTGGTGACCCCACCGAGAATCGAACTCGGGTTACCGCCGTGAAAGGGCGATGTCTTGACCGCTTGACCATGGGGCCTTAAAAAAAACCGGCGACGTCCTACTTTCCCGGGCAGCTTCCTGCCAAGTATCATCGGC
>CAYFQR010000036.1:0-4952 GCA_964345365.1 uncultured Oscillospiraceae bacterium
CATGTGCGATTTTGCCGAGCCTGCGAAGGCAAAATAGTCGCACGGCGATATAATCTATATAATATTTGCATAGCAAAGCTGTGCAAATATTATATCACAAAACTCTAAAATTGTGAATGTTTCGTGACAATTACATTTGCTCCCGTGCTGAGAATATCCCTCAGGATAACCGTACCTATTTGAGGAGCTTTGTCGAGCGTAATTTTATTTATCTCCGACATAGCGTCAAAGATAAGCTCTTTCGGAATAGGTCTGTCGGTTTTGACGGTAAGTCGTTTTTCGCGACATGCCGATGACAGAGCGGGGGTTTTTATGTTTTTTGAACCGCAACCCGAGTTCGCGGCGGTTTCCGTGTAGACAAGTTTGACCGTCGTAGTGAGTGTGCGAACCGGACTTAAAGTCTCGCTCTTACCGAACGCTACGCCTCTCGGGCACCCGTTTCCCGTAACCTTTATGCCGTTTGATTTATCTATCTTAAGGAGACATCCGTTAGGGCAGGATGTGCATATCAGCTCGTTTTCTTTGAGGTCTGCAAAAGAAATCTCCGGCACGGGCGGCGGGAAGTTTACAATATCTCCCTTATGCCTGTGATATGTCGAAGTCATACAACCGTCGCATATTTTATTCTTCAGCCATAGGCTGTAGTAGTTTGAAAGCACATATTCCGCCGCGGATTTACCGGCACGCATAGCCTCAATCGTAACCTTATCGACAAGGTCGTGGACATGAACCGCGTTCCCGCAAGCAAAGAATCCGTCGACGCGCGTTTCCATATTCTCATGGACTACAGCGCCGTTTGACTTAGGGTCAACATCTATCCCCGCTTTGAGCGAGAGTTCGTTCTCGGGTATCAGGCCAACCGAAAGAAGAAGTGTATCGCATTCAAACGATATCTCCGTACCCGGTATAGGGTTAAGATTGTCATCCACCTTGGAAACCTCTACCCTCTCGACTCTGTCTTTTCCGATTACCTTTGTAACGGTATGTGACAGCAAAAGCGGTATGTCAAAATCCTTAAGGCACTGCACCACGTTTCTTGCAAGACCGCTTGTGGTTTTCATTATCTCTATACAGGCGAGAACCTCGGCTCCCTCAAGAACCATCCTCCTTGCCATTATGAGCCCTATGTCTCCCGAACCCAAGATTACCGCCTTGCGTCCCGGCATGTACCCGTCAACATTTATATAGCGCTGCGCGGCTCCTGCCGTAATAACACCGGCAGGTCTTGTCCCGGGTGTCCCTATAGCACCCCTCGTCCTTTCCCTGCAGCCCATAGCCAGAACCACGGCCTTCGCTTCAAGCTTCCTATATCCTGTGGACTTCCCGACTACCGTGACATACTTGGTAGGCGGCATATTCCTGCCGTCCTTGGCTACCGTTTCACTTCGCGATGCCCTGCACTGCGCCCTTTCCGAATTAAGAATTTCCGCCTTTTCGTTAGTCCCTATATCCAGCACCATCGTATCGAGCATTACGGCTATGCCTTTCCTGTTCACCATGTCGATGAATCTTGCCGCATATTCCGGCCCCGTCAGTTCCTCTTTGAAGTACCTCAGGCCGAAACCGTTATGCACGCACTGGTTAAGGATACCGCCTAATTCAATGTCGCGCTCGATTATGAGTATGTTTCCGAGACCGCTGTCGTGCGCGGCACAGGCAGTACCCATTCCCGCAGGGCCGCCGCCGATTACAATAAGGTCATACATCCCGAGCGCCCCCTTTCGTCCTGCCGAAGAACATCTCAGAGCCTTCCCTATCCATAATTATATCGTTTACATCATAACCCAATTCCTCGACAAGAAGCTCCGCTATTCTCGGAGCACAAAACCCACCCTGACATCTTCCCATGCCGGTTCCCGTTCTCCTCTTTATGCCGTCTATCGAAACCGGCGGCACGAGACTTTTGAACGTGTCCAATATCTCTCCCTCCGTTATCGTCTCACACCTGCAGATAACTCTTCCGTAAGCAGGATTATTCTTCACAACTTCTGCCTTTTCGTCTTCAGAAAGCGAATTGAACCTAAGCTTCCTGCTGCCGATTCTGAAGTCCTTCTTCTTTGCTAAAGAATCCCCCAAACCGCATTTTTTTGTTTTTTTAAGAGATTCTCCGATAAGCTCTACCACATATTCCGCTATAGCCGGCGCCGCAGAAAGCCCCGGGGAACATATCCCCGCACAATCCATGAATCCGTCAGCCGCCTCGCCGATTATGAAATCATCGGAATCCGTCGTAGCTCTGAGCCCTGCGAAGTTCCTTATATTCTTTCGGAAGTCGATTCCGGGTACCGAGCGCTTAGCGCGCTCCCGCACGAAAGCAAGTCCCTCAGCCGAGCAAGCAGTATTTCCCGTCTCCGCCGGAGTCGAGTTCGGGCCGACTATGAGATTCCCATGCGTAGTTACTGATACGAGCACTCCCTTGCCGAACTCGTTCGGGCATTGGAATATCGTATGGCGAACACGCTTGCCCTCTGACTTGTCAAGCAAAAAATACTCTCCGATTCGCGGTTTTGAAACATATTTTTTTTCCGCAGCCAAATTATGTATATCTATAGCGTTCACACCCGCCGCGTTCACTATTAAAGGCGCAAAAAAATCACCGCCGGAGGTTCTGACAAACCAGCCCTCTCCTTCTGATGATGATTTTCTCTCTATAGATTTGACTTCACAGTTAAGATTAAGCTCCGCGCCGTTTAGAATTGCAGTTTCGGTAAGCGCAAGGCAATATTCCCACGGTGAAATAATGGCGGATGTCGGCACATAAAGTGCGCATGCAGCATCAGGTGTAATCTCCGGTTCCATTTTTCGAGTCTCTCCGGCGTCAAGAAGCCTTAACCCCTTGACCCCGTTCAAATTACCTCTTTCGAGAAGACCCTCAAGTACCGGTATCTCATCTTCGCTTAAGGCTATCACCATAGCGCCGATTCTCTCATACGAAACATCGAGCATTTTGGCGATATCCCCGGTAAGCTCCGAACCTCTTACATTAAGCCTTGCCATGAGGCTGCCCGGCTCAGGGTCGAAACCCGCATGGATTATAGCCGAGTTCGCTCTCGTAGCCCCCAGCGAAACATCATTTTCTTTTTCGATTATGCCGACTTTAAGTTCATATTTCGACAGCTCAAATGCCGCCGCCGCACCGATTACCCCGCAGCCGACAACAATAACATCATAGTTCTTCATAACTACTCCTTGGTTTAAATATTTTGAAACCAATTACTATTACTCAGTTTGCTCGTTCATCGGTTTTTGATTGATATATCGCGATAGTCAGCACCTGTTTTCTTTCCCCGCTTCGCTACGAAACCCAAACGGCAACTATCCAACATAAACAGTATCGAGTTTATTATACTCCATTTTTGCTCAAGCTGCCAGCCCGTTTTAATTTGAATAAT
Organism: uncultured Oscillospiraceae bacterium; assembly: GCA_964345365.1. Classification (GTDB taxonomy): domain Bacteria; phylum Bacillota; class Clostridia; order Peptostreptococcales; family Anaerovoracaceae; genus RUG754. Next base: position 3,393 of record CAYFQR010000036.1, read on the forward strand.
CAAAACTGCCGCCCGCTAAGGGGCGGCAGCATAGACAACTGATATTATTTTTTGCAAAAAATTATAAACGGATTACTTCCAGTTAAAGTTCATAAGACCTACCACATATATTACCAGAACCACACACGGTACAAAGAATTGGAATATCGGCTTCATCCACGGTTTAATTTTCACGCCTTTGCCTGTATTCGCTTCAAGCACGAAGTTATCCCAACCCCAGCCGAAACCGTTACAGCAGAAAAGAGCAAATATAAACGAGCCGATAGGAAGTATATTATTTGATACTATGAAATCCCAGAAATCCAGGAATACAGAGCCCTCGGCAAACGGCTCAAACTTTATAACGGTAAATCCGAGCGCAGTCGTGAGTGCAAGTAAAAACACTCCTATGGCACTTATGAACGAACCCTTTTTTCGCGACCAACCCGTGAGGTCCCTTACGCATGCGAGTATGTTTTCAAAGACTCCCAGCACGGTCGAAAATGCCGCAAATATCATGAACAGGAAGAATATGGAACCCCATAATCTGCCGCCTTTCATGTTATTAAATACGGTTGCCATTGTGTCGAATAACAGTGACGGGCCTGCTCCCACCTCAAGATCATAGGTGAAGCATGCCGGAAAAATTATGAGTCCTGCGACTACCGCTACGAAAGTATCAAGTGCAATAACATTTATCGACTCGCCGAGAAGCGAGTGATTTTTATCTATGTATGAGCCGAATATCGCCATATTGCCCATACCAAGCGAAAGAGTGAAGAAGGCCTGATTCATCGCGGCCACTATAACGGATGGTGTAATCTTATCAAATTCAGGCACGAGATAAAATGCCAGACCCTCTTTCGCCCCCGAAAGGGTAAAGCTGTTAGCAGCTAAAACTATCATGAGGAAAAAGAGACAAATCATCAAATACTTCGTTACTTTTTCAAGCCCGCCCTGGAGGTCGAAGCTAACGATAGCAAAGCCGAGAAAAACAGTAACAGCAAGAAAGCCTACATTAATTGCCGGATTGGTAATCATTGCCACGAAGCCGAGGTCCGAAGTATTCCCGCCTGCAAATCTTATAAAATAGTAGAACATCCAACCTGTTACAACTGTATAAAACGCCATCAAGGCAACATTGCCGAAAAAAGCGAAAAATCCATGTATATGCCATTTCGATCCCGGTTTCTCGAGTTTTTGATACATCTTTACAGGAGAAGCCTGAGATGCTCTTCCCAAGGAAAATTCCATCGTCATCACAGGAAGTCCAAGCAAGATTAGGCAAATTAAATAAACAAGCACAAATCCACCACCGCCGTTCTGTCCCGCCATCCACGGAAACTTCCATACATTTCCGCAGCCTATCGCACAGCCTGCACTAAGCAGGATAAAACCTAATCTGCTTCCCAAACGTTCTCTTCCCATATTTGAATAACCTCCCAAACTAACAATGTTTAAAATATTACTACAAACAGAGAGAAAAATCAAGGTAATTTTCAGAAAATTTAGAAAATATTTCCATTTTGGTCTTTAGGTGCTTTAGAGGAACGGTTTTTGCCGGCCCGGCGAATTGTTTTT
>CAYFQR010000036.1:5052-11706 GCA_964345365.1 uncultured Oscillospiraceae bacterium
TTGGTCTTTAGGTGCTTTAGAGGAACGGTTTTTGCCGGCCCGGCGAATTGTTTTTTATTTTTTCACGATATGCGTCACGGACATCCATTACGAGTTTCGTAGTTTCGGCCTTCAACTCCTCGGAAAAATATTTGTCGGTATAGAGCTTCCCGACTTCGCTCTCAAGCAAAAATCTCGTGCTCTCAAGAGCCTGCTTTTCAAAATCAAATTCTTCGCTCAAGCTGAAAAGCTTGTTCGAAACCTCAATGTTCGCTTTTTGTATCTTCTCCGGCATGCACTCATATTCGGCAGCAAGCGAATCTATCAGCATGAACACGGTTACATCATTCATATCCCCCATTAAATCATTAAAAATAAGACCAATTTCAGCCAACCAATTATATATGGCTTTTATATTTTAGCCGAAATTACCGTAAATCTCAAGTGCAAGATTTTAAGCACCAAAAGAGGACAGCAAAGCTGTCCTCAAATGAGTTTATCAAACACAAAATTACCCACCCATCTATTCTAATCGATAAACTTGGTTATTTAACTGTTCTCCAAGCTTTAATGTGCTTTACCGACCATACCTTAACGCCGTCAACAAGCTTGTAAGTCTTAACCATGTAGTAGTATCTCTGTCCCGATTTAACGTTCTTGTCAGTGTACTTCTTAGTGGAAGCCTTTTTGATAGTCTTGATAGCCTTGAATCCGGAGTTTCTCTTGGTTGACTTATAGATTACATATCCGTCAAACGGAGCATCCTTAGGGAAAGTCCATCTAAGAGATACAGCCTTCTTGCCGCTAACCGTTACGATTGATGATCTGACCTTAACGACAGCTTCTTTATAAGCTTCCTTAACTTCAGCAACCTTCTCTTCGGTAGTTGTCGGCTCAGTTACATCAGTGTCTGTTCCAGGTGTTGTCGGACCGGCAGCCGGACCTACATAAGGAGCTCCCTGGTTCTTAGAATCAGCAGCGAAAGCAAAGCCGCTTGCGGAAACTACCATTGTAAGCACTACTATCAGACAAACGATTTTTTTCATTTTCATTGGTGTTCACCTTCCTTTAATAATATTTTGCTATATAGCGATAATATTTCGGCAGTCTTGCTTAATGCCGAGTTCTGTTATAATTTAATTACATTTGGCTTCTTATCCGGTTTAAGATAGGGTGGCAAAGCCGACTATGTAAAATATCATAACTCAAAACCTCGATTTCGTCAAGCAATTTCTGCCATGCTTTCGTGAGACGATCAACCTCACAAGCTATTTATTCTAAAATCCTGACGGATTATTAGACTCAATTGTGTTATTTGCTATAGTATCCGTAGCCGTAACCATAGCCATATTTGCCGTAGTAACCTCCTTTATTGGCCACTACCCTGTTAAGCACTATGCCAAGAAGCGGACAGCCGGCCCGCTCGAGCTGCTTGATGGCGTTTCTTACGGCGGAGCGGGAGGTTTGATTGCTCCTTACAGCGAGGATGGCCCCGTCGCAGAGACTGCCGATTCTGACCGCGTCGGACACGACTCCAAGCGGCGGAGAGTCAATAAACACATATCTATAGTTCTTACCCAGCCAATCAATCATCGCCTCATACCTCTTGCTTTCAAGAAGCATAGACGGATTGATTATATTCTCCGCATTCGGAATTATATCACCGTACGGTTTGTCTGTATGAAGGATGATTTCTCTTATATCCGTTGATGAATCCGAGAGGAACTGAGATGTACCCTTTATTTCGAGTCCGTCTTCTCTCCTCATCTTATACACCTTTACCATATTCGATTTACGCATATCGGCATCAAGCAATACGCACTTTTCTCCCGCAGTCGCCATCTGGCGCCATATATTCATGGCTACGAAGCTCTTGCCCTCGTTCTCATCGGCACTCGTTATCATTATCTTGCGTATGTCGCTTCCGAGGAATCTGATGTTCACACGGAGCCTGTTAAGAGCTTCCTCTACGGCATAAGGCATGTCGGGGTCTATTCCGAAGTTAACCGTTCCTTCGGGAACATAGGTTCTGAATGTCCTGTTATCTTCCATCTTTAGCCCGCCCCCTTCTCGCATTGGATTTGTCTTTTTTCTTTGTCTTCATGCCGGTGCTGTCGTCTTTTTTAATACCCTCAAAAGCACTTTCAGGAATTACCGTGAGAGGAAGAACCCCGAAATACTTCTCAACATCTTCGCTCGACTTAACGGTGTCATTGGTTATATATCTTATGGTCAGAAGCCCGAGCGCGAGTGCCAGCATGATCAATGCACCCAGCATTGTATTCTTCGTAAGAGACGGACTGCTCGGATTCACGGGAAGTATAGCATCTTCAGCTATATTCGGTTTAGGTGCGTCCATGGTCTTCGGAATCTGTATCTCGGTCCTAAGCGCTATCGCGTTCGCTATGTCCCTTGCTTCGACTCTGTCAGGGCTTGTAACGGCTATCATTATGATTCTGGTGTTAGGCTTAACCGAAAGCTCAACCATTTTCAGAACATCCTCGTATGTCTTGTCAAGGTCGAGGTCGCTTATAACTCCTTCGATGATAGGTCTGGTCTTCATAAGCTCTATATAGTCGGCGGAAATGGATGTTCCGATGTTTATATCCGATAAATCCACCACCGAACCCGAAGACGACGATACCATATACATTATGGAGGTCGCGGTATATTTCGGTGTTATGGCGAAACGGGTTACAAGTCCCGAGGCCAAAGCACCTATTAAAAACATAAGTATTATATAAATGAGCTTACTCCTGAAATAGTACAACAGGTCGATAAGATCTATCTCAAGCTCCTGATTTTCATGAAATTTATCATTTACATGTTCTGTTTTTGTCATTATTTTTTCCTTTATAATACCGTGATGAATTTGTTATCAGAAATCCTCGCTGTTTTTCGCTCTAAAGAGGCTTCAGACCGACATTCCCGCGGTTTTCTCAACTCTCAAGCGGCTTCAGACCGATGGCCTTTTCGAGTATTTCGACGATTGATTCGGTGTCATAATAGAACTCTTGATAGTCCTGTTTATCACCGGGCTGCCTTCCCATTTTATGCTCTCCATCGATTGATATGATTCCCGTTTCATCGCTTCCTTCGATTTTTTCACCTTTTAGCATATGGTTGGTAATTCTCGAAATGCTTTTAGCATTCATATCAGTCACCGCAGTATCTATGAGCTCGTTGTAAATATCCTCAGCAATATCAGGATTCTTTTTTGATTTCTCTTTTAGCTGTCCGAGCAAGGCGTTAAGGAATACTCTCTGTCTCGCCATCCTCTCCTCGTTGGTGCCTTCTCCATAGCTCATCCTGCTTCTTACGAAAAGCTCCGCCTGCTTGTCGGAGAGTTTAATCTTCGCCCCCTTGGTAAATGCGGGGTCTGCCTTTAGAAGCGCGTCATCGGGTACGGTTATGGTTACGCCTCCGACCGCATCATTAAGCTTATACACATCGTTGATTCCTATCGAAAAGTATCCGTCTATAGGGAGACCTCCGAACAGCTCCGAAACGGCATTCACCATATTCTCCGCACTCTGAGCGGGATTCATCCCATACCAATTCGCTAAAGAAATCTGCTGAAAGAAAGACATATCGTCTTCACCGTTCGGGCCTATCATCCTCACTTCGAACATTGTGTTTCGGTCAATTTCGACCAGAGCATATTTATCGGTTGTCTTGTCAAGGATTGCAAGCAGTAAAAAGTCTGCAACTCCACCGTGGTATCCCTCAGGCGAATCGGCCGATGTGCCGCTTTCGTCCGTACCGAAGAGCAAATAACTCTCTATATAGTGGTTGGTCTCGTACTCCACTTCATCAATGACGATATCTATATACATGCTGTACTGAGTACGTGAGTTGTCTCCTTTTTTTTGGCCGGACTTCTCATAATATTTAAGTGCCAGGCCGAATGCTGCAATAACCAGTACGGCGACAACTACACCTGCAATCAGTTTGGCTGTTTCTTTCCTCATAATCCCGACACCTCTCTTGCAAGTCTTTGCATCTCATTGAAAATCGGTTCACCGAATTCCGAAATGATATATGACTTGGCTAATTCTATATCAGGCTTCCTTATCGTGACATTGTGGCAATCACTGCCGATAATTATATCGGCACCGCTTTCTATCAGCCTGCTGCAGAATCTTAATCTCTTTTTGTCGATGTAGAAGCTCGAAGCATTTATCTGAAAGATAAGCGGCAACTCGAGAACCCTCTCTAATACGGATTTACCGAACATCTGACGTTTCTGAAACTCCGGGTATCTCTCTATATGCGCCAATATCACCCTATATCCCTTATGGTCGATGAGGTTGTCTATGTCACGATAGACATGCTCATCCCAATGTGAAAAGGGCATCTCGACGAGCAGGGACTGCGTCCCCTCAATTGCGAGCTCGGGCAGTTTATCGGCACTCCCGATTCCTTCAAAGTAGTAAACCTCGGCTCCCATAGTTATCTCGGGCAAACCATCAATCCCGGACATATGTTTGATGCCTTCAAATGATTCCGTACGCCTTTTTATGAAATCCTCCACACTCATACGATGTGCATAGAAATGCGGGGTGGCGACAACATGTCTCACGCCCATACTTGATTCCATTTCGAGCATTTGTCTCGTCATCTCTATATCCTTACTGCCGTCATCCACGGCCGGAAGAATATGTGTGTGAAAATCAATCAACTGCTTAATCCCCAATTTATTTATAAACTAAATGTAATTGCAAAAATGGAAAAATATAAACATACCCCCACTTTAGCCTCTCTATCATCCACTATTTTAACATTCATTTTCAAAGATTGCAATATAAATGAGTGTATCTTATTTCGTACTAAATTCTGTTCGCTCAAGCATTAGATTCACGGTTTGCATCAGTCTTTCTTCTCTGCCTCTTGCTTCTTCTATACTTGCCGCATTCACACTAAGATATACCTTTATCTTAGGTTCTGTGCCCGACGGTCTGATAATCATGGAAGATGAGTCCTCAAGGATGAACTTAATCACATCGGCTTTCGGGAGGTCATTGATGCCATCCTTATAGTCAATTTTACCAATAATCTTTATATTTACAGGTCTTGTATTGATATCCCCATCTTCTTTATTGCAGACATTTCGGAATCTCGTCATTATTTCCTTCATTTTTTCATTACCTGCAGCTCCCGAAAATTCAAACGAATATGTCGAGTTGACGCAATAACCATGCTTTTCATGTATTTCTTTGAGCCTTTCAAGCAATGTTTTACCGAGTGACCTATAGTAAGCCGCCATTTCACAGACTAAAAGTGTCGCAACTACACCGTCTTTATCACGTACCGAGGTCCCTGCAAGGTATCCGTAGCTCTCTTCGAAGCCGAAGATGAACCTGCTTTCTTCACCTTTTGATTCAAGACACCCAATCTGTTCTCCGATATACTTGAATCCGGTTAGAACATTTCGAGTTTCAACGCCATAGTAAGTCGCTACCGTTTCGGCAAGGTCAGATGTAACTATCGTCTTGATAAAAAGCGGTTTCTCCGGCATTTTCCCAAGCTCCGTTCTCCTGCTGCAAATATAATCAAGAAGCAAGATGCCGACTTCATTGCCTGACAGAAATACATATTCACTGCTCGTTTCAGTATCGTTAATCTTGCTGAAACTTCCATCATTGCTATCTGTTTTGTTCTCCACAGAAATATTTGTTTTCACAGTAATTTCAGTACCAGCCCTTTTTACCGCTACCCCTACTCTATCACAGTCAGGGTCGGTGGCTACAACTATGTCCGCCCCTATCTCCAAGGCAAGTTCAACGCCAAGTCGCATAGCCTCCTTGTTCTCGGGGTTCGGTACAGGACATGTAGGGAATCTTCCGTCAGGTTCAATCTGTTCCTTAACGACATTTATGTGTTCGTATACTACAAGATTAAGCTCCATGTAATCGGGATATATCCCGAACCGTGAAGCGGTGAATATACAATCTTTATGTCTTTTTTAATGTCCTCGTCTATAAGTGACTGATTAAGAGTTTTTTCAAAATATGTTTCCAAGACCCAACCCGGAATATATTCTATCATCCCGATATCGAGTTCCTGCTTGAAGTCATTTTTTTTAATACCCTCAAAAACGTCAACACCTTCAATCTCTTCCAGTATCTCATCAGCGACCTTAGCTGTTATCTGGCAACCTTCTGAATTATACACCTTGTAGCCATTGTAAATGGCCGGATTATGCGAGGCTGTTATAACAATGCCCATCGCACAATTTAATTCCCTGACCGCATATGAGAGGCACGGCACCGGCATAATTTCAGGATAAATAAATACTTTAATTCCGTTAGCCGCAAATACTCTCGCCGTCACCTCAGCAAAAACATCCGATTTAACGCGCGAATCGTATCCGATGGCTACTTTCCTTTCGGATGCATTAAAGTGCTTTAAAATGTAATTAGAAACTCCCTGCGACGCTTTAGCCACAGTATAGATATTCATACGGTTCGTGCCGGCACCGATGATGCCGCGCATCCCACTTGTGCCAAACTCCATCTCGCTATAAAAGGCCTCATATATCGCTTCCTCATCCCCCTGCATGGCCCTAAGTTCGCACACTAAATCCGCATCCCCTACGGCATGCGTAAGCCAGGTGGTATAGGTTTTTGAGAAAAGTGCTGATATTGCCATATTCTTGTCTTCCGTTAAGTTCTA
>CAYFQR010000037.1:0-10766 GCA_964345365.1 uncultured Oscillospiraceae bacterium
ATGGAATTGCTTTCCCAAATAGAACGATATTTTGACACCATTAGTGATATGAATTATAATATTACATTAAGCAAGCTGGATTTCAGCAGCATTATCAAGGCTGTTTCACCAATACTTATAGATGACTATGACAATCCACTTGAGGCTATAATTGACTATATGGACTATATGGTGGAATTTCTCGGCGATAAACTTTTTATTACGGTTAACTTTAGAAGTTTTTTCACAGACGAAGAATTAGCAACGATGATTGAGACAATAAGTGCTAAAGGGTTTAAGCTGCTTTTGATTGAGAGTACAGAAAGGAGTAAAATACCCGGAGTGAATACAGTCCTGATTGATAGTGATTTGTGCCAAATATAATAAAATAAGCTGTTTTCTATGAAATTACGACAGAATTCGCAGTTCTTTCTCGAAATTGAGGTTTGAGAGTGATGTAATTTCATAGGATTAATAAACTATGGGTGTCAAGGAAGATGAGCAGTCAATGTTTGAGAGTGATGTAATTTCATAGGATTAATAAACTTGTCAAATTCAAGATTCCGTCTTCCGACTGTTTGAGAGTGATGTAATTTCATAGGATTAAACAAGCCGACACAATGTGTCGGCTAACATTCAAATTTGTAAAAAACGATTAAATGAAGTATAATTATTATGACAAAATTAGTATGAAATTCAGATGCTCGACATTCACCAAAACACCGATATATTTAGGCTTATATTTAACATACAGAAAAGAGGTATAAATGGACAGATATTTTTTAATTGACTATGAAAATGTGGGAGGAGACGGACTCTATGGCTGCAAGGAGCTGAAGATTACCGACAGGATAATGATTTTCTTCACAAAAAATGCAAAGAAACTGGACATGACAGATATTGCGGATCATGGCGATGCGAGGCTTGAGATGATTGAGATTCCGTCAGGTAAACAGTCTGTGGATATTCACATAGGGTCATACATAGGTTATCTGGCAGGTGCTTACAAAGATAAAGAATGTTTTGTTCAAGTTGTAAGCAAGGATCATGACTTCGATAATGTAATATCATTTTGGAATTTGAGAACCAAATTCAATGTTTCTCGAAAGTTAAATATCGAAGGTAAAGAACTTGATGCTGTTGAGGCAAAACCCTCAGCTAAAAAAGCCGGTTCCGCAGCGACTGTTGCGTCTGCAAAAAAAGTCAGCAATAGCGTAGCACAAAAGCCTGCTGTAAAAAAGGAGGAAAAACCCGCTACAACCAAACAAGTCAATGATGCCGAGCTTAAACAGAAGCTAAGCGGCGGGGGTGTGGGAGAAAGTATAATTGCTTACGTTCTAAATACAATAAACAAGCACCTTAATGAAAAGAACGGCAAACAGTTAATCTACCGTGCGATTATATCCAAGTACGGGCAGGAGAAAGGTTTGCAGATTTACAATCTTATCAAGAAGAGCATATAAAACCTTAGCCCTTTATCTTTTCTTCAATTTAATCCGTTGCATCAATCAATGTAACTTACGGGATTAAAAAATAAAGGAGACAGAACAATGCAAAACAAAATAAGAATACAGCTTTTAGACATAGCTCAGGTAGACACAGATTGTGTGGTGAATGCGGCGAATGAAGGACTTCGCGCAGGCGGCGGTGTGTGCGGCGCGATATTCAGGGCGGCAGGGCATGACGAATTACAGGAAGCTTGCGATAGGATTGGACATTGCAGGACAGGGAGCGCCGTAATAACGAACGGCTTCAGGCTGAAAGCCAAGTACATCATTCATGCAGTAGGCCCGATATGGTCCGGAGGTAATCGCGGAGAAAAAGAAAAACTCCAAAGTGCATATGAGGAGTCAATTAAACTCGCACTGGAGCATGGTTGTAAATCGATAGCATTTCCTCCGATTTCGTCCGGCATATTCGGATACCCGAAGGAAAAAGCATGGAAAGATGCGGTCGAGATTTGCAGAAAATATGAGGATAAGATAGATATTGTGTTTACAGTTAACGATGATAAGGCCTATAAAATAGGTAAAGCCATAATCGAGGGATAGAACACACCCGAATCAGCCCATCACAAAACACCAAACAATAGGCACAATCAGCGCCGGCAGATAGTCAATGGTGCGAAAGTCTTTTATTTTCATTATCGAAAGACCGGTCATTGCTATGAGGAAGCCGCCGACTATTGATATCTCGACCATCATCGTGTCCGAAATCACATTTCCGGCGAGCATGGTCAGCATATAAATCGAGCCTTGCCAAACGAGAAGAATCACGGCTGCGAGAGCAAGCCCCATTCCGTAGGTCGTTGCGAGAACCATCGAGGTGACCAAATCGAGAGATGCGTTCGTGAAAAGGAAAGTGTGGTCATCGAACAGGGCGCTTTGAACGGGGCCGAGTATCGATAGCGTTCCTATGCAAAAAATCAAACATCCGACAATAATACCTTGACCGAGGCTGTTATTGTCGTCTTTTTTATCGGTCAATTTTTTTATGCGCTCATCAAGCTTTATCAAGGTGCCGATAATGTAGCCTATTGCGAGGCTGACTATGAATAGGACGGGATATTCGCTTTTCGGCATATTTTGCACGACGGAATTGATACCGAGCCCGAGCGCGGCAAGCCCCATGGCATCCATGAGTCCTTTGCTCATTTTTTCGTTAAGCGCCTTCTTAAACAGCCCGCCTATGATACTCCCGACAATGATGGCTGCCATATTTACAAATGTTCCGATCATGACTTCTCCATGTTTATCTTAATATAAACGATATTCGTTGAAATTGATTTTTAAAAAACAGAGCCTACAGACGTTGACGTGGTATCCGAAGATAACCAAGGTACAACCATCAGCTCTGTTTAACAATACTTTATCAAATGCTGCCGACAAAAGCAATAAAAATTAAAAAAAAGTCATGCAATCGATGAGATTGGATACAATCCTCCGACCGTCGCCTGCTTGCTTTCTGTTAACAGTATAGCAAAATAATATGTTAATATTAAAATTTTACACTGCAGCAAAAAACCATGGAAGTTGACTTTTTTTTCGATATATTTATAATGATGATAGTAGGAAGTATATCTAATCGTTAGAAAGGCAGGGGAAAATGAGGCTTACAGTTGGGGAGATTACGGAAGTTCTCGGCATGACGAATGAAACGATAAGATATTATGTCAGAGAAGGTCTCGTCAAGCCCACAAAAAATCCGTACAACAATTATTGGGAGTATTCCTCGGAAGACGTTCTTGTTATTTCGGATATTTTATTTTACAGGTATCTTGGGATTTCACTAAAAAACATAAAAAGGATTTTAGACGGATTAGACCTCTATGAAATAGGCGACATCATTGATGAAACCAAGCTTGAGGTGCTGCAGAAGATAAATGAATTGAATGTGTGCCTTTCGAATTTAATCGATTGGAGAAATGAATATGACGTGGAGCTTGAGGGAATAGGGAAGTTTATCAAGACCGTTATGCCGACATCATTAAGGCTTGGGAAGACGCTGAGCGAAGAAGAGCATATAGCACATTATTTGAAGGGTAAGATAAAGATAGAGCAGGAGGACTGGTGCTACGTCAGCTTGTCATTTTTTTGCGATATCAAAAAAAATCCGGATGTGATGTATAAATATATTTCGTTAAACAAAACTTCGAAAACCACGGAAAACAATCTGAAACACGAACTTATTGAGGAACCGGCACAGATATGCCTTTCGACAGAGGTATATGCATCGGATAATATTCACGATATGATTGACCCTCTTATAAATTATGCAAATGAGAATAATATAAAAATTACAGGGGAGATATATGGGAGAGAAAGGACTAACTATTATATAAACGGGGTCAGAAATTGCATTTATTCCGTTTATGCACCTATAGAAAAATAACTTAGTACGATGTTTTGCACAAAAAATAAAAGAATTTATTAAATATTCAGAAAATTACCTTGACCTCGGAGCTGCTCCGAGGTTTATATTTATTATAAGGAGGGTGATATTATGAACGAATTTTTGGAAAAGTATTTAGAATCTAAGAAAAGTGAAATGCTTAGTGTATTAGCAGAATTTATTGCCATTCCGAGCGTATCTTATGACACGGAGAATGTAACGAAAGCGCTCCGGTTCGCTCTTGATTTGGGGCGAAAATTAGGGCTTAAAGCGGAAAGTCTTCTCGGCGACAGGGTCGGCATTATAGAAGCGGGTGAAGGCGACGAAACATTGGGGATTTTAGCCCATGTCGACGTTGTTTCACCGGGAGATATCGAAGATTGGAACACCATGCCGTTTGAAGCCACTGAAAAGGACGGCAAAATCTACGGCAGGGGGACTTTGGACGACAAGGGTATGGTGATTGCTTCAATTTATGCGCTGAAGGCCGTTACGGAACTCAAGCTGCCGTTAAAAAAGAAAGTTCGCATTATTCTCGGAACGCAGGAAGAAGTTGAGTGGACCGATATGGATGAATATGTCAAAACATACGAACTCCCCGACTACGGATTTACTCCCGATGGAGAATACCCTATATGTAATATAGAAAAGGGCAGTGCGGACATCTTGATGGAGTTCGACATATTCGATGAAGCTTTGAAAGACGGCGGGATTTACTTGTCGGAGGTCAAGGCGGGAATTGCAAGCAATATCGTTCCGGGCAGAGCAGCTGCGGTGCTTTCGAACGGCAAAACGATAACTGCGGTAGGTAAGCAGGTTCACTCATGCCAGCCTGAATTAGGCGAGAATGCGATTTTTAACCTATGCGGAGAATTAAACAAATTAAATCTTAAAGAGAACAAACTGTTAAAGCTTCTAAGAGCTGTAGAAGAGGATTTATCCGATATTTTCGGCAAAAAAATCGGCATATATTCCGAGAGCGAATATTACATGGGAGAATTTGTACATAGGAACGCTTTCTCTCCTACAATTTTCAAGTCAGAGGGTGGGAAGGCAACTCTCAACGTAAATGTCAGATTTGCCTATGGCGGAAATGCCGATGAGATTATCTCGAGTTTCGAAGACTGGGCAAAGAAACATTCGGGAAAAATCATATCGCACAGCGTACTTCCGGCAGTATTCGTGTCAAAAGACAAACCGTTTTTATCCGTTCTTGCGGAGGCTTACGAAAAAATCAGCGGGCTTAAAAATGAGTTTACGCTTGCTTACGGAGGTTCATACGCCAAGGCGATGCCGAATGTAGTTTCATGGGCGCCCATATTCCCGGGCGAAGAAGATACCTGCCATGAGCCTAATGAATACATCGGGATAGAAAGTTTTATGATGTCAACAAAAATATTTGCGGAAGTTATATCAAATATCGCATTAAGCGAAAAAAGTTTTAAATGATTGTCATATTTATTGACTGAAAGGAGGAAAAAAATGGACGCATTATTTATGACCATCGAAGAATGGAGCGGACAAGTAGAACTTAATTACGGAATTTTTTGCATTATTCCTATTATAGTTATACTCGTAATTGCAATTTGGAAGAAAGTCACTTTCCCGGCTATCTTGGCGGGAGTAATTGTCGCTTGCCTTATGATAGCGAAGGGAAACCCTCTCGTAACGATAGGCCTGTTTCTCGACCAATTTTATATTACGGCATGCGATTCGGGAACGATGTGGGTTCTTCTTCTCTGCGCTTTATTCGGGGCACTTATTGCACTGATGACGGAATCCGGCGGTGTGCTCGGATTTACCGGATGGGCAAAAAAGCTGCTGAGCAGCAGGAAAAAGACATTGTTCGGCACATGGATTTTGGGAATAATTGTATTTGTGGATGACTACCTCAATTGTCTTGCGGTAGGTGCGGCTATCAGGCCGCTTTCCGATGAACACAAAATCTCCAGAGAAATGATTGCATACATCATCAATTCGACAGGAGTTACGGTATGTGCGATAATCCCGATTTCATCTTGGGGTGCATTTATGTCCGGTCTTATGGAAAAGTCCGGCTTGACGGGAGGTCTTTCACCTCTGATGGCTTACACCAGATCCATACCGTATATGTTTTATGCTATAATTGCGGTATTCATTGTTCCGCTTGTGTTTATGGGAGTTGTCCCTATGTTTAAGAACATGAAGGCTGCTGAGAAGAGGGCTAATGAAACGGGAGAGGTTCTTTCTAAAGAATCAAAGGCAGCTCTGATTGAAGGGCTTGACGACGAAAAAAGATTATCCGAAGTGCCGCACAGAACTGTAAACTTCATACTTCCTATATTGGTAGTTGTTGTGATGAGTATAGTTGCCGACGACATGGTAGTCGCGCTTGTAATAGCATTGCTCTTATGCCTTGTGATGTATCTTGCTCAAAGGCTTATGACTCTTATGCAATTCGTGGATACCATGATGAAAGGCTTCCAAGACATGTTCGGTGTTCTCATTATGATTATAACGACATATATGCTCACCGGTCTTAATGAAGTTCTCGGCTTTAATGATTTCGTAACCGACATTTGCTCGGCTTCAATTAACCCGAAATTCCTTCCTGCTATTATTTTCGTGGGTATCGGTTTGCTGTCATTCGGCTCCGGTTCTTTCTGGGGACTTGCCGCAATAGCATTTCCGATTGTAGGTTCTGTTTCCACGAGCATGGGGTTGGACCCGTATTTGATGTCAGGTGCTGTTGTTTCCGCGGTTGCATTCGGCGGGCACATCTGTATGTACTCCGACACCGTAATCCTCACGGGAGCATCGACACAGGTAACGAACTCGGATTATTTCAGGAGCTCATTCCCGATAATTATGGCATATCCGTTTACCATGGGCGTGATTATGTTCTTGATAGCAGGCTTTATAATGCTTTAGACATCTCAATGATACCCCCTGCTGATATTCTATAGAATGAAAACGACGAAAATATTAATGTTGGTTAATAAAAACGACTCCCTCATATCAATGAGGGAGTTCTCTTTTCAAAATAGTAATTTACTTGTATTTATTAATATGCCATAATTACATTGTATTAATTTGATTACATTAACCTTTCGCAGAACGAACATTATTTTGCAAAACGGATTGAAAGTCGAAGAGGTGAAAAAATGAAGGAAAAAACATTAGAGTATTTGAAACAATATCAGGAAATTTACGCGAGTGCAAGACCGCGTTCGAGGGCTTTACACGGGGAAGCGTGTAAGTATATGCCGGGAGGAGATACGCGTACGGCGACTTTTTTCCTGCCGTATCCGAATTACATCGCAAGCGGAAAAGGCGCATACATGTTCGACGAGGACGGTCATAAGCTCATTGACTTCCAAAACAACTACACCTCGCTGATTCACGGGCATGCACATCGTGAAACTGTCGAAGCGGTCTCCAAGCAGATTGCTCTCGGAAGTGCCTATACCGCACCGTTCGAAAAGCAGACGGAGTTATCGAAACTTCTTACGGACAGTTTCCCGAGCATAGACCTGATCAGGTACACCAACTCAGGTACCGAAGCGAATATGCATGCGCTCAGAATCGCGAGAGCATATACGGGAAAAGCGAAAATTATTAAGACAGAAGGCGGATATCATGGAACGACTGACGTTTTTGAGGCAAGCGTTGACCCAAATCTGAAGAAAGCCGGAACATTAGATCAGATTAAGGTTCTTCCCGAGTCAAGGGGGGTATCTTCAAACGCGCTTAAAGATGTGTTGGTTGTGCCTTTCAATGATATTGAAAGGACTAAAGCAATGGTCGAGGAAAACCATGAGGAAGTTGCTTGTTTGATTATTGAACCTATAATGGGCTCCGCCGGTCAAATTACTCCTGACATAGAATATCTCAAGTTTCTTAGAGAAATTTGCACGGAGTACAATATTGTTCTTATCTTTGATGAAGTGGTTACAGCAAGATTATCAATAGGAGGTGCACAGAAACACTATAATATCATGCCTGATATCACTACTTTGGGAAAGATTATCGGCGGCGGAACTCCTGTCGGAGCTTTCGGCGGCAGACGTGAAATAATGGAGATGTATGACCCGAGAAATAAGATTATGTACCATTCAGGTACGTTTAACGGTAATGCCGTGACGATGGCTGCCGGCCTTGCAACCATGCAGGCTTATAATCAGGAGATGGTCAATCACGTTAATAACTTGGGTTCGAGATTTAAGGACGGGATTCTTTCCATTTACAAGACATTAGGACTCAACATGCAAATCTCAGGTACCGGTTCGCTATATAATACTTTGTTTACAAATCAACCGGTTCATAACTATAGAGACGTAGCAACCGCACACGAAGAGTTGAACCAGGTTCTCTATATGGTTCTTCTTACAAAAGGAATCTTTAATGCTCCGAGAGGAATGTTCTGCATGTCCACCGCAATGACAGATGCGGATGTGGATCAATGCCTTGAGGCGACAGAAGAAGCTATGAGGGGAATGCTACCTATCATCGCTCTTGAAGCTCCGGAATTGCTGTAAAACCTGAATTTCTGTAAAATGGGAAAATGCTGGCAGATTTATGAACACTCGTGACCTGGTCACGAGACTCAAAATCTCATTAGGGAAAGAATATAGCCGACTCTAATCCGAGAATCAGGAATAAATCAATAGCGGGATGAGAATCCCGCTGTTTTTAATTTTAGCAACCCTTTTTGAATTAAAAATCAACGGAAATAGATTAATTTTCTGAACAATATTTTAGTATTGACTTTATGTTTTAAAGTTGTACAATATGGTGTATTTGGTGTTACCGGGGTTATTTAAGACCGAACAAATCAGATGAGAAGTTAATCCCATCTCATCTCGACATCGTATTCAACCATGAAGGTAACAATTAAAGGTAATAATTAAAGAAGGTAATATAATTGAAATATAAATTCAGAATGCAGCCCATTCAAATATTGGCCATAGGTTTTGCCCTGATAATTTTTATAGGCGGGGTTCTTCTCTCGACATCGTTTGTCGCAAAGAGCGGGGAACCGGCAAGATTTATCGACGGCCTTTTTATCGCCGCATCGTCAACATGTGTGACGGGACTGACGGTATTCGACATTTACGAACATTGTAATTTCTTAGGTCAGCTTATAATGCTCATGCTCATACAGATAGGAGGCCTCGGTTTTATTGCAATAGCGATGTCTTTTGCCAAACTTGTCGGCAGCAAGATGAGCCTCTATCAAAAAACGCTCATATCCGAGTCTGTGGGCGCACTGAAATACGGCGGAATGAACAAGCTGATGAAACATATGATATTGGGTACTTTCGTTATTGAAACTCTGGGTGCCCTAATAATCGCGGCGAGAATGTCGCAGAGTTTACCTTTGTTAAAAGCAATTTGGTATGGGATATCCCACAGCATTTCCGCATTTTGCAACGCCGGATTTGACCTTATGGGATATTACGCGAGCGGCTCTTCGCTCATAACAAAAAACTCCGACCCGATAATCCTTATCACCATAATGATTCTGATTGCGAGCGGAGGTATAGGTTTTATCGTATGGAATGACGTGCTTGAACATCGCTTCGAGTTCAAAAAATACGCTCTTCACAGCAAGATAATGCTTTCGTTTACAGCCGTACTCATTTTTTTCGGTGCGGCGCTGTTCTTCCTGTTGGAGTACAAGTACTCGTTTGCTGATATGACGATGGGCGATAAGGTGCTGAATGCTTTTTTTGCATCCGTGACAGCCAGGACGGCGGGCTTCGCCTCTGTCGACTATACGGAAGTTTCTAACGGAGGACGTGTGCTGACTATGATTTTGATGCTCATAGGCGCAGGGCCGGGTTCGACAGGTGGCGGAATGAAAATCACCGTGTTTGCCGTAATAATCATGGGAATACAGGCGAATATCCTGAATTACCATGACTATAGCATCTTCAAAAGAACGATACCTGATCCAATAAAGATGAGAGCGCTCAGCAGTGCAGCGGCATATGTGATTCTGATGCTGACTGGGACATTCGTGCTTGTTGCCGGGAATCCGCTGTTATCGATAGATTCGTTGATGTTTGAAGCTGTTTCCGCCATAGGAACGGTCGGCCTCAGTCTTAACTTGACACCGGGCTTAAACTCGGCGTCAAAGATAGTTCTTATAATTTTGATGTATGCGGGGCGTGTGGGAAGCTTATCCGTAGCGATGGCGATAGCGAGGAAGAAGCTCATACCTAAAATCAGTTATCCTCAGGAAAAGATAACGGTATAAGCGAAAACAGCAATTAAATTAAAAGTAAAGATAAATAGCAAATAGTAAGTAGTAAGTAGTAAGTAATAAGATATTGATTATATATAGGAGAAAAAAATGAGAACAGTTTTAGTTATAGGCTTAGGCCACTTCGGAGAAAACCTTGCGTTAACTTTTGAGCAGCAGGGGATACAGGTTATGGCTGTCGATGTTGATGAGAACAGTGTTAACAAGGTAGCACCTTACGTGACGGCGGCACAGATAGCGGATTGCAGAAATGAGCTTTGCATCAAGGATTTGGATGTGCCGAGTTTTGACATTTGCTTTGTCGCTATCAGCAAAGACATTGAGAGTGCACTCGTAATTGCTACATTGCTTAAGGAATACGGCGCGAAAAAAATCGTTGCGAAGGCTCACAACCACATCCACAAAAAACTTTTGCTTAATAACGGCGTGGCGGAGGTAGTCCATCCGGACAGAGACATGGCGATTCGTACAGCAATGAAATACAGTGCGGTTAAAGCATACGACTATGTGGAACTTAGCGATGATTACGGAATATTCGAGATTGAAACTCCGAAAAATTGGGTGGGCAAGAATATGAAAGATATATCCATAAGAAAAAATTACAAGGTTAACCTCATAGCGTATAAGAAGGGTGAGGAAATTATCGGTC
>CAYFQR010000038.1:0-10604 GCA_964345365.1 uncultured Oscillospiraceae bacterium
CCGTTTATCTTTATACTTCCGCTGTCCGGTAATTTCAAGCCCGCCATTATACTGAGCAGCGTACTTTTGCCACAGCCGGAGTCACCTATTATGCATACGAACTCCCCGTCCTTAACCTTAAGATTCAGCCCGCTAAAAACCGAATGCATGCTGCTCCCGTCATCATATGAAAAAGTTAAATTGCTAATATCTATTACGCTCATGCTACATTGTTTTTCTTAAAATCTTCCATAAGTTCCGCAAATAACGGGTTATCCGCGTTTCTCTCAATCAGTATATTCAGAG
This sequence comes from uncultured Oscillospiraceae bacterium, assembly GCA_964345365.1. GTDB lineage: Bacteria > Bacillota > Clostridia > Peptostreptococcales > Anaerovoracaceae > RUG754. Next base: position 286 of record CAYFQR010000038.1, read on the forward strand.
CATCCTCATATATCGAGTAATCTATATGGTCTTCCATCGTATATTCGGTATCCGCCGGAATATCGCCGTTCGCTTTCATAACCTCATAAAAATCGACAACTTTTTTCTTATTCGGGTCAATCGAAATAACCATTGCCGCCTTGTATTCGTCCCCGAGGCCGTACATAATCGCTTTCACATATTCCTCGTCCTGACCGCTGTATTCGGCAAGGGCTTTAACGGTCGCATCATGGTCATTCATATATGTTTCCAAGCCGCGCAGCACTGCAACCTCAAATTTAACCAGTGCATCTCTCTTATTTGTTATAGCACTGCCTGATGTAGTCTGACGACAGCAAGGGAAATCCGAAACATATTCGCCTACCCTGCCCGCAACGTCAAGGCCCGCTTTTTTTGCTATATATCCGAAGCCGCTGTTTACAAACCCGAGATCCATCTCGCCTTTCTTAACAGCCTCCATTATCGAATTCATGGAATCAAGATAAATAAATTCAACGTCCTTGTTAATATCCAGTCCCGCTTCGCGTAAATATCCCTTCATAACCATGTGACCCGTTTCCATTCTGAAACAAGCGAGTTTTTTGCCTATGAAGTCCTCCGGTTTCTTAAACGAATTTGCATTTTCCGGCTTAACTATCATCTCACTGCCCTCTGATATCGTACCTGCGATTACATGTACGTCCGAGCCCTGTGACACAAAAGAGCATGTAGGTAGTACACCGAACGGAAGAATGTCGAGCTTTCCCCGCTCAACCGCCGTAAGTCCGTCAGCGAGGTTGGATATGGTTTCAAATTCCACATTGACGCCCTCTTCCTCATAATATCCGAGCTGTTTGGCAACGATGATGCAAGCGGTCTTAATATCGAGCCCCGCCATACCCAGTTTCAGTGTTTCTATCTTCACTTCATTATCGGCACTCCCATCCGATTCGGAAACGGGTTTTTCGTTACCGCATCCCGAAACCGAAAACGACATCACGATAATAAGGGCAACAATTAATAAATTTTTAGTCAGTTTTTTTACATTTTTCATAGCTTCTCTCCCAACAGGCTTTAATAATGATAGTAGACCTGGTCTACTATATGGCAATATAATATCTTATTTTCGGTTTTAATGCAAGCTTTCTATAATCAAAAAAGAGAATTATCGCAAAAAATGATGTAAATCATAACCAAAACGGGGATTACAATCTGTTGTATAAAAAGAGCGAAGAAAGCCGTCAAAACAAAAAAACGAAATTTCTTTAGAGATGAAAATGAGAGATTGCCAAAAAAAGAGCCTAAGCAATATGCCTCCCGTACAGATACGGAAGGCATATCGAAGCTCTAAAAAAATTGATTTTTTACAATAGCCGAGCACACTCGTGACTTCAGCCATGAGACGCTCAATTATTTAACATATTCTTTGATTGTCTCAATAAGCTCATCCGCCGAAGGAATCAGTGAGATAAATCTCGGCTCTCCGTTTATCGTCATGGTAGGGAGATTGCTGAGCCCCATCTTAACAAACCTCGGGATGTCTTCCTTGACACAATATTTGTATATTCTATATTCTGCGAAATCTTTTATTTGCTCGAAAATATCGAGTATTGCCGCTCTCATGTAGAAGCAGGCTGCACACTGGTCAGGGTCAAGCAGGAAAAGCTCCACGATGACCTTGTCGGCATTGGCATAATCGGGAATCTCCACATTGGACGTATCAACAACCGTCTCATAATTCTTGATAAGCTCTCTTGTCGAATCGAGGTGTTTAACGGCATGTGCACATGCAACCGTGTTCTCAATCGGAGTGTCGTAAGGCATATCGCAGCCGGGGCTTATGATGAAATTGCCGTCTGAAACTTCTCGCACCGAGTCAATTAAATCCACAACGGTCTTCATATTGTCTTCCTGATTTCCGAAAAGCATCGTAGTCGTAAGAGGGATGTTACCGCCGATTGTGATGTTATATCGGTCGGTAACCTTCTTGGCATTAGGCATGTCGACGTTTTCATCTACGGATACACTGTCAGGTCCCATTTGGCACATAACCTCGATTTGCTTTGTGGCGTTACCGCATACAAAGAATGATGAATATGCACCGCGTGATCTTATATAGTCGAACACTGCCGTGAAACCTTCGGAAAGAATTTTTTCAATCATCTTAGGTGAAATCTGTGATACGAGAGGGTCTACAAACGCAATTACGTCCATGCCCGCATCAAGATACATCCTTGACATCTCAATAGCAACTCTTGAGCAAAATGCAACAAGGTCTTTAGTATACTGAGGGTCACTCACCATGTCCATGAATATATCCGTACCTCTGAGATGTGAAGCAAGGGTGAAAGGGCCGCAGATTAGTCCGTATAACGCCACATCATCGCCGATTTCTTTTTTGACGCGTCTCATCGCATTTAAGATCATCGGGATTCTTCCTGATTCTTCATTAGGTATAAGGCAATCGCAAGGGATTCCCTTTTCATCGCCTGCCCAAGGGTGCGACTTCACGGACGGAGGATTGTTTACCGCCCATTTAAGGTCACAGCCGAGGATTTCAGCTTCAATCTGCAGGTCGAACATGATAGGCATTCCGTCAGGTGTATAAAGTCTGTTCACTTCCAAAAGCGACTCGACCAATTTATCCTCATCCATTAAAACTTCCTCTGCAGTATAGCCTTTTAGTTTCCCGGCATGCACTCCTGCAAAAGGAATCCAAGGTATCTCACCTGTCTGCTCATGTCTTAACGTTCTAAACACTAATTCTTTACCCATATATTTTCTCCTTTTATATAAAATACAATGCGTTTCATTTTTTCATTATGATTGTACTATATGTCATTGAAAAAAGGGCAAGAAAAATCACTATTACATTGTTATGTTATCTAATTTTATTGCTTAGTTGTGCATTGTTGTGACCGGCTTTTTTCTTAGAAGGAGTGACCGCCTCCGCCGCCGCCTCCGCCGCCGCCTCCGCCGCCGCCTCCGCCGCCGCCTGATGACGATGACTCGGCATGACGTGTTTTCTTTTGCGAAATCATCCTGGAATCTATATTTTTAATGAATTCAGGATTTCCGGGAGAGGCTTCAGGGTCGAACATCAAGGGGAAATCAAGCCTTTTAATTGATATCTTTCGTCTTCTGCTTATTGCTACGACTATATAGTTTATAAGAAGACCCAGGCACAAAGCCATAAGCAGATTCGTCAGGTAGCGCATAGGAGTTGCAATCCTGCCGCCGTCAAGAATAATTTCCTCCTGCCTGAACGCTTCATAAGCACATGTAAAATAATCTTCGTCCGACGCATACTTATATATTCGGTCAGCTATCTCATTTGACCTTGTAGTGTTTATAGTCTTGTATAATTTACCGTCTGAGAAGAACTGAATCATGCGATTGTCCATATCAATCAGGAAAATTGTTCCCGTTACACTTCCGAACATACGCCTATATGTATTTCGGGCATAATTCTTCGCGGTATCGGGATTGCTGTCGGTTGTCACAAAACCCACGTTTCCGTGCCTGCTCAGTGACTCCATTATCGCCATAAGCTCGGCCTCGTCTCCGGCATCAATGAGATCCGCCTCATCATTAAAGTAAATGTAGTAGCCTGTTTCGGGGTTCTCATAATAAATCTCTATTTCATTGTCTTCGGTTTCCGCGTAAACGGGTGCAAAAAAAGCGAGTACCAAAGCTAGCGAAACAGCCAATATGGTCAGCCTTTTAATTCTCCTATATGCCATGGTCAGCGCCCTCCCTTCTGAAGAAATCAGGAACCGGTCTCGTGGTAAGATAGTTGAAATGGTTTACAAGCGACAGCGAATTGAGGAACATACCGCTGAAGCACATCAAAGCCATTCCGTAAAACCAATAATCCGCGGCAGGATTTTTTATACCGATAATCAGCCCGATTGCAAGCGCAGCCGGCGCAAATAATGCCGGAATCACAGCGGTCTTTTTTTCTATTTCAAGTGCGCTTATGAATGTTTTTACGGAACATATCGTTTGAATAACGATACATAGCGAATATATGAAAGGATTCAAAAATATGTCCAATCTCGCAAGCGAATGTATAATATCAAACACCGATACAGCTGTTATATATAATGCGACAACGATTCCTATGCGTTTCAGAACCTTTGACAGGATAAATATTGTTATATTTTTTTTACGCTTGTCCGTTTTTATTTTTTTATCTTCATTGTCTTTGCTGCCGAGGTCGAAAACATGATTTTCTCTGAAATATATCTTGCGAATCTCCGACGTCAAAAGAATGGAAGAAATAACCATGAAAATCGCCGAGACCCACGAAAGAGTCTTAGGCAAAATAAACATCGGCATCAAAGATAATATAGCAAAGATAGCTATAGAAGCGACGAATGATATCATAAAAAACGCCTTCATATCAACAGGCAAATCCATTGAAAGTTTACCGGTCTGACCGTTCATTACGGAATATGCAACCCTGTTTTTGTTTTTCCATGTCAGGAACCATACAGGGAGCAGGGACACCTTATAGTCATAGCCGTCAACGCCGGTTTCCTCCTTCATTTGCTGCAGGGTTTCCGGTTTATCGATGTCAATATTGCCCGCCCCATGTTCAATCCCTTTGTAAATCTTATTGACAGCAACACTTTCGACCACTGTCCCGTATGTGTCGGCGGAAGTCGTCAATCTGTCTGAGTAGAAGCCGGCGATATATTCCTCTCTGAAACCCACTTCGTCAGCGGAATTAAAAGGTGCTATCTCCCGGGCTATGCTGTCGTCAAAAGCAGAAGAGGCATCAAAGCTTATGCCCTCCACCTTGCCGCCGATTTCGGCACCCACAGCATATACCTCATGGTAGTCATATTTACCCTTGGTATATTCCTTATCGCCTGTAAGCAATAAAGTTTTATGAGGTATTCCGACTTCATATTTCAGGAACGGTATGTATATGCCTCTGAAACTTTTTAGATGCTTGCTGTCTTTGAGCTCTTTCGGTACATAAAGCGACCTCTTCAACTCTCTTTCGTACCTTTTAACAGCCCTTTCTTTAGTAACTTTGAACGGGATAATCTCTTTCGGTCTGATTTCGTCCGTTTCCTTCATTGTCAAGGCGGACTCACTCCCGCAATATGAACAGTAAGCAACCGTCTGGTCATCAGGAGCGGTTAATTCAGCACCGCAATTCGGGCATGTATACACTGTGACCTTATACGTGTCATATTGGGCTTCCGCTTCATTTTTTTCGCTATAATCCTCAATCTCCGACTCCGTGTCGCAGTAGCTGCATTTCAGCAGCTGCTTCGGAATGTCAAATGTCATTTTACCGCCGCACGACGGACATTTTATCGCCATATTTTATCCCTGACTTTCCACAAGATTAACACCGTCATATCCGTCAATTTCTTTAATCCTGACGGATATATGCTCCTGCCTTGATGTCGGTACATTCTTCCCTACATAGTCAGCCCTTATCGGAAGCTCTCTATGTCCTCTGTCTATGAGTACCGCGAGCTGTATTCGCGCAGCCCTGCCATATCCCGAGCACGCATCAAGCGCCGCCCTGGTTGTCCTACCGGTAAATATCACATCATCTACCAAAATCACGGTTTTTCCCTCTATCGTGAACGGGACGCTCTCAGGAAGCTCCGAATTAATGACGGGGTCGGAGGACATTACCTCGTTCCCTATAATATCATCCCTATAAAAAGTTATATCCAATTCACCTACAGGTACACTTACACCTTCAATGCTATTGATATTTTTTGCTATTTCCTTAGCAAGAGGAATGCCTTTCCTTCTTATTCCGAGCAGAACAATATTATTTGCACCGGAATTTCTCTCAAGTATTTCATGTGACATACGCTTGAGCGCTCTATGCATCTGCTCGCCTGTCATTATTTCCGCTTTAATATTCATATCATTACCTGCTTGGTTGTATAATTCTGATTAAATTGTTACATTTCACAACGGCTTTATCAATACTTGCCGAGTGATGCCGCTAAAGTATCATCGGGATTTTCGGCGAACTGTTCGTCTTTATCGGGAAGAACGGCGTTAAGTACTATACCGACTATTGAGGCAACTGCGATTCCCGAAAGTGCAATTACCATGGACCCTACTTTGAAGCTGACAGCTCCGGAAATAGTTGTCATGCCCTCATAAATGCATCCGAGTCCTGTGCTGAAGTTTACTCCGATTGCAAGCCCTATGATGAGCGCTGCAACTATTACGTTCCTTGTCTTTTGGAAGTCGGTACGGTTCTCTACCATGTTTCTTATACCGATTGCTGAAATCATGCCGTAGAGTATGATTGAAACACCGCCTATTGTTGCGGCAGGCATGATTTCAATTACTGCTGCGAACTTAGGGCTGAATGACAATATGATTGCATAAACCGCTGCGAGTCTTACTACAAACGGGTCATAGACTTTAGTGAGTGCCAAAACCCCGGTATTCTCACCGTATGTAGTGTTTGCCGGTGCGCCGAAAAGCGCCGCTATCGATGTTCCGATTCCGTCTCCCACCAAGGTTTTGTGAAGTCCCGGTTTTTCTATAAAATTTTCTCCCACAGTGCCGCTTATCGCACTTATGTCACCGATGTGCTCCATCATAGTCGCAAACGAAATCGGCACGATGGTAATTATGGCGGTGACCATGAAGCCCCAGTCTATACTGTCACTCGTAAATACGGAAAATGCCGTCTTTTCATAGAATACAGGTATACCTATCCATTTCGCCTCAAGTACAGGCGTGAAGTCAACATTCCCGGAAACGGCTGCAACGGCATAGGATGCGATTACACCGAGCAATATCGGTATGATTTTTATCATTCCTTTGCCCCAAATATTGCAAATAAGAACAACTGCGATAGCAATGAGGGCAAGTCCCCAGTCGGTCGAGCAGTTGTTGAGCGCCGACGGTGCGAGTATGAGGCCTATCGATATAATTATAGGCCCTGTCACAACAGGCGGGAAATATTTCATTACGTTTTTAGAACCGAATGCCTTGCATATTGCAGCAAGCACAAGGTACATGAGTCCCACACATGCCACGCCTATACAGGCATAGTTAAGCGAAACAACTTCAGAATATCCCATTGCTGCGCCGGTAGCTTTAACGGACGCATAGCCTCCCAGAAAAGCGAAGGATGAACCCAAAAATACAGGCACTTTATTGCCTGTAACGAAATGCATAAACAGGGTCGCGAGCCCTGCAAACAAAAGCGTGGCCGATACGCTCAGTCCCGTAATTATCGGGACAAGTACCGTTGCTCCGAACATCGCAAACATGTGCTGAAGTCCGAGTATCGCAACCTTACCTCGCCCCAATTCTTTTCTTGCGTCTCTGATTTCTGTTTGAATCTGACTTTTTCCCATTTTCCCTCCAAAAAATCCTGTCACACGACAGGAACTGCAATTCACCTGTATTTACGGCTTAAATATTCGTATCTTGTCGGTCTCTCCGTACCGAATTAAAGATATACTTTACGATTTAAATATACTAAATCGACCTATCAGTGTCAAGCATTTTGTAGAACGCAAAGAGGATGCATTTCTGCATCCTCATGTCTTGGTTTTTGTTTTGAGAACTTATTCTTTTCTTTATTTAACTTAATTTCGATTTAGCTTTTTTGTTTTCTTTATTTAATCTTGATTTAACTAACTTAATCTCGGAAAGATTATCTTGGCATAGTCCAATCCTGAATCCTGTAGTTTGCTCCCGCCTTTTCGAGTTCTCCGATTCCTTTCTTAATAGTCTCAATTATCTGCTCATCGGTAAACACATAATTATTATCCTCAGCATAAGCCTTCATCCCGGTTACAAGAAACTTAAGCGCCTCATCACCATAAATTAAAGTGGGTATAGTATTTACAGTTCTTTCAAATGCAAGATTTAAGTACTTCTGAATGTTCATTTTACACCTCCATGTTTTTTCTTTTTTCTTTTTATCTTTCAGTCTGCTGAGATACTAATGCATTTTACGTGCCAACTTTTAAGATTTTGCGAAACTTATTTGTTTTTCTATATTTTTCACGTTTCTCCTTGTTTTAATCCGTAGATGAGTCCTGTTTTTTGACTCATTTTTGAATCACAGGTTGTGTTTCAATTTCTTTCTGGCAAATGTCGCCTGTGGCATTTTTAGAAGCTCCGCAGCTTTTCTGGTAGTGCCCGCTTTGTCAAGCGCGCATTCTATAACCTTTTTCTCATATGCCGATATCAACTCCTCAAAACTCATCTCATATCCGGAATTCGATTCTTTTAACACGTCGCTTTGTCCGGTATTATCGCCGTTGCAGCTTATAAGATTGTCAACCGTATCGCTTTCGATTATATCACCATGTTCCACTATATAGAGTCTATGCACGGTGTTCTCCAATTCACGCACATTTCCCGGCCAGGAATATGCACATAATCTCTCAAATGCTTTTTTGCTGATTTTTTTATTTTTCCCGTACTTTCCTATATATTTTTTTAAGAACGTATCCGCCATAATGGGAATATCATCTTTTCTCTCTCTTAGAGGCGGGACGGTAATCAGGCATATATTCATCCTATAAAAAAGGTCTTCTCTGAATTTCCCTTCTTCAACAAGTTTTTTGAGCGGCGTATTATTTGCACATACTACCCTCACGTTTGAATGCTTGGGCTCAGTTCCTCCTATCTTGTAATATGTGTTCTCCTGCAACACCCTGAGAAGCTTTGCCTGCATTTCAAGAGAAAGCGAACCGATTTCATCGAGAAAAAGAGTACCGTTATTTGCCATAGAGAAATATCCTTCTTTTCCCTTATCGGAAGCTCCTGTGAAGGAGCCCTTCTCGTACCCGAAAAATTCACTCTCGGCAAGGCTTTCAGGAATGGTGGCACAGTTTATCTTAATCGCGGGTTTGTCTCGTCTCGGAGAATTCTGATGTATCAAATCAAATACTCTTTCTTTTCCTACTCCCGTTTCCCCTTCGATTATGACATTGCAGTCGAATCTCGCTATGTTTATCACTTCCTCGACCATATTCTCGGTTACTTCAGACTCAAACACGAAGTTCTCAATAGTCATCGCCGCTCGTTTGTTTTTCTTTGAAAGCTTAGGTTCAATGACGGGTATCTCCGCATTCCTGCTATGCCTCTTATAAAAACCGTCCAGTTTTTTAAGGTCTGCGGCAGCTTTGTTTACGAGTTCTAAAGTGTAATCGCACGCCTTATGCCTGAACCCGTCGAAGGCATAAGAATAAAGCTCCTTGCCCATCGAGTCCGCTATAATCACGGTTTCGGTATATCTGTTGCTTATGCTTATGTGAACAACTTCTCCTCTCTCTTTCGTTATAAACGCGGCAATGCTTTCACTGCCTTTGATATTCTCAAGATTTATTGCGCAATCGAAATGAACTCCGCTCTCTTTTTTAAGTATCGAAAGCGACTCATCATACGGCTTCGATATATCCAACTCATAGAATCTGTCGACTGTGCCCCTCATTATTTTCTCGATTTCGCCCATCAAATTTCCTTCGGTATATGCCCTGTCAATAATAAAGGCGACATACGCGTTTCCCCTCCAAATGTCTTTAACCATGTGCGAATATAATATCGTTTCAGCCAGATTGCTTCCTATTATGGCGACTCTTCTTGCACCTCTCGCAAGAAGCTCTTCCCCGATATCCTTGAAATTCCCCTTCTCCTCCAGAGCCCTCATGACATATCTTATGTTGCCTATTCTCGAGTCACTCGTCTTTATGAAATTAGCTGATTCAAAGCAAATAACACTACCTTTTACCTCTGCTTGACTCAAGTTCGCATCAATCTTTCCGACTTCCTCTATGTGCATCGGAAGCCCCGCAAGCGGAGTATTGACTATTACCTCATCACCTATCTCTATTCCATGAGCTTCAAGGTCGAAATCCTTACCTGCCTCTTCAACCACACCCATGCAAAGCCCGGACGACTCGGTATACGGGTTGTGAAACTTGCCCCTCTCAGACACCATCTTGACCATTCTTGCCTTACATGCGTCTACGTCAAAATCTGAAAGTGAATATATTTGGTCGAGGTTTTCCCTCTCAAAATCAATAAACTTCAGCCTTATTCTCACTTCGTTATCTCTTATCCTGTTTGAATTGTCGAGTTTCCAAGCCATTACAGGAATCGCGCCCTTCGGTTCGATTACTCTCTCTATTCCTATTTCTCTCATAATAAATTCACCTTTTTTCAAAAAATGCGTACGCCACATATTTTATTATAGCATTCTCATAAAGTCAACAGCTTTGACCCAATTTTGAATCAAAACATATCGCTCTTGACTCAAGAATGATTCAAATCGCGATTAATTTTTAGGTCAACAGCTTATCTTTCTCGTTATTTTT
>CAYFQR010000039.1:0-10447 GCA_964345365.1 uncultured Oscillospiraceae bacterium
CAGATAAGGTCTCTCCCTATCGCCGTTGACATCAGCGCGGCGCCACCGGACGAATCCACCCCGCCCGAGAGCGCGAGCAGTACCTTACCGTCGCCGACAGTTGCCCTGATTTCTTTAATCTGTTCCTCGATGAATTTTCTCGCCAATTCCGGTGTCGTTATCCTCTGCATATCCGCCGGTCTGGTGTTCTCTTTTGAAATTGCCATTTTTTCCTCCTGATTTACGCCCGGCATGCCGGTTTGTATGTTTACCAAATTTGGCTGTATGATTACCATCTTTTTGGTGATTTCTATTTTATTGCGTTATCCGAAGCGTTTTTAAGGATAATATCGTGTGCCCCGCCTTCTACTATCGAAGTGGCGGACACGAGCGTCAGCTTGGCGTTTTGCTGAAGTTCCTTTATCGTGAGCGTACCGCAGTTGCACATCGTCGATTTCACCTTCGTCAGCGAGACCATGAGGTTATCGTGAAGCGGCCCTGCGTACGGCACGTATGAGTCCACTCCCTCTTCAAATTTCATTCTCGGGTCTCCGCCGAGGTCATATCTCTGCCAGTTTCTCGCACGGTTCGAGCCCTCGCCCCAATATTCCTTAACGTAATTACCGTTCAAGTTGAGCTTATTCGTAGGTGACTCGTCGAATCTCGCAAAATATCTGCCGAGCATTATGAAGTCCGCACCCATTGCGAGTGCAAGCGTCATATGGTAGTCATAAACTATTCCGCCGTCCGAGCAGATTGGTACGTAAACGCCTTTTTCCAAAAGATATTCGTCACGAGCTTTAGCAACGTCCTGAACAGCCGATGCCTGTCCGCGCCCGATTCCCTTTTGCTCACGCGTGATGCAGATTGAGCCTCCGCCTATGCCGACTTTAACGAAGTCCGCACCCACGTCCGCTAAATATCTGAATCCCTCGCCGTCCACCACATTCCCGGCTCCTATTTTAACCTTATCGCCGTAGCGTTCTCTTACCCATGCGATTGTTTCCGCCTGCCACTCCGAGTATCCTTCCGATGAGTCTATGCAAAGAACATCCGCACCCGCCTCAACAAGTGCCGGAATCCTTTCTTCGTAGTCACGGGTATTGACTCCCGCCCCCACTATATATCTCTTATGTTCATCCAAAAGCTCGTTCGGATTCGACTTATGCTGGTCATAGTCTTTTCTGAAAACGAAGCCGACCAATCTCTGTTTTTTGTCTACTATCGGGAGAGCATTGAGTTTGTTGTCCCAAAGTATATCGTTCGCTTCGGAAAGAGTGATTCCTTCCTCGCCCACGACGAGTTTTTCAAACGGTGTCATGAACTCGCTTATCAATGTATTTACATCCATTCTCGACACCCTGTAGTCGCGTGACGTCACGAGACCGACCATTTTGCCTTCGGCCGTCCCGTCCTCCGTGATAGCTATCGTGGAGTGTCCTTTCCGCTCCTTTAATACAATTACATCCGCAAGTGTCTGGTCGGGTCTTAAGTTGGAATCCGATTTTACGAAGCCCGCCTTGTATGCCTTGACTTTTTTTACCATTTCGCACTGCGACTCGATTGATTGCGAACCGAAAATGAAGGAGATACCTCCCTCTTTCGCGAGCGCAACCGCCATCCTGTCGTCGGATACCGCCTGCATTATTGCGGAAACCAACGGAATATTCATTTTGAGTTCCGGTTCTTCACCCGCCTTATGCTTAACTACAGGTGTAACAAGCGATACGTTCTCCACGCGGCACTCCTTGTCGCTGTAACCGGGTACCAACAGATACTCGCTGAATGTTCTCGACGGTTCATCAAAATAATACGCCATTTATGTTCTTCCTCCGTTTTTTCTTAATAATGCAAAAAATATATATCCAACATTCTATTATATGGTCAGGTTCCAATCAAGAGATTTTTTGTTTTTCAAAAAATCTTTTTCAGTTTTTCAAAATCCTTAATATTCTTCCTTGATTTGACCCTTCTGGTATGCTTCCAAAAGCTCCATGAGGTCGTCCACTTCTCTGGCGAGAATCTTTCCGCCGTCCGTATCTATAATCTGCTTTCTCTCAGGGAGGGAATAAACTATCGTCATCTTAGGTGACGAGAACTCTTGCGTTCCGTCCGGCTGAAGCGGCTGATACGGCTTATGTTCGGCAAGTATCATTCCTCTTGAGTTGTATATCAGAGTATAGCCCGCAATTCCGGTTTGCTTCTGGTATGCTTTTGATATACCTCCGTCGATAACGTAGAGAAGCCCTCCGCCCTTTATCGGCGATTCGCCGTTCTTTATCTTAACCGGAACATGTCCGTTAAGTATCCTCGCGGTTCTCGGGTCGAGCCCGAATTCATGTAAGATTTTCTCTGCAAGCCATTTCTCGTTTATAAATTGGTAATATGGGCAGGTCGGTTCTTTGTGAGATGCCTTGTCCTCAACAAAGAGCCTCTCGAAGGTCGTCATCTTCTCCTTGCCGAAAAGCGGCGAGTCCGAACCGAGCCACAGGTACCACATCAGGTCTCCGGAGTAACCGGTTCCCTCGGACTTGTTAGGCGAGAAATATGCCTTCCTGACCTGGTCGTCAAGATAATCGAAGAGCTGTTTGCCTTTTAATTTTTTGCCGTTTATCTCGACATCTTCAAATTCCCCCTCTTCATTCATAGGCATGCATCCATGGAAAAGAAGGTTTCCGTTGCTGATTGAATAGAGTGCGCCCCTGCTGAATAAAAATTTTATATGTGTCTGCAACTTCTCGGAATTAAGTATGGAAGCTTCAAGTGATTTTAAAACATCCAGTTCTTCTTCCGTGAGTTTATACGGGTCTGCAGGGTCGACGGTAGGAAGATTGAGGTCTCTCATCTCCCATTCTATGCCCTCTACGGTCACTGTTCCTTTTTCAAAATCAATTTTATCCAGAAGCAATCTCTTGTCGAGGTTATACTCCGGATGTGCTTTTATCCTCTGTCCCTCAACCTTGAACTGCATTATCGCAATCGCCTTGTGCATTTTGGCTGCAAGGTCGTCATCTATTGCATCGAAAATGTTTTTATCGAGCACATGAGGACGGAACGAAGTGCATGGGTCGTCGCCGTACACTTTCTCCGCAAAGGTCGCAAGCGGTCTTAAGTTTATACCGTATCCCACCTCGAGCATGTCGAAGTTGAAATAGCTTATATTCATCCTGAGGATATTCGTAATGCAAGCCCAGTTTCCCGTCGCGGCACCCATCCAAACTATGTCGTGGTTTCCCCATTGAAAATCGACATCGTGGAATTTCATCAAAAAGTCCATGATTCTTTCGGGATGCGAACCTCTGTCGAATATGTCTCCTATTATGTGAAGCTGGTCAATCGCAAGTCTCCATATAGTTTCGGCAAGTGCCGTAATATAGCGTTCACCCTCGCCTATATCTATTATGGTATTAACGATTTCCGAATAATAATGTGCATGATTTTCATCATCATCGTCGGAGTGAAGGAGCTCATCCATGGAGTACGCCATATACTGAGGGAGTCTCCTACGTACTCTTGAACGTGAATACTTCGATGAAACGACCTTCATTATCTCGACGAGCTTATATATCGAAGTTTCAAGCCAGCCGTTGAAATCCGTCAGCACTTTTTTCTTTCTCGCTATTTCATTCGTCGCATCATATATGAGTGAAGCAAGGTCTTCACGCTCCGCATCGGACAAAATCTTGTCGAATCTCTCATCGATTCTCCTCTTGACTGTTCCTGAACCCGATTTCAGCATATGTATGAATGCTTCATCCTCTCCGTGCAGGTCGGACAAAAAATATTCCGTACCTTTCGGCAATGCAAGTATCGCTCTTAAGTTTACGACTTCAGCCTTTACGGCTCTCTGATTCGGATATTCCTTCGCAAGTCTCGTTAAATACTTGATGTCAGCCACTTTCACTACCCTCCGTTATTCAATGCGCGATATTTTCGCTCCCAATTTTCTAAACTTCCCTATGAAATCCTCATACCCTCTTTCGATATGATTTATCTCGGATATTTCCGTGGTGCCCTCAGCCACGAGTCCGGCAAGCACCATAGCCGCGCCGGCTCTTAAGTCTGTAGCCATAACGGAGCAGGCTCTCAATTTGGTGCCGCCCTTTACCATCGCTTTGTTTCCGGCGGTTTCTATCGAAGCTCCCATCTTATTCAACTGCGAGACATGCATAAATCTGTTTTCGAAAACCGTTTCGATTACCGTGCTCTTGCCGTCACATGCGGTTAAGAATGCCATAAAAGGGCTCTGCATATCGGTCGGAAATCCCGGATAAGGAAGTGTTTTGATGTCGGTCGCAACGAGCGGTATTCTGTCGGCTCTGACAATCAGGTCATCATCTCCGACCTCTATCTCTACGCCGCACTCCCTGAGTTTTGCAATTACCGGCTTAACGTGATCGGGAACGGCATTCATGATGTGAATATTGCCTCTTGTGATGGCCGCAGCAAGCATAAATGTGCCTGTTTCTATCCTGTCGGGTATAACAGTATGCCTCACGGAGCCGAGTGCCGATACACCTTCTATCTTAATGGTATCGGTTCCCGCACCTTTTATCTTTGCACCCATTTTGTTGAGGAAGTTGGCTAAATCAACTATTTCGGGTTCTTCCGCAGCATTTTCTATATATGTCGTGCCGCTTGCGAGTACCGCCGCCATCATTATATTCTCTGTTGCTCCGACTGACGGGAAGTCAAGGTATATCCTGCCTCCGAGCAGTCCGTGCCTGAGTGCGCTCGCCTCGACATAAGCATGAGCGCCTTCCTCATGAATCATAACATCGGCGCCGAGTGCCCGGAATCCTTTGAGATGAAGGTCTATCGGTCTCGCACCTATAGCACAGCCGCCCGGAAGCGGTATTCTGGCTATCTTCTTCCTGCCGAGCAATGCCCCCATAATCAAAAACGATGCTCTCATTTTATTCACAAGGTCATCCGGTGACTCTACAGTGGATATTTCTTCCACAACAATTCTATAGTCACCCGGTGATGTTCTTTCCACCTTTGCACCATGTGCCTCTAAAATCTCAACCATAACCTCGACGTCTCTGAGGTTAGGTACTGAACGAAGTATGCACTCCTCACTTGTAAGCAGTGTAGCCGCCATAATAGGCAGAACCGCATTTTTTGCACCGGAAATAGTGACCTCGCCTTTTAGCGGACCGGATTGCTCAACTAAATATTTTGCCATTTATCTTTTCTCCTGAATTGATATATTTTATTTGGATTTTATGTTTTTTTCATAAGCCGCTTCCGCGTTTTTGCTCTTGATGATTCCGACAAGGGATGTTGCGGCATTGATAAATGCAGTGGCGTTTTTAATCACACCTTTGCTTGCGCTGAGATTGGATACGACTGCTCCGACGGAATCCGAGATGCCGTTTATGATGATTTCGGCTTTGCCCGTCTGATCGGCGGCAAATCCGGAAATCTTTTTCGAGTCGTCCAATATCAGATCCACTTTCTCAAGGGTCTTCTTGAGCTTAATAAGAACGGACATCAGCACGAAGAGTGCAATTATGGCAACAAATACCAAAAGTGAAATTATTGCCTGTTCCCATGTAAAAGTTATTGTCATTTATACCTTTCCTCCAATTCTTTCGTATATCCGCCTTGCTCGTTATGTACGGCAAGTTCTTCTAAAATATTCAGGCCGGGGTTACCGCCTTTTATAAAATGTATAAGCATTATGTTGGGTTTATCGCCTTTTCGGGGGCTGACAAACTGTAAATTTTTAGCTTCAAGCTTGTACTTCGCAGCTTTAATCAGTATCTCGGAGAGTCTTGAGGGTCTGTGAACCATGAAGAAATCCCCCTTTGGCTTGAGGAACTTGGCAGCAACGGAAATGAAATCTTCAAGTCCCGCTGTCGTTTCATGCCTCGCTATATGCTTCGCCCGGTTCGGCGACATCAGACCTGCAGACATCTTCGTATACGGCGGGTTGGAAACCACCGTGTCAAAGCTGCCCGCAAGCTCTTTTCCCATGCTTTTCCCTAAGTCTTTTATGTCGGCATTTATGAATCTTAGCCTCTCCGAAAGTCCGTTCAGCTCCGCATTTCTCTCGGCTCTTAAGAATGATGCTTCCTGCACCTCTACTCCGAAAATCTCCGCTTCTTCATACTTAGAGCTTAAGATGAGCGGTATAACTCCGGTACCAGTACCGAGGTCGATTACCTTTCGAACTTTCGCAGACTCTCTTTCAGCATCTGTAAGCCTATATGCAAAATCCGCAAGCAGAACCGCATCCACGCCGTAACAGAATTCTTCAGGGGCCTGTATCAGTTTCAGGTTACCGAAACCTATCTCGTCAATTCTCTCGTGTTCGAATATCGAAATCTTATCCGTCCTGTACATATCAGTCATGTATCAGCTTCTCAAGCTCTTTAAGATCTTCTTCGTCAACTCCCTCGAAGATATCCTCTCGCTTCTTATTCGACCTTCTGTCTATCAGTCTTACCTCATCCTTATGGAATGTAATGATATCCGTGCCTAATTTTTCTTCTCCGTCTTCTCCCCTACCGTCCTGCCCGCCTTGATAGAGCCTCACCTTGACAGTTTCCTCCAGCAGCTTGGCTTCGACGACTTTAGCGATACCGCTCGGCGTTTTGACTTTTTCACCCTGTTCAGGAAGTCCTCTTTTAAGCTCGTGATAGATATCGTTCTCATATTTGAGGCAACACATGAGTCTGCCGCATATGCCCGAAATCTTTGACGGATTTAGGCTCAGGCTCTGCACCTTAGCCATTTTTATGGACACGGGCTCAAAGTCCGCAAGCCAACTGTGGCAGCAGAGAGCTCGCCCGCACGAGCCTATCCCGCCGAGCATTTTCGCCTCGTCCCTGACACCTATCTGCCTAAGCTCTATCCTCATTCTGAAAACCTGTGCCAAGTCCTTGACGAGTTCCCTGAAATCAACTCTGCCGTCCGCGGTGAAATAGAATATTACTTTAGAGTTATCGAAGGTATATTCCACATCTACAAGCTTCATATCAAGACCGTGTTTATCTACCTTCTCCTGACAAAGAATTATCGACTGTTCTTTTTTCTTTTCATTTTCGATGTGTTTTTTGCGGTCTTCCTCTGTCGCCATTCTTATTATCGGCTTAAGCGGAGCGACAATATCCTTATCCTCAACTTCAGTGTTTCCCATAGCGACTTCACCGTACTCGGTTCCTCTCGCAGTTTCGACTATGACATTGTCACCGACCGCTATCTCGTGATCAGTAGGGTCAAAATAGTACACCTTGCCGGCCGTTTTGAACCTTACTCCTATTACATTTACCATATATTTTCTCCTATATCTTAAGTATGAGCGCTCTCATCGCATATCTTACCGATGCATTACCTATGAGGGCTCTCCTTGTTTCCTCGATTGTCCCGATTGCCTCTATGCCTTTTTCTCTGCTGATAAGCAACGCCCGCTTATCATTTCCCTTCAGCATATCAATATATACATGCTCCAGCACATCTAAAAACAAATACGCGTCTTCTCTTTTCTTGACGACAGCTTGGAGGAGCTGTTTCGTTTCATGAAATGTTTTCTTCTCTAAAATCGCATTGATGAGTTCACCGGTTTTCGCATCGGGTTCTAATTCCCGGTATTCGCCGTAACATCTGAAAGTCACACACCTGGAGCGGATAGTTTCAAGCAGGTTCTCCGAGTTCTCTGACAGAAGTATTATTACCGTCCTTCCCGACGGTTCCTCCAAAGTCTTAAGAAATCTGTTCTGTGCACGCACGGTCATGCTGTCCGCATCCGCAATCAGCGCCATATTCCTGTCACCTGCAGGCTTCATCTTGAGATTCGACATGAGTTCTTCCATGTCATCATCTTTTATGGAGCTTACGGTTCGCCCCTGTCCTTTCGATGCCCTGAGTTCATAATAATCCGGGCAGCTTTCAAGTTTTTTCACACCCGATATCTCGGTTAAAAACCATTTGGCGAGATCTTCCTTTTCTGAAAGATAGTCGCCCTCTATTATGTAAGCATGCGAGATATTGCCTGCATCTATTGTTTTTTTGATTCTCTCCCTGAGCGTCATTCCTCTTCCTTCTGCAGAAGCTCATCAAGCCTCTTGTATATATCAGCCTTAATCTCCTCGATGCTCCTCGTCGCATCGATGCCCACAATCCTGTCCTTGTTGTCCTCTTCTATGGCCAAATAACCCTTATATACTTCCATGTGGAACGACAGCTTTTCAAGTTCGAGCCTGTCTTTGTCCTCACGGTTCTCCTCTATGCGAAGTTTACCGATATCGGGACTTAACTTAAGCAAAAAAGTGACATCCGGTATGCACTCGCCTATCGCAAGTTTATTGATTATCGAAACGGGTTCTCCGAGTCCGCGTCCGTATCCCTGATATGCTATGGACGAATCGACAAATCTGTCGCAAATTACGGTCTTGCCGCTCTCAAGAGCAGGTCTTATAATCTGCGCGACATGCTGTGCGCGCGATGCTGCATAGAGCATCGCCTCTGTCATGAAGTCCATTTCGCTGCAGTTATTGTCGAGGATTATCGCCCTGATTCTCTCCCCGATTGCCGTACCGCCGGGTTCTCTGGTAAATACTATATCCTTGCCTTTTTCCTTGAAATAATGTTTAATATTTTCAATTTGAGTCGATTTGCCGGAACCGTCCGGGCCCTCAATGCTTATAAATAGTCCCTTCATTTCTTTCTTTTGATATCCTTTATAAGTTTTTTGCAGCAAAAACCAATTGCGACACAAATCGGTATACACATTATAAAGGCGAAAAGCCATTTTATTCCGGTCATATCTACCTCCCCGCGGCGCAAAAAGTTCACACCTATAGCTATTTTAGATTATAGCACAAAGTGCGTTCCATTCCAACAAAAAATCTCATGAAAAAAGATAAGGAAGCCCCCTTGTATTTTAGCCTCCTTCAAATTATAATCAATACATGTAAGCTATTTTTTGTTAAATAAGGAGAATAACTATGGCAAAATATGACTGGGGTAACTTCGGATTTCATATTCCCGAGATAATGATTCCAAAGGAAGGAACCGACTACTCAAAATGGGCGGTTGTCGCATGTGACCAATATACTTCCGAACCTGAATACTGGGATGCCGCCGAGAAAATCGTCGGCGATGCACCGTCTACTCTGAGACTAATGCTACCTGAAATATACCTCGAAAAAGAGGGTGAAGCCGAGAAGATAAAGGCAGTAAGAGAAACTATGGACAAATATCTTCATGACGGCACCCTCAGAACTCTTCCAAAAGGCTGCATCCTCGTAAAGAGGACGGCTGAAGGCAGAACCAGATTGGGCCTTGTAATTGCAACCGATTTAGAGTGCTATGACTTCAACAAAGGCTCAAAATCTCTCACAAGAGCCACAGAGGGAACGGTTGTTGAGAGAATACCGCCGCGTCTGAGGATACGCGAAGGCGCCCCTATTGAGCTTCCACATATACTCATT
Organism: uncultured Oscillospiraceae bacterium; assembly: GCA_964345365.1. Classification (GTDB taxonomy): domain Bacteria; phylum Bacillota; class Clostridia; order Peptostreptococcales; family Anaerovoracaceae; genus RUG754. The sequence continues at coordinate 9,420 of CAYFQR010000039.1, forward strand.
TTAATAGATGACCCCGATAAGAGCGTAATCGAGCCGCTTGTAAACGCTCCGCAGGAGCTCGTTTACGACAGCGACCTCATGCTTGACGGAGGACATATCACAGGCTCATTCATAAAAGAAGCCGACCTTGAGAGTGCGAAGGATGCATTATCCGTCCTTTTGGAAAAAGCCATATCAAAATACGGCGACGGAAGCGTTATCTTCCAAGCCATGGGTGACGGCAACCACTCGCTCGCCACCGCCAAGACAAACTGGGAAAATCTCAAAAAGACCCTCACACCTGAAGAAATCGAAACACATCCCGCAAGATATGCACTCTGCGAAATCGAGAATATACACGATGAAGGAATCGTGTTCGAGCCTATCCACAGAGTAATCTTCGCAAAGAACGGGCAGAGCGGTATGGACCTTGTGAATGAAACGGTATCACTCCTAAAAGAGCAAAACGGCGATGTATATTTAGCAGACGTTGCTTCCTGCACGGAAGGCTGCTTCTCTATTCCATACATCACCGCTGAAAAAAAAGGCTTTATAGTTATAGAAGCACCTTCTAATAAATTAGAAGTCGGCGCTCTCCAGAACGCACTGGATATAATGGTTAAAGAAAGAAAGTCCGCCGATATCGACTACATTCACGGAACTAAATCTGTAGAAACCCTTGCAACTAAAGCAGGTAACGCAGGCTTCATGCTTCCTTCAATGGATAAGTTCATGCTCTTCCCTGCCGTTGCAGCCGACGGCGCCCTGCCGAGAAAAACTTTCTCTATGGGTGAAGCAAACGAAAAGAGATATTATATTGAGTCCAGATATATAGGTAAATAAATCACATTCTTAAAAAAAGCAGAGATGATCTCAATTAGAGACAGCTCTGCTTTTTTTCTTTTTAATTATATGCTTCGATTTCAATTTTTATTAAAATATAGCATATGTATTATCAATGTGTATTTTTAATGTAAAAAAGGTTTTTTGCAATAAAAAACCGGCGACGTCCTACTTTCCCGGGCAGCTTCCTGCCAAGTATCATCGGC
>CAYFQR010000040.1:0-1578 GCA_964345365.1 uncultured Oscillospiraceae bacterium
CTAAGAGACTTCCCAACCGCTTGATTAAGAAGTCTTTTAGAGCATACAACACCTGTAACGCTCGTGAATTTCTCATCTCGTTAATTCTTTTGACCGAAGAATCCAAGTGGAAAAGTTCAGCCATATTCATGGCATTTGCTTCCGCACCTTCTTTAATCTTGATTCCGGCGAGCAAGTATCCCAGGAAATATAGGATATTTACTTCGCCGTCCGCAAGAAGCGCTATGCCCACTATAATTACCAGAATATGCGTAAGATAAAGAATCAATCCTGCTAAACTTACAATAGTCGCTGCTACAAATTCGGAGGCGATATGAATTCTCTCTCCTTCTTCAACTTCGGTATACAGTTTTCTCTTTATATCTTCGCTCAGTCCGAAGCTCTGTATTTCCATTTGAAGTTCTATAGCCTCTTGGAAGCTGTCGGAATTTTTTCTTAATTTCTCATAATATTTACGGAAATTTATCGTTTGAATTTTTTTGGATATTAACAAAAGTGCAAAGTACGCCGCAACCGGCGAGATAACACAAAGTCCCAGCTTGAAATTGCCTATGAGGAGCATCCCGGAAATAAGAACAAAAAATCCGATAAACCCTACTAACTTTGCGATTGCATGGGATAAAGCATGTTCCAAAGTAGCAACGTCTGCCATGATAGTCTGTGCCAGGTCGGTTAAATCATGTTTCGAAAAATATGACAGCGGCAAATCGCTGATTTCCCTCGCAATATCAACCCTCAAATTTTCACTTTCCCTGTATGTCGCACTGTAGAGGGAATTGTATTCAATGCCTAAGGCTATATATACCACTACAATAATCCCTATAGAAAGCACATAGTAAATAAAGTCACTTCTGTCATTTAACAATAGCGTTTTGTCAAAAAACAACATCATGAGCATTGCAGGGAGCATATTTATAAAAAATGCGGCAAATGTTGCAATGCTCGATTTCACAAGGTCAGCCGCGCCTTGCTCCGTAAGGGCAAAACTTTTCTTAAATAACTCTTTCATCTTAAGCCCTCCAATCGTTTGCGATTTTATATGTATCAAGAAAATGTTTATATAAGGAATCTCGCTCCATCAACTCTTCGTCGGTTCCTCTTTCAATGATTTTACCGTTTTCAAAAACAAGTATTTCATCCACGTTTCTTATAGTCGTCAGCCTATGCGCAATCATTATTACCGTTTTTTCTTTCATCAGATTGGCAAATGCCTTTTGCAATTCATGCTCGTTATCCGGGTCGATGGCGGCGCTTGCCTCGTCAAAAATAACAATTTCAGCATCTTTGAGGATTGCCCTTGCTATCGAAACCCTTTGTTTTTCTCCCCCGGATAAGTAAACCCCTTTTGAGCCGATCATTGTATTTTCTTTGTCCTTGAACTTTGCCGCGATGCTGTCGACACCTGCCAAGCGCATTGCTTCGAATATGATATTAATTTTTTATAAACATTTACCATAAAAACTCCTAAAACCTATAAATTATTAAAGAAATAATGTTTTCGCACCGCTTAAAAGCAGTCAAGCTGATAAGCAATTAATAGTCGGCCGGCTTTTGTTTATGCCTTATGCCGACCACATC
>CAYFQR010000040.1:1678-9376 GCA_964345365.1 uncultured Oscillospiraceae bacterium
CCACATCCGAGAAAACTCGTTACTTCAGTCAAGAGATATTCAGAACACAGCCTGCAGGGTTCCCGTCAAAAGAATTCCGCAGGGTTCCCGTCAAAAGCATTCCGCAGGCTTTCTTGCTATTTTCTACTTATTATGTTATCATTTCCCCAAAAGCATGAGGAGGTTAAACATGGCTATCCAGGAATCAGGCGAGATGTATCTCGAAACAATATATATTCTTTTAGAGGAGGCCGGACACGTCCGCGCCGTTGACATAAGTGAGAAAATGGGATATTCCAAGCCTTCTGTCAGCAGGGCATTAGGCCTTCTGAAAGCTGACGGACACATTGTCGTAGATGACGGAGGTTCGATAACGTTAACCAAATCCGGCAAAAAAATTGCCAAGCTGATTTACGAAAGACATACTATATTAACCAAAGTGTTTATGAGTCTCGGGGTCGATGAGGAAACCGCTACCGAGGACGCATGCAGAATCGAGCACTATATTAGCGAGCGTACTTTCGACGCGCTTAAAAAACACTTCGCAGAAAAAAAATAGTTCACCACTGATTAAAAAAACGGACTCTGAAATGCCCCCCCGCACGGGGTTTCTTTCAGAGTCCTATTTTTTGATTGAGCGAGCAGCTATGTGTATTCCGAACGAGGACAGGCTGCCAAAACCGACTGTATATCCGCATATTTTCTACATCAACTGAGACCTGCCGAGGCAGCTGCCTAACTCATATGGCTTCTATATCAGCGCCGCTACCATAATTTTCACGGCAAGCGCTATAATCCATGCCACTCCGCATTGCCACAGCACCACGCCTACCGTCCATTTCACACCGAGCTCTCTCTTTATTGCCGCAACCGCAGCAACGCAAGGCGTGTATAAAAGGCAGAACACCAGGAATGCCGCGGCTTCAGGAGTGCCGAGCGCCGCTTCTATGGCATAGTCCGTATCATACAGAACATTGAGCGTGGAAACAACACTTTCCTTTGCTATGAAACCGGTAAAAAGTGCGGTTAATATTTTCCAGTCATTAAGTCCGAGCGGTGCCATGAGCGGTGCAAATGTGCCACCGATAATCGCCATCATCGACCTTGACGAATTGCTAACTTGATTTAGTCCGAAGTCAAAGCTCTGCATGAACCACACGATGATTGACGCGAGAAAGATAACCGTGAATGCCCGCATCGCGAAATCCTTTGTCTTATCCCACAGCAGATGACCTACGTTTTTTGCAGCAGGCATCCTGTAATTAGGAAGTTCCATTACAAACGGAACCGCTTCACCCTTAAATATGGTTTCCTTAAATAGAAGGGCGCACAGGATTCCTACAATTATGCCGATAAAATACAGTCCGACCATTACGATTGCACCTTTCCCCGGAAAAAATGCCGCAGCAAAAAATGAGTATATCGGTAATTTTGCCGTGCAGCTCATGAAAGGAGTCATCAGTATTGTCATCTTACGGTCCCTTTCGGACGGGAGTGTCCTCGTCGCCATTACGGCAGGCACCGTGCAGCCGAAGCCTATCAGCATCGGAACAATCGACCTTCCCGAAAGCCCGATTTTTCGAAGGAGCTTGTCCATGACAAAGGCAACCCTCGCCATATATCCCGAATCTTCGAGCAATGAAAGGAAAAAAAACAGTATCACTATAATCGGTACGAAGCTTATCACGGAACCCACACCTGCTACAGCACCGTCAATAATCAGGTCGGTGAGAAAAGCACTCGTTCCTATTGACTTAAGCCCTACCGTTGCCGCCTCTGACAAGGCATCCACCCCCATGCCGAGGAGCTCTTGAAGCTTCGCCCCCACAACATTAAATGCCAGCCAAAAAATCATCGACATGATAAGTACGAATGCCGGAATCGCTGTCCACTTGCCCGTGAGCACCGCGTCAATTTTTCTTGTTCTCTCGTGTTCTTTTGACTCCCTCGGTTTCACAACCGTTTCCGCACAAAGATTCTGGATAAACTCGAATCTCATATCGGCTATTGCTGCTGCACGGTCAAGCCCTCTCTCCTCTTCAAGCTGCTCTATGATACGTTCTATAATCTCAGCTTCGTTTGTTGTGAGCTTCAGTGCCTCTATGATGAGAGGGTCGCCCTCTATCAGCTTCGTTGCGGCGAATCTCAAAGGTATCTGAGCAGCTTCCGCATGATGTTCTATCAGGTGCATTATGCTGTGGATGCATCTATGTACGGCAGCTCCCGCCTCGGTATCAGGCGAGCAGAAATCCGTCCTGCCCGGGCGCTCCTGATATTTTGCTATATGCACGGCATGGTCAACAAGCTCTCGGATTCCCTCACCCTTTGCGGCACTTATCGGGACAACCGGAATTCCTAAAATTGATTCCATCTCATTCACTAATATGTGACCGCCGTTTCCCCTTATCTCATCCATCATATTGAGAGCGAGCACTATCGGCGTCTCAAGCTCCATTAGCTGAAGTGTAAGGTAAAGGTTTCTCTCTATATTTGTCGCATCGACTATGTTTATAATACCTGTAGGTTTTTCAGCTATTATGTACTCCCTCGATACGATTTCCTCTGAACTGTATGGGGAAAGCGAATATATGCCGGGAAGATCCGTTACTTTCGCATCTATGCTGCCTTTTATGCACCCTTCTTTTCTGTCAACCGTTACACCCGGGAAGTTACCTACATGCTGATTCGCTCCTGTGAGCCTGTTGAAAAGGGTAGTCTTTCCGCTGTTTTGGTTGCCCGCAAGGGCAAAGGTGAGCGGCGTTCCTTCGGGGAGCGGGTTTTCATCGGCTTTAACATGGTATCTGCCGCCCTCTCCAAATCCGGGGTGTTCAACTTCGTGAACTTTCTCTCGTCTCGGTTTCCTTTTGTGAGATTTTACCGGGGATACGGTGTCCTCATCGATTTCAATTTTTGAAGCATCCGCAACTCTTAGAGTGAGTGAATATCCGTGAATCAAAAGCTCCACAGGGTCTCCGAGCGGGGCATACTTAACAAGCGTTACTTCCGCACCCGGAATAACGCCCATGTCAAGAAAGTGTTGCCTTAATGCTCCTCTTCCACCCACACTCTTTATGAGGGCGGAATGCCCTATTTTAAGTTCTCTCAGTGTCATATTTTTTCCTTAAAAGATCATATTTTCTGTATAATTTTGCTATTTGCCGCCTTTATTATCAAGACCGCATTCCATATTTTTATATTTTTTAATAATTTTTATAGCCTATCTTTATTATTCTTTATTTTTTGCTACGGGCATTCGCAATATAAACACCGCTTAAAATTATAACCGCACCTACCATCTGATATATTGTGAACGGCTCACTCAGCAAAAATGCCCCCGCGACAATCGCAATAACCGTTGAAATCCCAATAAACGAAGATGTCCGGTTAACGCCGATTTTAGCTATGGCAACATTCCCTAAAAATATCGCCACTACCGAACAACATATTCCCTGATACAGTATCGCCGTCAAAAACCCCATATTCCTAAACGGGATTGTAATCGTTTCGGATATATCGCCTTGGAGGAGCGCATATACTATTGAAAGAGGAACGAATACTATAGCACCCACAACGAGCATCGCATAGGTTATCTCCATCTCGGTGAATTCCACCGCCTTCTCGACATTTACACTGTATATGGCATAAGATATTATCGCCGCAATTAAACAGATATATCCGACCGGCGAGAAGCTTGATGTCGCTCCGACCGCCAGCACATTTACGAGAACCCCTACAAGTGTAATGACAATACCGGTAACTTGCCATGATGTAGGTTTCTTACCGAGAATAAGCATCGATGCCGTAAGCGACGCTACCGGAATACAGGCGAGAAACACACCGCTTTCGGAAGCTGTTGTATGACCTATTCCGACCGTTTCACCGATAAAATATGCTACAGGGACATAAAATCCTATCCTCAGCAACTGTTTCAGGTCTTTGCCCTTAAGGTTTATCTTCACCAAGCCTAATGCGACGCATATATTTATCGCTACCGCCGCAACAAAAAATCTCCAGCCGAGCAGCTCGAGCGGCGCGGCGATTTCAATGGCCTGCTTCGTAAAAAAATAGCTTAGTCCATATATTATCTCGCAGCTGATAGCAGCAGCAACACCGATAAATACACTGCTTTTTCTGTCCAATTTCATTTCGCGGTTCTCCTTATTTGCTTGTCGATGCCTTCATTTGTTTTTTGCGTTTAGTACTCAAATACGTCAGTTCTTTTTTTAACTATATTACCTTGCATACCTCGGCAACAACGTATCTCATCTTTCCGTTCCTAAATATTTATATTGCTGATATTATACTACATTATCAAAAATTCCGCCACAATTTATATCAGTTTCGATTATAGTTGAAACTGATGACAGTCTTTTGTTTTATTTTGAGTGTAACTGTTTAAAAAAGCTTCACACTATGATGTTGCAGGGAAAGTAAGAATATATAACTTGAAAACAAACACTAAACATCTTATAATTATTATAAATCGTGGGATGTTTTTTAATGTAACAAAAAACACTCTCGCCTTAAGTCATATAGGTTCGATTCATCGATGAGGTGCGAAAATGAAATTGTTCACAAATAGGTTTTTTAAGTCGGTTCTGATAATCCTCTTGGTTCTATCATTATCGATTCCGGGTCTTGCGTTTAATCCTGAGTTTGCCGATAATATCGGCATTGCCGCACATGCTGAAGTGATGACTCTAAATATTGAGCTCACTGCGAACTTCCGTCAGAGCGAGGCAAGACAAATGATGAATAACCTCAACGCTTTCAGAACTTCGAACACATGGTATTGGAATCCCGATAACGTTTCGAAGACCGAGGTCTCCGGATTGAATACTCTTTCGTATGACTACGGTCTCGAAAAAATCGCAATGCTGAGAGCTCTCGAAACCGTAATTTATTGGGATCACTTGAGACCTAACGGCGACAATGTTTTCGCTTTGATGCCTCGCGGCTTAAAGATGATGGGCGAAAATATCGCCGCGGGTGACTACGCCATATTGAACACATATGACCAGGCGCTTACGCTTTGGAGAGAAGATGAATGCACCTACTCCGGACAGGGTCATAGACGTAATATGCTTAATCCGGGTTTTACAAGTATCGGTATCGCATGCGTTGAGTATAAAGATGTGTGCTACTGGGTACAGGTTTTGGGCGGCGGAAACACTAATTCCGCTGAAACTCCAGCCTTGGATTCGGCGGGCACGGACACCATAGAAATACTTCCGTCCATCATGCAAGGCGTTTCCATAAAAGTTGACCGGAATGAGATTTCACTGAGTGATACACCTATTCCCGTTCCAAAAGGCAAGGTTCATTTCAACACCCGGGAAACTTGGCCAAGTCACGCCATAATCGATGCGGACTTAATGCTTACCTTTTCCTCTTCCGACACAGGAATTTTTACGGTTGATGGAGAAAAAATGCATGGAGTTTCCGACGGCACGGCAAATCTTACTATGGAATGTGCCGCTCTCGATTTCAAAAAAGAAATTCCGGTTACCGTAAAAGCCAGCTCCGGCGACTCTGTTGAAACTTCTTCCGGTGCGGCAGGTGGTTCCGATGTCATCAAAGTTAAAAGACCTGCTCTTTCAAAGATAACCAAGGTATCAAAAGGCAAGGTCAAATTAAAATGGTCTAAGATTGACGGTGCGGACGGCTATCAGATTTCAAGGTCAACCTCATCTTCTAAAAAATATGTAATCGCTACCGTTAATTCCTCATCGAGAACATATCGCTACGTTAAATCCAAAGCGGGCAAAAAATACTATTACCGCGTAAGAGCGTTTAAGTATGTAGACGGCAAAAAAGTCTACAGCTCGTGGAGCAAGTATAGAACTAAAACAGCATAGAACATTGGAGGTGCTACCATGCAACATGAAATTAAAACAAGGCACGAACTTTTGGATGATAAAGGCAGGCTTATCGAGGCGGGATATGCTAAGGAACTTCTCCTTGATTATGATAGAAAAGCCATAAAGGGCGGCGCGCTGAGGATAAAAGAATGGGACTACTATTTAATAACCGCGGAAGATTTCGCCGTCGCACTTACGGTGGCGGATAATTCTTACATGGGGCTTGATTCGATTTCTCTGCTCGACTTCAAGGAGGGTTGGGAGCAGACGACTTCACCGATGCTTTTTATGACGATGGGCAAAAGGAATCTGCCGCCGAGCAGCGAGAGAGGAGATGTAAAAGCTGACAGAAAAAACTATTTCATTCACTTCGAGCATCACGGCGACCACCGAATTCTTCGTTTCCAAATGGATAAGTTCAAGGCCGGCAAAGCAATAGAGGGCGAAATAAGGCTCGAAAATCCGAAGCAGGATTCAATGGTAATTGCGACACCTTTTAAGGAAAAGGAGACCGCTTTCTACTATAATCAAAAAATCATCGCCATGCCTGCAAGCGGCAAGGTCGAGTTCGACGGCAAGGTCTATAATTTCGAGGAAGGGAAATCCTTCGGCCTTTTAGATTGGGGTAGAGGCGTGTGGACTTACAAGAATACTTGGTATTGGGGAGCTGCACAGGGCATGCTCGACGGGCACCGCTTCGGCTGGAGTATAGGCTACGGTTTCGGCGACACTTCTGCAGCTTCTGAAAATATGCTTTTTTATGACGGAGTTGCACATAAATTAAGTAAGGTCACCTTCCACATTCCGTCGGCAAACAGACAATACACTACACGCGGAAGCTGCTGCACCGCGGGCGGCCACTGCATAGAAACACAGGATAAAGTCGATGACTATATGGGCACCTGGCTTTTCACCTCGGATGACGGACGGTTCGAGATGACATTCGTGCCGGTTCTCGACAGAGCATCAAAGACCGACATCAAGCTCATAAGCTCCGACCAGCATCAGGTTTTCGGTCACTTCACAGGGAAAGCCGTACTCGACGACGGCACCGTGCTCGGTATAAAAGACTTCTTCGGCTTCGCCGAAAAAGTGGCGAATAAGTGGTAGCATGCCGATTACTACGCGCTTTTGAACAACTAAGTGGTAGCGTGCCGATTATTACGCACTTTTGAACAACAAAAAACTTCCTCGTGACCGAAAACGGTTCGGGGAAGCTTTTTATTGTCCTATAAGCCTGTTTCTCTAAAAACCTTCATCATTCATCTTTCGTTCTATTGACTTCGGCGTTCATTTTTTTGATTTTGTTTAGCCACACGAAATATTGCACCAGCCAGGTAACGACGAATATAGCGACAAATATTCCGATGTAGGAAAGAACGCCCATAGCAGAATGCTTCATCCAATTTGTGACATATGCAATCGGGAGCATGAGCAAACATGCGATTGAGAAGTATACTCCGCTTTGCTTTACTAAACTCCATGAGTCAAGTTCCCAGACCACTGAAGCCATTGCAAATCCCGTATTCTTGAGTGATTCTTTTGCTTCAGTACCTCTCGAAGGCGGCGCTTCGTGGAACGATAGCGACAGAAATTCAATTAGATTTAATCTAAGCGAGGTGTCCCTTGATTCAGAGAGTAACTATTTTGAAGCAATAATTGACATTTCTGAAAATGAACCGAGCATACTCTCTAAGTCCGGAGATGTAGATGCCTTTAACATCAGTGATAGAGAGATGATAGAAATAGGGATTTTGCTATCAAATATTATCAACGATGCGGAACATTTTGCAGAAGGATGATTCACGTAGTCTATGCACCCTATTTGCTATGATGCCCATAGCATTCGCCTGTGTTC
>CAYFQR010000041.1:0-3317 GCA_964345365.1 uncultured Oscillospiraceae bacterium
GAAGATATGGGCGCCCTATGTCCGAAAGGTGTGCTCTTGGTCGGCCCTCCCGGAACGGGTAAAACGCTCATAGCCAAAGCGGTTGCCGGCGAGGCGGATGTGCCTTTCTTTCCGATTTCCGGTTCGGAGTTTGTCGAGATGTTTGTCGGCAGAGGAGCGGCAAAGGTTCGTGAGCTGTTCGATCAAGCCAACAAACAAGCTCCATGCATCGTTTTTATCGATGAAATAGACACGATAGGAAAGAAGCGTGATTCACAATTCGCTACGAATGATGAACGTGAACAGACTTTGAATCAACTGCTGACGGAGATGGATGGCTTCGAGGGCAACAAGGGTGTTATAATCTTGGCGGCGACCAACAGACCGGACGCTTGGTAGATGAGGAGATTAGAGACACCATCGCGGAGGCACATAAACGAGCAACTGCCGTTCTTATGGAAAACAGGGACAAAATGGATTCACTCGCCGAACATTTAATAGAAAAAGAAACTATAACCGGAGAGGAATTTATGAACTTACTGAGCTTGTAAAAATGTCTCAAAAACACCACATGAATCTCATGCGGTGTTTTCTATCTTTTAATTCTTTCCTTTTAACTCATTGCTCCTTGCTAACTCTTTAGCATAAGCTATGGCTTCGGCTATTCTGCCCATATTAATTTCTTTTTCCTGCCCGTCCAAAATATTGAGTTTAAGCAACTTTTCATAGGTTCTCTTTTTTAATCCCGTCAGAATCAGTTTTTTGCCGAGTTTTTCCATCCGTTCTTTGAGTTTTCCTAAGACAACAATTCCTGTGGCATCAATCATCGGTGCATTCATCAAGTTTACAACCACTATATCGGCATCCTTGCCCATCACCTCAAATGAATTAACTATGGCATCGGAAACCCCGAAGAACAGAGCACCTTCAACAGTAAAGGATTTGATTTTATGCGGCAATTTTTCGCCATCGGTATCAACCTTATATTCTCTCAAATAACTGTTCCCCAAGTCGAAAAGAAGAATAAGTCCGGACAGCAATGTGCCTATGGCTACTGCCGTCGTCAAATCTATCAATACCGTCAGAGCTGTTGTTTTTATATTCATTTTGTCAATGCTGACAAAAAACCGCGTAAAACCTTTTTCAAGGTCACGCGGTTTTTTCTTTTCTTATATTGTTTGAAGCAAAAGAGAAAAATATATTTTTTTCCCTCTGAAACACTGCTTCACATGTTCACTTAAAAATTATGTGAGATAGCGGTAGCTGCGTTTGTCAATGTTCCTGTCCTAAAACGGCCTATATCAGCTCTATTTACCCATTGCTCTTTGAACCGATTTAACTATTTCGACAACCGGTATAACCATGAATCCAAGTGCTATCGCGATTCCGTACTCTACGAGAGTTACCTGCTGGAACTCGAATGCAGCGGCAAAGAAAGGCACCTCGCATACGAGTGTGGTCGCAATAAGTGAACCGAATGCTGCAAGGAATAACATGCCATTGATAGAATCGAGTTTGAATATGCTCTTTCTCTGCGACCTCATGTTAATCGAATGAAAAATCTCCGCCATTGACATCGTAAGGAATGCCATCGTCGTACCGTCAGGCGAGTTCATAATCTCCCAATTTCCCGATTCGATATAATGTCCAATAAAGTATGAAATCATAGTGAGAATCATCACAAGCACGCCCTGATACAGTATATCACCGCCAATACCGTCGGAGAAAACACCCGCATTGGAATCTCTCGGCTTTCTCTCCATTATATCTTTTTCGCCTTTTTCCACGCCGAGCGCGAGTGCAGGAAATGCATCGGTTACAAGGTTTATCCAGAGTAGATGTACCGGTTGAAGTATCGTGAATCCCATAAGGGTAGCAAAGAATATACAAAGAACCTCACTCATATTGGAGCCGAGCAGGAACTGTATCGCTTTTCTTATATTGTCATATATTCTTCTTCCTTCTTCAACCGCACCGACTATGGTAGCAAAGTTGTCATCCGCAAGAACCATGTCCGCAACATTTTTTGTTACGTCCGTTCCCGTGATTCCCATTCCCACACCAATATCCGCAGTCTTAATTGAAGGCGCGTCGTTAACACCGTCTCCGGTCATAGCAGTTACATAACCCGCATCCTGCCATGCTTTAACTATTCTTGTCTTATGTTCGGGCTGCACACGTGCATATACCGAAATCTCACGGAATCTCTTTTCGAATTCCTCATCGTCCATTCGGCTTAGCTCTGCTCCCGTAACGGCACACCGGCCTTCCTCCAATATGCCTAATTCTCTCGCTATAGCGGAAGCGGTATCAATATGGTCTCCCGTAATCATTATAGGTCTGATACCCGCGGAGCTGCACTCTATAATAGCATCCTTAACTTCAGGCCTTACCGGGTCTATCATGCCTGTAAGTCCCACGAATACCATGTCGTGTTCAAGGTAATCCGCCTCGAAATATATAGGCATATCGTCCCAATACCTCGCAGCGCATGCGAGAACCCTGAGTGCCCTGTCAGCCATCCTCTTGTTTTCTTTTATAATATATTCTTTGTAACCATCCGTCATAGGGACTATTTTTTCGCCCTGAAGCACATGAGTGCATTTTTCAAGTATGACATCGGGGGCTCCCTTTGTAAACTGAACATAGCCTCTATCCATGGCCCTCACAAGCTCACCCTTGCCGGAATCCACCCAGTGCACCGTTGACATTATTTTTCGGAGTGAGTCGAAAGGCGCCTCACCCACTCTCGGATATGCCGCTTTGATATCTATTTTGTTGATTCCGTGCGAATTAAGCCATGCTACGAGCGCGGCTTCCGTCGGTTCACCTGTGACGTTCATTTCTTCATCGTTTTCGGCGTCGCAGCAAAGAGCCATGGCATGAGTAAGCATCAGCTCGTCATCACCGAAATAATTGACCACCGTCATCTTATTCTGCGTTAGGGTACCTGTCTTATCCGAGCAAATAATCTGCGCACAGCCTAATGTTTCCACAGCCGTGAGCTTACGGATTATAGCGTTTCTCTTGGACATATTGGTTACGCCGATGGAAAGAACCACGGTTACTACCGCTGCCAACCCTTCGGGAATAGCGGCAACCGCAAGCGAAACGGCTATCATGAATGAGCTTAGAATCACTTCAAACTCAAGTCCGCCGGATTTGATGAGATTAACGGCAAATACCACAGCGCAAATAACAAGAACCAGCCATGTCAAAACCTTCGAAAGCTGCGCCATCTTAATCTGAAGCGGAGTTTTCCCCTCCTCAGCCTGCGAAAGAGCTTCTGCAATCTTTCCCATTTCTTCAACTCCAAGACCTCTTGTTGTAACTGCCGC
>CAYFQR010000041.1:3327-9149 GCA_964345365.1 uncultured Oscillospiraceae bacterium
GGTATCCATTCCGGTAGCGGTAACAACCGCAACTCCCCTTCCGTAAACCACCGTTGAACCCATATATACCATGTTCTTGCGGTCTCCGAGCGGCACATCGTGCATATCCCCCGTAAGCATAATCATATCTACAAGCTTAGTTACAGGGACGGACTCTCCCGTAAGAGCGGCCTCTTCTATCTTCAGGCTCGCATTCTCTATTATCCTCGCGTCCGCCGGCACGGCGTCTCCCGCTTCGAGCATGACGATATCTCCGACAACGAGGTCTTCCGAAGGCACACTGAGAACCTTGCCGTCCCTAAGAACCTTGGATGTGGCGGCAGACATCTTCTGGAGCGCCTCTATCGCCTTTTCGGCTTTGCTCTCCTGATAAACACCCAGTATGGCATTTATCAAAACAACCGCGAGTATTATGATTACATCCGCGAAGCTTTCCTTCTCCATGACCGCTATTACACCTGAAACCGCAGCGGCGGCTATAAGAATTATAATCATAGGGTCTGTAAGCTGCTCAAAAAATCTCATCAGGATTGATTTACCCTTCGCTTCTTCCAGCCTGTTCTTACCGTTTACGGCAAGCCTTTTTTCAGCTTCCGCCGAGCTTAAGCCTTTTTCGGAGCTCCCCACATGTTCCAATACGTTTTCTTTTTCTTCAAGATAGTACTTCATTTTTACCTCTAATTGTTATTTTTCCCGAAATTTTCCTAAAAAAAGAAGACTCTTTGTATAGCTTGCCTATACATGAGTCTCGCAATTTAATACAAGCCAGATTTATCGAATCGCGTTTGTTGACTTGTAACGCAAAAATACGCTCGCTACTCCCCCACGGGATGAACAAATATTAACATAAAAAGAGATATTTTTCAAGCAAGATACGGAAAAATATCTCCCATTATACATTATTATATCGAACCAAGCACCATGTCCGGCATATCTTCAATATCCGCCACCTTGCTGTGTCTTATCTTTTTCTTATCGAGTTCTCTAAGTCCGTAAGGTATTGAGACCCCCGTATACTCCGACAGTTTCTCCACCGCCTCGAAGCCGTTTTTTGCGCCTTCTATACCGAGCGCCGTATTCACGGCTTCCGCAAACTTGAATGCGGATGCGGTTGAAACCACTACTGTCGGCGTTTTGTCGCCCGTTTCTGAAACATAGTCACGATAAACCTTGCTCGCAACGGCAGTATGTGTATCCATAAGATATTTTTCTTCTCTGAAGCTTCTCGCTATTTCATCAAGACTTTCAGGCTCCAAAGAATAGCCTCCCCAAAATTCCTTCAGACCTTCCATGAGCTTAAACGAATCCATAACTATATACATGCCCACTTCCTCAAGAGAAGACATCCAATCTCTCACAAGCTCCGCGTCTCTTCCGTTCATAAGGTAAAGCAATCTTTCGAGATTTGATGAAATAAGAATGTCCATCGAAGGAGAGTTGGTCAGTATGAAATCTCTCTTTTCTTTTCTTATGTCATAAAGTCCGGTTTCAAGGAAATCCGTAAGAACCCTGTTGTCGTTTGACGCACATATCAGCATATTGACAGGAAGTCCCATTTCCTTCGCCATATATGCCGCCAGGATGTTTCCGAAGTTTCCGGTCGGTACGGTCACATTGATAAGCTCGCCCGGTTTTAGAACTCCTTTTTCTAAAAGCTTGACATATGAGTACACATAATATGCCACCTGCGGCACGAGTCTTCCTATATTTATTGAGTTCGCCGAGGAGAAAATCACGCCTTTCGCCTTGAGCTTATCAGTCATCTCAGCATCCGAGAAGATCTTCTTAACCATGGTCTGACAATCGTCAAAGTTTCCTCTGACCGCGAAGACATGTGTATTCGCACCTTCCGTTGTAACCATCTGCCTCTGCTGAACTTCGGAGACTCCGCCTTCCGGATAAAATACGATTATTTCAGTTCCTTCCGCGTCCGCGAAGCCTTCAAGTGCCGCCTTGCCGGTGTCGCCCGATGTGGCGGTAAGAATGCATACCTTGTCTGTCACTCCCTCTTTTTTCATAGAAGTAGTGAGAAGATAAGGCAAAATCGATAAGGCCATATCCTTAAACGCGGCTGTCTTTCCGTGATAAAGTTCGAGGAAAAAAACTCCTCCCGCTTCATTTATCTCACAGATATCGTCCGCGGTAAACTTGGAATCATAGGCATTCTTAACGCAATACTCCATTTCTTCCTCGGTGAAATCGTCAAAGTAAGAGAGAAGTATAACCTTAGCGATATCCCTGTAAGCTTTTCCGACCATTTCCTCAGGCTTAAACGGAAGCGGCGGTATGATTTCAGGCACATAAAGCCCCTTATCCTCCGCAATCCCTGCTATTATAGCCTGTGCGCCCGTCTTTTTGTTTTTACTTCCTCTTGTAGATTCAAAAAGCATAATTTACTCCTGATTATTATATTTGTAATTACCAAATCAGCATTCCGATACCGAAGGACGCCGAGTTTACAACTGCAGAAAGAATCATTGCATCCCTGATTTTCATGCTGCTTAGTTTAACATAAATCATCGCCTCGAGCGGTATGAGCAATATCTCAAGTATATAGACTGCCCGAATATATGAAAATCCTGTTAAATGAGCCGCAAAATTGGCAAAAAGATTCATAGATGGATTCGTAAAAAGATTTATCCAAACCGAATATTCAATATAGTCTTTTCTTCTGTATATCAAAAATATCAGAAAACCCTCGATAATCACAGTAAGAAAAAGTGATAAGAAAAAATCAAGATACAGCATCAAATATCCTTTTGTTCTTCATCGGATTTTTCTTTATCTTCTTCAGGTGCGCCCGTCACCTGATTTTTTGCATTTTTCTTGGCAATATTTATAAGCTTGATGGCGGCAAAAATCGTAATTGCCGCTACTATCCCGATTAAAATTTTCGGGAACAGCGATACGGTTGACAAAGTGGGAACTAATGCCACATCTCGCATTTTGAGAGCTTCTCTGTCAATATATTCAACAAGTTTGTTCATAGCTTTCACCCTTCATCTGTCCTTTCTTACAGTTACGCTTATCATTAAAAGTGCGATAAGAATAAGCGCTAAAACCAAAATCTCCATATTATTTTCAAAGCCCGTCTTAGACACTTGGCTTGCCCAAACCGTGCCGATGAGCAATGCAAGCGTGGAAAGTCCGAACCCGAAACCTAAATTTTCAGGCATGGCGGAAGCCAGACCTGTGAGTGTGATCGGCATAGCCACATTGAAGAAGGCTATTGAAATTCCCATCAGAATCCAAACTACAGGAGATGCTCCGTTTATCATTTTACCTGCCATAAAAGAGAATACAAAAAAAGCAGCCGACGATACGAGACTGTATACGGCGGTATTCCACACCCCGATTTTATCCGAGAGAATTCCTCCCATAGCTTTGCCGACAGCGGATGAAAAAGGCACGAGTATTATCAGCATTCCGGTTTTCTCGAAACCGAGCGGCCAAATCATTCCCGAGTAGCTCCTTATTACTACGGCAGCGAAAAGAGCACAGACTATAAAGGCAACTCCTCCTTTAGCGGCAATCAAATCAAATGTTCGTATACCGCAGCGATTTCCGTCTGCTCGTAAGATGTCATTTTGAACAGTATTTTTTGTTATATCGAAATGAACATAATCGTAATTCGGCAAGGCAATTTTTTCGCCTTTTTTCCCTCTTAAAAGGTAGTCCAAATAATCTTTAGCCCAATTATCAGAGGATTTGAACAGAAGAAATATAGAAAGCAGAATCGTAAACAGCGGCATAATTACCGCCGTTTTACCGCCCATGTTTCCGAGCATAGTCCCCGTTGCCACCCCGAGTGCACCTGAACTTACGAAAATGCCTGACGGTGAAATCTTGCCGCCCGATGATTTCATCACCTGGACGCCTCCTCCCACGTGGAAGCAGGCGTTCAGGAATGCCGCAATTATCATAGATGCCCAGGACATCATCTCCGAGTTTGAAATATTTATCATTATCAGAGGAATCAGCATGAGTTCAGTTCCTTCGATTCCGACAATCTTCTCAAGTTTGGGGAATCTGTCCACCAAGGCACCGATTATAGGCTGGAATCCGAAAGCTATAATATTGTATAGAAGAAACGCATAGCCCAAATAATCAGCGGGAGATACTTGAGCCGTCTGCACCGCCCCGAAAGCTGCCGCACCTACGCTACAGGATTCTATGCTGTAAAAAGCGTTGATTCCCTTGAATAAAATGTAAAAGCACGACATGTCTACGGCAAAATGTGAAATTGTCCATGCAGTGAGTTTATTCGTCATATCCTTTTACTTCAGTATTGCAACCATCTCTCCGGCTTTTACGCTGCTGCCTTCGGAGACGTAAATTCTTTCGACAACTCCCTCTACCGTAGCTATTATATTGGTTTCCATTTTCATGGCTTCAATTACAGCGATAGGTTGATTGATCTCCACTTTTTCGCCTTCTTTAACCAGAACCTTAACTATGTTGCCTGGTATGTTCGCACCTATATGCAGCGGATTTTCTTCATCCGCATAAAGTACTGAAGTCGACGAATTTGTTGTAACAGTCTTATCTTTAATCTTAATTACGCGACGGTTTCCGTTTACCTCGAAGATGGCATCTCTCATCCCGTCGCTGTCTACAGCTCTTACCTCCGTGAGTTTGACCATGAACATCTTGCCTTCTTCAATCTTGATTTCGCCGGTTTCACCCTCCGTAAGACCATGGAAGAAGATATCCGAACCCATGTATCTGAAGTTGCCTTCTTTTCTGACAGTCTTTATGTAGTCTTCGAACACCTTCGGATAAAGTGCGTACGAGATGACCTCTCTGTCAGTCCCCTCAAGTTCAAGCTCCGTTTTAAGATGTTCTCTTATAGCATTAAAATCCTCAGGAGGTAAAAGTTCTCCCGGTCTGCAGGTGACAGGTTTTTTGCCCTTCAGTACTATTTTCTGGATATCTTCAGGGAATCCGCCCTCAGGCTGACCCATCATTCCTTCAAAATATGATACCGCGGAATCAGGGAAGTCGATGTTTGCACCTTTTTCTACAATATTCTCAGGGGTGAGATCGTTTTGAACCATAAAGATTGCAAGGTCGCCTACAACTTTGGAGGATGGCGTAACCTTAACTATATCCCCAAGCATCTGATTCACCGCCTTGTACATATCCTTTACTTCCGCAAGCTTATGTCCTAAACCGAATGATTCAACCTGTGCCTGAAGGTTCGAATACTGTCCTCCGGGTATTTCATATTTGTATATTTCCGCGGAGGCTGTCAAAAGCTCCGACTCGAACTCCTTATATACAGGTCTTACATCCTTCCAATATTCCGAAATCTTCTGAAGTCCGTCAGCGTCAAGACAAGTATCTCTGTCGGAATGATTCAATGCCGCGACGATAGAGTTAAGAGCAGGCTGTGAAGTAAGTCCCGACATCGAGTTAACAGCAGCATCGGCGATATCAACTCCCGCTTGTGCCGCCATAAGCACCGTCGCCACACCGTTTCCTGACGTATCATGCGTATGCAGATGGATAGGTATTCCTATCTCCTGCTTGAGTGCTCCTATCAGTTTTGATGCTGCGGTAGGCTTAAGTAAGCCCGACATATCTTTTATTCCGAGTATATTTGCTCCTCGCTTCTCGAGTTCTTTTGCCATTTTCACATAGTATGAAAGCGTGTATTTGTCTCTGGAAGCATCGAGTATATCTCCGGTGTAGCAGATGCAAGGCTCTGCAAGCATTCCTTGATTAAGCGTCTCATCAAGGGCGATTTTCATTCCTTCTATCCAGTTAAGGGAGTCGAATATTCTGAATACATCTATGCCTGCCTTGGCACTCTGCTTGAT
>CAYFQR010000042.1:0-3440 GCA_964345365.1 uncultured Oscillospiraceae bacterium
GTTGACGTCGGTTGCAACTCTTCTTATCGAGTTCATACCCTTGTTAAGAGCAGGGGACTGTGACTTCTTAGTAGCAGTTGTTCTGCCTTCACGTACTAATTGACTGATAGTAGGCATCTTTTTCTCCTTTCTATAAAGATGATTATTATTTCAAGCCAAGAGACCCGAGGTTTTTCCCTTGGGTCTTTTGAACTCAAAAGCAAAAAATATTTTATCATATCCGGCTATGCGGTGTCAATGAAAACTATTGCTCCGCGTCTATGGTTTCTTCGTAGTATACGACCTGCGCATCCATGACTTCTTAGGTATTGAAATCTTCAGAAACAAGATTGTCATAGTGCGTCCTTTCGTATTCCTGCATCCTCAGACGCTCCTGCTCTCTCTCATAGCTCTCTATGATTTCGGCGTTAACACCGTAGTCAATTTCGATATTCTTATATCTTTTCATGCCCGTTCCCGCAGGGATGAGCTTGCCTATGATTACGTTTTCCTTGAGGCCTATGAGCTTATCGTTCTTTCCTTTTATAGCCGCATCCGTGAGAACTTTTGTGGTCTCCTGGAATGATGCTGCGGAAAGGAATGAACTTGTGGCAAGCGATGCTTTAGTGATTCCGAGCAGCGCTCTCTTGGCCTCACAAGGCTCACCTCCGTTTTCGACAACCTCTCTGTTAGCCTCTTCAATGTCCGCTTTGCTGTAAAGCATTCCCGGAAGAAGTGATGTGTCGCCTGATTTCTCAATCTTATATTTTGAAAGCATACGGCTTACGATAATTTCAATGTGCTTATCGTTTATGTCTACACCCTGGAGCTTATATACTCTCTGAACTTCTTTGAGGAGATAATGGTATACATCTTCATGTCCGTTTATTCTGAGTATGTCTTCCGGTGCAAGAGGCCCCCTCGTGATATTATCACCTGCGAAAACCTTGTCGCCTTCTTTGACGAGTATCCTCGCACCGTAAGGAATTTCATATTCTCTCTCGCCTTCTTCTTCCTTAACGGTTACAACTGTCTTGTTGTCTTTTCTGACAACAATAGACATAACTTCTCCGTTGGCTTCGCAGATTTCAGCAAGTCCTTTCGGTTTACGCGCTTCGAAGAGTTCTTCAACTCTCGGCAGACCCTGCGTGATGTCTCCGCCCGCAACTCCTCCGGAGTGGAAAGTTCTCATCGTGAGCTGTGTTCCCGGCTCGCCTATCGACTGTGCCGCGATTATGCCGACCGACTCGCCTATATTAACTTCCTCGCCCGTAGCCAAGTTCCTGCCGTAGCATTTTGCGCATACGCCTGTCTTGGAGTGACAGGTGAGTACCGAGCGAATGGCTACCGATGTTATTCCCGCAGCTTTTATAGCGTCGAGGTGAGATTCGAGAATTTCCTCATTTTGAGCAACTATAACTTCTCCCGTTTTAGGGTCAACTATGTCACTAAGAGAAACTCTACCCACGATTCTCTGTTCGAGCGGTTCAATAACTTCCTTGCCGTCTCTAAACTCTTGAACCATAATTCCCTCATCCGTACCGCAGTCATATTCGCGCACAATGACATTATGAGATACATCTACAAGCCTTCTTGTGAGGTATCCGGAGTCGGCTGTTCTGAGAGCAGTATCCGCAAGTCCTTTTCTTGCTCCGTTTGACGAAATGAAATATTCAAGTATCGAAAGTCCTTCGCGGAAGTTTGATTTGATAGGGATTTCTACAGTCTTACCTGTAGCGTTCGCCATGAGTCCTCTCATACCTCCGACCTGACGAATCTGGTTCTTCGAGCCACGCGCACCCGAGTGCGCCATTATTCTGAGGTTATTGAGAGGTGTAAGGCTGTCCATCAATGCATCGGCAACCTTTTCGGTAGCATCGTTCCATATCTCTACGACCTTGTCATATCTTTCCTGATCGGATATAAGACCCTGTCTGTATGCATCCCCATACCTTGCAACCTGCGCTTCCGCCTCTGCAACCAGTTCCTGTTTTTCTTCAGGTATTTCCATATCGTCTACCGAAATGGTTACAGCGGCTTTCGTAGAATATCTGTATCCCATCGACTTAATATAATCGAGCATCAGCACGGTTCCCGTATTGGCATGGGCCTTGAAACACTTATCGATTATCCTGCCCAATTCTTTTTTCCCGCAAAGGAAGTCAACTTCAAGAGCATACGGGTCTACTTTTCTGTCCACGAAACCTAAATCCTGCGGTATGCCTTGATTGAAGATAAATCTCCCGACTGTAGACTCCACAAGTTTGCCGCGCATGTCATCTTCGCCTGAGAATCTTCTAACTTTTACTCTGGCGTGAAGGGCTATTGCACCTGTCTGATACGCCATGAGCATTTCATCGATATCCGTGAATGTCTTACCGTCACCTTTTTCGTGAACTCTTTCAAAACCGTCCTTGTGGTCGATGAAATCATCGATTCTCTCTAACTTGCGCCCGTTATCGAGCATCTTTCTGACTACTCCCGGATATGTGAGATAGTATGATCCCAGTATCATGTCCTGAGTCGGTGTCGTAATAGGCGAACCATCTTTCGGAGCTAAAATATTATTGACGGAAAGCATGAGGAATCTCGCTTCCGCCTGCGCCTCAACCGAAAGCGGCACGTGCACTGCCATCTGGTCTCCGTCGAAGTCGGCGTTGAATGCCGTACATACAAGAGGATGGAGCTTAATAGCCTTGCCCTCTACGAGCACGGGTTCAAAAGCCTGTATTCCGAGTCTATGGAGAGTCGGTGCACGGTTAAGCATTACCGGATGCTCTTTGATTACTCCCTCGAGCACGTCCCAGACTTCAGTGCGCACTTTCTCAACCATGCGTTTTGCACTCTTGATGTTGTGAGCGAATCCCTGCTCTACCAGTTCTTTCATTATGAAAGGTTTGAAAAGCTCGAGTGCCATCTTCTTAGGAAGTCCGCACTGGTAGAACTTGAGTTCAGGCCCTACTACGATTACGGAACGGCCCGAGTAGTCAACTCGTTTGCCGAGCAGGTTCTGTCTGAATCTGCCCTGCTTACCTTTTAACATATCGGAAAGGGATTTTAGCGGCCTGGAACCCGGGCCCGTTACAGCCCTTCCTCTTCTGCCGTTATCTATGAGTGAGTCCACCGCTTCCTGTAGCATTCGCTTCTCGTTTCTCACGATAATGTCGGGGGCTCCAAGCTCACGAAGTCTATTAAGGCGGTTGTTTCTGTTTATTACTCTCCTGTAGAGGTCATTCAGGTCAGAGGTTGCAAATCTGCCTCCGTCGAGCTGAACCATCGGCCTGATATCAGGGGGAATTACAGGCAAAACGGAAAGTATCATCCACTCAGGTCTGTTGCCTGACTTCTTGAGCGCCTCTATTACCTCAATGCGACGTACAATCTTGATCTTTTTCTGACCTGTGGCTTCTTTTAATTTGTTTCTCAAATCAAGCGAAAGCTCGTCAAGGTCAATATCGGCA
>CAYFQR010000042.1:3450-8672 GCA_964345365.1 uncultured Oscillospiraceae bacterium
ACCCATGCCCGCTTCAAAAGCATTCCCGTAGGTTTTTCTGGCTTCTCTATATTGCTGCTCGGTTAATATCTCCTTGTAAACAAGCCCTGTATTTTCTCCCGGGTCGGTTACAATATATGCTGCGAAATAGAGCACCTTTTCAAGATTTCTCGGTGAAATATCGAGACATAGCCCCATTCTTGAAGGAATTCCCTTGAAATACCAAATATGAGAAACAGGTGCGGCAAGGGTAATGTGTCCCATTCTTTCACGACGCACCTTTGCCTTGGTCACCTCAACTCCGCACTTATCGCAGATTCTCCCTTTATATCTTATCCTTTTATATTTACCGCAATGACATTCCCAGTCCTTCATAGGGCCGAAGATTCTTTCGCAAAAAAGTCCGTCCTTTTCAGGTTTCAGGGTTCTGTAGTTAATGGTTTCCGGCTTGGAAACCTCACCGTGCGACCATTCCAATATCTTTTCGGGTGACGCCAGATTGATTTGTATGGATTCGAAATTGTTTAATTCATAATCCTTGTCAACTTTAGTATTATTCATCAATTCCTACCTCCTCATCATATCTGTCCGTTTCGATTTCGGACTCCTCTGTGAAACCGCTGGCAATAAGAATATCATCTTCTTCTCTTCTGGTTTCGGCATCCATTACCTCCTCTACGTTTGGAAGGTCATCATCTTCCGAGGATTCCTTTATTTCTATTTCTCTGTTATCTTCGGTAAGCACCTTGACATCAAGTGCAAGAGCTTGCATCTCTTTGATAAGCACCTTAAATGATTCAGGGATTCCCGGAGTAGGTATATTTTCGCCCTTAACTATTGCCTCATAGGTTTTAACCCGTCCTACGACGTCGTCGGATTTTACCGTCAGGATTTCCTGAAGCGTATAGGCTGCACCGTATGCTTCAAGAGCCCATACCTCCATTTCTCCGAATCTCTGTCCGCCGAACTGAGCCTTGCCTCCTAAAGGCTGCTGAGTTACGAGTGAATACGGCCCCGTCGAACGGGCATGTATCTTATCATCTACCAGGTGGTGGAGCTTGAGCATATACATATATCCGACGGTAACGGGGTTATCAAAATACTCTCCCGTGCGTCCGTCTCTCAGCTTTAGCTTACCGTCTCTCGGGAAGCCCGTTTCATCAAGCAGATCCAATATATCTTTTTCTCCGGCACCGTCAAATACAGGCGTGGCTACATGCCAACCTTTCTTTTTGCAGGCGAGTCCGAGATGAACCTCGAGTACCTGCCCGACATTCATACGGGACGGTACGCCGAGCGGATTCAGCATGACCTGAAGCGGCTGTCCGTTTTCAAGGAAAGGCATGTCCTCTTCGGGAAGTATCCTTGAAATAACACCCTTGTTTCCGTGACGACCCGACATCTTGTCGCCGACATTTATTTTTCTCTTGGTTGCTATATATACACGAACAATCTTGTTAACTCCCGGAGGAAGTTCGTCACCGTTTTCTCGTGTGAACACTTTGACGTCCACGATTATTCCCGTTTCTCCGTGAGGAACACGAAGCGAGGTATCTCTTACTTCTCTTGCCTTTTCACCGAAGATAGCACGGAGAAGTCTTTCTTCTGCAGTAAGCTCCGTTTCTCCCTTAGGCGTAACCTTTCCTACAAGAATATCCGAGGAATCGACTTCCGCACCTATTCTGATAATACCTTCTTCGTCGAGGTCTTTCAGCGCATCCTCTCCCACATTCGGGATATCACGTGTAATTTCTTCAGGTCCGAGCTTCGTGTCACGTGCTTCCGATTCATATTCTTCAATGTGAATCGATGTAAGGACATCATCCATGAGAAGTCTCTCGTTAAGAACGATAGCGTCCTCATAGTTATATCCTTCCCAAGTCATGAAACCGATGAGAAGGTTTTTTCCGAGGGCAATTTCACCTAAATCCGTAGAAGGACCGTCGGCAATAACTTCATTTGCTTCTACATGCTCGCCATGTGCAACGATAGGTCTCTGGTTAACGCAGGTTCCCTGGTTGGAACGCTTGAACTTGAGGAGTTCATACTTGTCGAGATCGTTATCTTCGTCCCTTCTGATATAGATGGTATGCGCGTCAACGAATTCCACAACTCCTGAATTTTTTGCTAAAACAACAACGCCCGAGTCGTGAGCCGCCTTATATTCCATCCCTGTTCCTATCATAGGAGCTTCCGTAACTAAAAGCGGTACAGCTTGACGCTGCATGTTGGAACCCATCAGCGCACGGTTGGCGTCGTCATTTTCGAGGAAAGGAATCATTGCGGTCGCAACCGAAACTACCTGCTTCGGTGAAACGTCCATATATATAACTTCAAGCCTGTCCGCAAGCGCAATCTCTCCATGCTTGATACGACAAGCCACTTTTTCATTTACAAACCTGCCGTCCGAATCAAGAGGCTCGTTCGCCTGAGCGATAATGGAAATTTCCTCTTCGTCTGCAGTGATATATTCTATCTCGTCCGTAACTACGCCGTTTTTAACTTTTCTGTACGGTGTTTCGATGAATCCGTATTTATTAATAACTCCGTAAGTGGTAAGCGAACCTATCAGTCCGATGTTCGGCCCTTCAGGAGTTTCGATAGGGCACATCCTTCCGTAATGTGAATGGTGCACGTCTCTGACTCCGAAACCGGCTCTTTCTCTTGAAAGCCCTCCCGGGCCGAGTGCCGATAATCTTCTCATGTGCGTGAGCTCGGCGAGCGGGTTGTTCTGGTCCATGAACTGTGAGAGCTGTGATGAGCCGAAGAACTCCTTGATTGCCGCCGTAACCGGCCTGATGTTCATAAGCGCCTGAGGAGTGGTAACGTCTATGTCCTGAATGGTCATTCTTTCCTTTACAACTCTCTCCATTCTTGCAAGACCTATTCTGAACTGATTCTGTAAAAGCTCGCCTACCGTCCTTAAACGGCGGTTTCCCAAATGGTCTATATCATCTACAAGTCCGATTCCGTAGTTCAGGTTAAGGAGATAGCTCACGGAAGCGATTACGTCTTCAACAATAATATGTTTAGGCGATAATTCATTCTTTTTGTCCGATACCATAGCTCTGAACTCATCGACACCCGAACATTCCTCGATGATTTTTTTGAGAACAGGATAGAAAACCTTCTCCGCAACCCTGAGTTCCTTAAAATCAACATCCTTAAACTGAGGTGCATATTCGGCAATATACTTGGCTGCATCGATAAAACGGTTTCCGATAACCTTAGTGATTTCACCTTCTTTTTCTTTGTCCGAAGAATAGACCAATACAGACTCAACTCCGGCGTTTTCTATCGCATAGCCGGTTTCTCTGTCGATTTTCTGTTTTGCCTCCGCCATTATTTCACCTGTTTCGGGATTTATTACATCCTCTGCAGCTTGTGCGTCAATAATACGGTTGGACAGTCCTAATTTTTTGTTATATTTATATCTTCCGACCTTAGCCAAGTCGTAACGTTTTGGGTCAAAAAAGAGCGATGTGAACAGAGCCTTCGCACTTTCGAGCGTCGGAGGCTCGGTCGGTCTCAGCTTCTTATATATTTCACTGATACCTTCCTCGTAGTTTGTAGTTGTATCCTTTTCAAGTGTATTAAGAAGTCTCGGGTCTTCTCCGAATATTTCGATAATTTCTTTATTGGTAGCTATTCCAAGCGCCCTCAGGAACGTGGTAATCGGCTGTTTACGTGTACGGTCTACACGAACGGAAAGAATCTCGTTGGAGTCGGTCTCATACTCAATCCATGCACCGCGATTCGGGATAATCGTAGTCGAGAACAGTTTATTGTTTGATTTGTCCACGCTTACATCATAATATGGCCCCGGAGAACGAACAAGTTGTGTTACTACCACACGCTCCGCACCGTTATATATAAAAGTGCCTCTCTCCGTCATGAGCGGAAAATCTCCCATAAACACTTCCTGCTCTTTTACCTCGCCGGTTTCCTTATTGATAAGTCTTACTCTCACCTTAAGAGGCGCGGAATAGGTTACGTCCCTTTCTTTGCATTCTTCCTGTTGGAACTTAGGTTGACCTGAAAGAGTATAGTCTAAAAACTCAAGAACGAACTTATCTGCGTAATCTCTTATCGGGGATACATCCTCGAAAACTTCCCTGAGTCCTTCTTCAACAAACCATTTGTATGAATCGGTTTGAATCTCAATAAGGTTAGGCATCTCGCAGACTTCGTTGATTTTTGCAAAAGTCAGACGCTCTCTTTTACCCACTTTTATAGGTCTTGGCATGTTCATCACTCCTTAATTATTATAACTAAGCCCATATATGTTGCCCTTTTGTATGAGGGCACAATGCGGCACTGTAATTTTTATGGCAATTTAATATTGTACAACAAGCTTGTCAAATTAGCAAGGTTTTTTTGAAAAAACAAAAAATATTTTTGTAAAGAATTTGTAAAGCAAAATTTACGAATCAAAAAATAAAAAGCCCGAAAGATGTACTTGCCAATGCTTCCGGGCTCTTATGGTTCATTTCAGTTTCAAATTCGCTTGAAGGTTATTATTTGAGAACTACTTCCGCTCCGACTTCTTCAAGCTGCGCCTTTATTGCTTCCGCTTCAGCCTTTTCGATGCCTTCCTTAACGTTTGCAGGTGCTCCGTCAACTAAATCCTTAGCTTCCTTGAGTCCTAAGCCTGTAATTTCTCTTACTGTCTTGATAACCTTAATCTTTTCAGCTCCGACAGCCTGGAGAACTACTGTAAACTCGGACTGTTCCTCAGCTTCGGCCACTACTGCCGCACCTGCAACTGCCACAGGAGCTGCAGCGGATACGCCGAACTCTTCTTCACAAGCCTTAACCAATTCGTTTAATTCTAAAACTGTCATATTTTTTATAGCTTCAATAATCTGTTCCTTATTCATGATAAATATCCTTTCTTACTTAAATGATTATTTGTTTTAATTTATTCCGCTTTCGCATCTGCGATAGCTTGGAATGTTCTGACTGCCTTTGATACCGGGCTCTGGATTGAACCCATAAACTTCGCGATGAGTGTTTCTCTTGAAGGGATGTTCGCAATAGCTTTGATTCCCTCTGTATCGAAGTAGTTACCTTCTACGACACCTGCTTTGAACTCCATCTTCTTAAAGCTCGTAATAATCTCGTTTAAGATTCTTGCAGGGGCTGTAGCATCTTCTTTTGAAATAGCGAGTGCGCTCGGTCCGTCAAGAACTTCTGCTAATGGAGCGAACTCCGTCCCCTCGATAGCTCTCTTGATGAGCGTG
>CAYFQR010000043.1:0-8638 GCA_964345365.1 uncultured Oscillospiraceae bacterium
GACGCCACTCCGAGCCTGGATAATGAGGCTCGCGAGGCTTTCGCGAAACTCGAGCGTGGCGAAAAGGATGAAGTCGAACTCTGGCAGTGGTTCAGAGATGAATCTCTGAAGGAATTCACAAGAGTATATGACATGCTCGGTATCTCTTATGACTCCTATGCCGGAGAGTCCTTCTATTCGGACAAGATGCCTGCGGTTGTAGCAGAGCTTAAGGAAAAGAAGCTTTTAGTAGAATCGCAGGGAGCCGAGATTGTCGACTTGGAACCTTACGGACTAACGCCTGCGCCTATTTTGAAATCCGACGGCTCGACCCTCTATATAACAAGAGACCTCGCATGCGCGAAATACCGCAAGAAGACCTATGATTTCTATAAGAATATCTATGTCGTGGCTTCGCAGCAGAATCTCCACTTCCAACAGCTCAAAAAGATTATCGAGCTAATGGGATATGAATGGGCGAAGGATATAGTTCATGTACCTTTCGGACTTGTGAGCCTTGAAGACGGCACTATGTCAACAAGAGCCGGCAGGGTGGTATTCTTAGAGGATGTACTTAACCGCGCCATAGAAGAAACGCGTGCCATAATAAAAGAAAAGGGCGTTGCCACGGACAATATCGAAGAGACCGCCAAACAGGTCGGGGTAGGGGCGGTTGTATTCAATGAGCTTTCAAATAACAGAATCAAGGACTATGTATTCAGCTGGAAACAGGTTCTCGACTTTAATGGAGAAACGGGGCCTTATGTTCAGTATACACATGCAAGATGTACATCTATCTTAAGGAATGCCGGGGAAGAAACCGTGAAAAAAGCATTGGAAGGGAATCTCTCAGCCGAGTATATAACGAGCGATTCGTCATATGAGCTTACGAAGAAGATATATCAACTTCCGAGTGTGATAATTGAAGCGGGACATAAGTACGAGCCTTCGATTTTGACTCGTCATATAGTCGATATGGCACAGACATTCAATAAATTCTATCATGACGAACACATACTTGTCGATGACGAAAACGAAAAGCTCTCCAAGCTTAAGCTCGTCATAGCCGCCAAGACCGCTATTAAGAACGGACTCGGGCTTCTCGGAATCGAATCACCGGAAAGAATGTAGGGGGACAAAGAAAAGCAAATGAGGTATATCGGAGATATATATAGACCGCCGAGCGAGGCATACAGTTTGCTTGTGCAGATTACCGTAGGCTGCTCACACAACAAATGCACATTCTGCAGCATGTACAAAAAAAAGACTTTCAGGCTGAGACCGGTAAACGAAGTAATGGAGGATTTGGAATGGGCAAGGGCGCATTACAGGAGAGTCGAGAGGATTTTCCTCTGTGACGGTGACGCGCTTTGCCTGACGAACTCGAAGCTTCTGGAAGTGCTCGACAAAATAAAAGAGCTTTTCCCCGAGTGTGAAAGGGTTTCATCATATGGCAGGACAAGCGCCGCACTCAGAAAGAGCGATGCGGAGCTTAAGGAGCTCAGAGAGCACGGACTTAAGATGATTTATCTCGGTGCCGAATCGGGTTCAGATAAGGTGCTGAGCCTTGTGAACAAGGGAGAGACCGCGGAGCAGCTCATAGAAGGTGTAAATAAGCTCGAGGGAGCGGGGATAAAGACTTCGGTGACATTTATAGCGGGGCTGGGCGGGAGAGACCTCATGGAAGAGCATGCCGTTCAAACAGGAAAAATGATCAGCCGGATGAATGCGAGCTATGTGAGCATTCTGACGCTGATGCTCGAGGAACCGGCTCCGATACTCAAGGATTATAAAGAAGGAAGGTTCAAGCTTTTGTCACCCGAAGAAGTCCTCAGGGAATCAATAATAGTGCTTGAAAACGCCAAACCTGAAAAATCATGTATTTTCAGGTCGAATCACGCGTCAAACTATGTTTCGCTGAGAGGTAATCTTCCTGAGGACAACGAAAAAATGATAGAATCATTGAAACGATGCATTGATAACCGAAAACTGATAAAGGATGAGCGTTTCCGAATGCTCTAAAAAGGAACTGCCAATGAAGATATTGCTGACAACATTAAACTCACAATATGTACATTCCAATCCGGCTCTTCGCTATCTTTATACGGTAGTTGCGAATGAAAAATCCGATGTAAGCCTAAGGGAGTTTACAATAAATAACGACCTCAAATATATCTATACGGAAGTAATAAGAGCAAACTATGATTTGGTTTGCTTTTCTTGCTACTTATGGAACATTGAGCAGATAAAGGAACTCTCAAGCGACCTCAAAAAAGCCGAACCGGAGATAAAAATAATGCTCGGGGGCCCTGAGGTGAGCTTCATGATACCCGAGTTCATGAAAAGGAATCCTTGGTGTGATTATATAGTCTCCGGAGAGGGTGAATACGCGTTTTACAGGTTCGTGCGCGCGATGGACGGCGTAAGAACCGAAGGCTGTCTTACGCTTTTGGATGAGCTCAGCACAATACCTGGACTCTCTTATAGGGACAACGGGAAGATATTTATAAACGGCGAGTCGAAACCGATGAACTTCAATGCCATCCCGTTTCCTTATTCGATTCTCGAACCGGAACAGGATAAGGTCGTATATTATGAGTCATCAAGAGGCTGCCCTTATAACTGTTCGTACTGCCTTTCATCTGTCGACAAGGAGCTCAGAACCCTCGATACGACGAGGGTATATCGAGAGATTACATATTTTTTGTTTAAGCGTGTTATGCAGGTAAAGTTCATAGACAGGACATTTAATTTCAGTGCAAACAGAGCAAAGAATATATTAAGTCACATAATCGAAAGCGACAACGGTTTCACCAATTTTCAGTTTGAGATTTGCGGAGAATTGATAGATGATGAGATGCTGCGCATCCTAAAAAAAGCGAGAAAAGGATTGTTCAGATTTGAAATCGGGATTCAGTCGCTGAATCCACGGACTCTCGAAGCTGTTAACAGGCATTACGACGAAACAAGGCTGTTTAATAATATTAAAGAACTTATAGCGCTTGGAAACTGCCATGTTCACACGGATTTGATTGCGGGGCTCCCTTATGAAAGCCTTGAATCATTCGGACTTGGTTTCAACAAGGCTTACGGTCTGAAGTCCGATATGCTGCAATTAGGTTTTTTGAAGGTACTCAAAGGCACTCCGATGTACGAAAACTGTGAGAGATACGGCATTGTATACAGGGAAAAGGCGCCTTATGAGGTTATTTCGACGGATTACCTGAGTGCAGAGGAGCTTGTGCACATCAGGATGATTGAAAATATGCTCGACATATATTATAACCGCGGAGGATTCACGAATACTCTTGAATATATGATTGAGAGTTTTTCGAGTGAACATGGGCTTTCGGCATTTGACTTTTATTCGCGCCTCGCGGACTTCTACTATGAGGGAGGTTACCAACATCGAGACCGCCGCAAGGACGACCAATATCGGATAATGCTTAAATTTGCCAAGAAATTAGAGCGCGAGGTCGGGCCCGCCGATTTGTCAAATTGGGCGGAATACATGCTGACCAAGGATTTGGAAGCCAACTTCGACGAACTGAATTACCGGCGCTTCATGTCAAAGGGCTGGGATATATAGAAAGGCTTATCATGAATATAGAAAAAAATGACAGGATAGGAGAATTGCTCACAAAACACATAAAAGAAATGATTTTTGACGAGCTTTCGGAGGACTACTTAAAGAGAGCCGGTATATTTGACATATTAAACGGAGTGCCGGTGCCTATAAGAAGGACGGATTTTGACAGTATTACCGTCCTGAAAATCGCAATGAACATGTCATTTATAATCGGCTGCGACCCTCGTTTTAAGTATAAAGAAAACTACATAGCCTATATACATAGGAATTTCGACGAAAAATTTGCCGAAGGTCTCATAGCTCAAGGAGTGAAGGCTGCACAGGACGGCGACCTTGACAGAGCTATGATAGACTTCAGGGCGGCTTTTCAGATTGACCCGGGTAGTGCGGATGCATATTACTGCTATGGAAGGGCGCTGAAGGATAAGTATGAGAGAATATCGATTGCAACGGAATTAGAGGACATTTCACAGGCATCTGTTTCTGTCGCCAATGACTTGATAGGAAGATTCAAGGCGGAGTCCATAGAGGCTTTCGAGACCGCCTGTTCTAAAAACCCGCTGCATGCCGAGAGTCACTATTTTTTAGGCTATGCCTATCTCAATATGGGGCTCTATATCAAGGCGAAACTCGTCTGGGAAGAATATCTTAAGCTGATGGATGAAAAAGGCGTATCTTCACTGACGGGAGAGGAGACGAAAGAGCTTAAAGACAGTATAGACGAAATAAAAGAAAGGCTGATGCAGCTCGAAGAACCCGTCAAAATCGAAGAAGGCTATAATTTGATTCTTTCCGGTAAGTTTGAGGAGGGGATAAGGGCGCTTAAGCCATATACTGAAAGCATTTTCAAAGAATGGTGGCCGCTTTGGTATTATCTTGCGACCGCCTACAGAGAGCTCGGAAGGATAGCGGAGAATGACCTGCTTGCATCCGGAACGGGAATTGATATAGGTGACGACAGTGTGACGAGGGCGGCTTACGAGGAGGCAATAAGATACTATAAAGAGGTGCTGAGATACAATCCTTCCAACAGGGATGCGATGGGCGAACTCGCAGATTTGTACGATAAACTGGGAAATGACGAGATGTCATTAAAATATAAAAACAAAATTGATATCGTAATGAACAATGCGGAAATGGATAGAGAAATGCTTAGGGGAAAAGAAGAACCCAAGCTAAATTGATTTGTCTCCAAAAAAAAAAAAAAAACTGTTTCAAAAAAGTTTAAAGACTTATTTTGTGATTAGGATATTTAAAAAGATAATATGATTTTTTGGTTGAATATGAGGAGAATTGTTTGTGGGAAATATTAAAGAACAAAAATGTCCTTCTTGTGCTTCCGCAATGAGATTTGACCCCGATATGGGGCTTCTCGTATGTGACTACTGCGGGACGGTCTTAGAGGTCGAGGCGGCAGGAAAAAAACAGACGGACAACAAAGGAATCGAAGGATTTGATTTCGCTTCGCTGAATGAGATGGCTGAGGTACAGAACCCGGATAATCTCCCGATTTATGTCTGTGTTTCATGCGGAGCGGAGGTGATCGCCAATCCGGAGCAGTTTGCGCTTACATGCCCTTATTGCATGAACAATATCGTTCTTACGGACAAGGTGTCCGGAAACATGAGACCGAACAAGGTTGTACCTTTTCAAATTAATTCAAAAGAACTGCCGAAATCCGTTCGGGACTATTACAAGGGGAAGAAGCTGCTTCCGAGAGGTTTTTTCTCGGAGAGTAAGATAGGCAAAGTCACCGGGCTATATGTTCCTTTCTGGATATTCAACGGTACAATCAGCGGTGAGATAAGTTTTGACTGCGAAAAGTCGTCATCGCACAGAAGCGGCGATTACATAATTACCGAAACCGAACATTACGATGTGGTACGCGATGTTTCGGTTGATTTTGATGACTTGCCTGTAGACGCGAGCAACAAGGTTGATGATGACCTCATGGACTCTCTTGAGCCTTTCTATATGGAAGACGCCGTGGATTTCAACACGGGTTATTTGGCAGGGTTCACAGCTGACAGGTTCGATGTCGAATCCGAAGTAATTTCAGACAGAGCGGCGGGACGCATGGCAAATTCCGCGTTGAGTCTCGTAAGAAGTGATGTCGCATCTGAATATGACAGCATTTCTCAGACGGGAAGCAGACTTACAGCTTCCGTAGATGTTAAATACACTCTTCTTCCCGTATATCTGTTTGATGTACACCACAGGAATAACAGCTACAGCTTCGCGGTAAACGGTCAGACCGGAAAAGTCGTCGGCAGACTGCCTATAGACAAGGGTGTGGCAATCAGCCGCTTCATTTCGAGGGTGGGCATTGTTTCCGCACTTTTGTTCGCAGGTTTTGTTGCCAGTTATTTTATGGGGTGATAAAAAATGAAAAAGATATTAAAAAATCTCATCATAGTTTTGATATTTTCCATGCTGCTCGGCAATATGGGTTCTTTAGTTTATGCGGAGGAAAATTATTCTGAAGATTATTACAGAGCGAGCAGCAAAACGGGAGACCTTTCCGAAACTGAAAGAAATGAACTTGACAAAGACTGCATCAAATTCATTGAAAAATTCAAAATTGACATGGTGCTTCTCACTTATGACAGAGGAGAAGATGATAAAACCGACCTTAAATCTTTTGCGGACGGTTATTACGAGGATTGCAATTTCGGATACGGCGATACGAAGGACGGCATTATGGCAACCTTCGACACCTACAAAAAAACAGTCCAATATACTTTTTACGGCAAAGCTATAGGCCTAATACCTGACAGCTATGCGGATTTCGCCGCGAAGGAAGCGGTAAAACAACTTGATAAATACGGGGAGTTCGGAGTTCTCTACACATCACTCATCTATATGAGAGATTACCTCGACGATAAGCGGGGACAGGCGGCTTCCGGCAAATCGGAACCTGTTATTGATGAGCCTGTAAAGGAAGAGGACACAAGCAAACCGGTCAATACGGCTGCAATGCCTGATTGGTACCCCGAGGATATATCCAAATTCGAATTCTTCCATGACCCCGATGCACCGAGGGTAGTAGACACAGCCGATATATTTACGGACAATGAAGAAAAAGAGCTCGCGTTGCTGATAAAAGAGGCAAGTGCGGAAGCAAACAAGGATATAGTTATATTTACGGATGTATCCACTTACGGCCTTGAAAGAAAGATATATGCGGCGGACTTTTATGACTTTAACGGTTACGGCTTCGGAGATGACCGTGAGGGAGTATGTCTTATGATATGCATGGACCCTGATGACAGAGGATGGTGGACGTGTTGCACGGGCCCTGACACCATGGAACTTTATACCGAGAGCATAGCCAATCAGATAGAAGATGAGCTTTATTATTATATGGCTAACGGGGATTATGGCTCGGGAGTTGCCGACTGGATCGAAAACATGAAAACACTTTTCATCAAGGGAATTCCATTCGCACCTGATTGGTATCCCGACAGAGATGCGGAGTTTGTGAGGATACATGACACGAATGCTCCGAGAGCAAGCGACATCACAGGAGACCTTACCGAAGAACAACTCGAATATCTCGAAAAGAGATGCAGAGAAATGTCCGAGAGGTTCGGCTATGATATCGTAGTTCATATTGCGGATAACACATTCGGAATGGGCCGGTACGGATATCCCGAGGAGTTCTATTATTACAACGGCTACGGTTTCGGCGACAATTATGAAGGCATAATCGCGGTGCTTTACAAATATTCGGATACCGCCTCAATACACGCCTACGGCAAGGCGAATGACAAGCTCACCGAAACCAACCACTCGAGGCTTGTGGCGCACAGTGAAATAGAAGACCAATATAAAGCGGCAGTTAAGTTCCTCGATAATATCGAACACATGGAAAAAACGGGCAGGGTTCCGAGAACCATGTTTGAATGGATAATTGCAGCGGTTTTGTCTTTAATTGTCGGCGCAGTCTTTGCAGCCATTGATTACCTGCGGGCGAAGGCGGGGATGAAGACACCGAGCATCGCATTTGACGCGAACAACTATGTGGTAAGAGGAAGCCTCTACATTAAAGGCGTTCTTGACAGGTATCTCAGGACTACAACCACGAAAACATATGACCCCGAAGACGACGACAGCGGCAGCTCAAGTTCGGGCGGCGGCTCATCTTATTCGAGTTCATATTCGGGTTCATCCGGAAGCTCACACACGGGCTCCGGCAGAAGCTTTTAATACCGGCTACTTTGAAGCTATAATCAAAGAGCGGGTTGTAATACTTGATTATCGCAAATTTTGAGATAATCGAATCTGATGGAAAAAAATATTCAACCGGATATTGTAATGCCCGAAAGAAGAAAAATAAAATGCAATATAGTGAAAACCGAATGAAAGTTTTTTACAACGCAAAAATCTACAAAAATGACGGTTCTCCCGTACATGACACAGCGATGGCGGTAGAAGGCGGCATCATAAAAGGCATAGGAAACGATGAGGAAATATTCGCATTTGCGGATAAGGCATCCGAGAAGATAGACCTCGGAGGCCGGCTTTTATTGCCCGGTTTCGTGGATTCTCACCTGCATTTCCTTGAATATGCATATGAGAAGAGCTTTGTGGATTTATCGGGAGCAAAGAGCATTGATGATATGTTGGCGATTCTTTGCGGGGCACTCCCCGAAGCACAGGCAAAAAACCGAGCGCTGAGAGGCACGGGCTTTGATCAGAATTTTTGGGAAAAACAGGAGCTGCCCAATAAGGATGACTTGGACAAAGTATCCGAAGAAATACCTGTAATAATTCGCCGCACATGTCAACGGGTCTTTGGATTTCTTATACATAGAGGGAGTAAGAACACTTTCTTTGTTCAAACAAATCGCAATTTGAGCATTTGACATACCCGATGTTTTCATCTTAAAAATTCTTCGCACCACATTTGCAGCTTCTTCATCAATGATAATATGATTTTTTTTATTCGGATCTTTAATATTGTTAATGGTAAAATAAAGTGTACAACATTTCGCCAATAAAACTATACAACATCTCGCCACAAAGTGTACAACATTTCACCTAAAAAATTACAGCCAACATTTGATA
>CAYFQR010000044.1:0-4699 GCA_964345365.1 uncultured Oscillospiraceae bacterium
GGTTCCCCCTCGCCGAGCGCCTTGAGCGCACTTAGCTTTCTTATCAGCACATCACGATTTTTCGTATCATATCTAAAAAAAAGATTCTCCTCGCCATACAGGGTTATTATTTTTTTGTCCGTAAAAAAAGCTAAATCCTCCGCAAGCCTTCCTGCCCGAACATCAGTCGAAACAATGATGAGGGTCTGCGTGTTTTCGGCTGCGATTCTTGCCGCTATGGGCGCTGCTCTGCTTTCGGATATACCTGTATAGTTTATCATTCAGCCGTCTCCGTATCTTCCGATTCAATCGTCTCTTCTACAGGTTTTATCGGGTTCTCTGCCGGTACCGGTATATATACATGGTTAGCTGTGTCATATGCCGGCTTAACCGTTTCTTCCGGAGCCTCAGCCGATTTCTCTGCCGGCTTAACCGTTTCTTCTGCGGCTTCAACCGACTTTTTCGGTTTCTTCGCTGTCTTCGTATTATATTCCTGCATCGAATGTGCTACGCCGTTTATCACAATGTCTTCGGCAGCAAGCGCAGCTTTCTTTAATGCTTCAAAAATAGGCTCGGCTTCCCTCTCCGTTATCCTGCCTGTCACATAATCCGCAAGATTTATATCAGGGTGCACCGGATTTCCTATCCCGACACGAATCCTCGGGAATCCGTCCTCTCCGAGCAGAAAAATAATATTTCTCATGCCGTTATGCGTACCCGAAGAACCTGAAGGCCTTATCCTGAGATGCCCTTCAGGTAAATCGATATCATCATAAATCACGATGAGATTCTCTATCGGCTCCTTATAGAAATATAGAGCATCTCTTACCGATTCGCCGGAGAGATTCATATATGTCTGCGGCTTCATCAGGAATACTTTTTTTCCGTCTATCCTGCCTTCGCCGGTAAGGGCCTTGAACTTCAGCTTGTCGAGCTTAATCCCGTATTTTTCGGCAAGCAGGTCGAGCGCTAAAAATCCCATATTATGACGAGTATGCTCGTATTTTTTTCCGGGGTTACCGAGCCCCACAATTATATACATCTAAAATCTCCGACAAAATAATTTTTCGCATTCATCCGAAATCTTCGACAAAAGACATTTCGCATTCATCTGAAATCTCCGACAAAAATATATTTCCGGCGGACAAACGATTTGCCGCCGGTAAAATACTAATCGAATAATGCTGATACCGAGCCGTTCGTGAACACCCTGCTCATCGCCTCCGCGAAAAGCGGTGCAACCGAAAGGAATGTCATGAGAGGCAACCTCTTTTCGTCGGGAACCGGAATCGTATCGAGCAGAACCACTTCGCTGAATACGGATTCGTCGAGCCTTTGAACCGCAGGCCCCGAAAGTACCGCATGAGTCGCGGCGGCATAAACGGATTTGGCGCCGAGGTCAATAATCGCTTTCGCGGCATTGCAGATAGTACCGGCGGTGTCAATCATATCATCGATGATGATGCAATTTTTGCCGTCTATATTACCGATTATATTCATAATCTCCGACCTGTTAGGTTCAGGACGACGCTTGTCTATTATAGCTATAGGGCAGTTCAATACCTCTGCGAGCGACCTTGCTCTTCCGACAGACCCGTGGTCAGGCGAAACTATACAGAGGTCTTCCAAGTTTTTTTCTTTGAAATACTCGGCTATTATAGGCATTCCCAAAAGATGATCGACCGGGATATCGAAATAGCCCTGTATCTGATTGGCATGAAGATCCATCGTTATCACTCTTTCGGCACCTGCGGCAACAATGAGATTAGCCACGAGCTTCGAGGTGATAGGGTCTCTCGCTTTGGCTTTTCTGTCCTGTCTGGCATAGCCGTAATAAGGAATTACCGCATTAATTCTGCCTGCGGAAGCCCTTTTCATAGCGTCTATCATGATAAGGAGTTCCATTAAGTTGTCGTTTACGGGATCGCAGGTGGACTGGATAATATAACAGTCAATACCTCTAACCGTTTCCCAGATGTTGAAGGAAATCGCGCCATCGCTGAATTTTGTTACGGTCGCCTTGCCGAGCGGCTTGCCCATTATATTCGCAACCTTCTCAGCTAAAGCCACATTAGAATTGCAGTTAAAAATCTTGTAGTCTGCGTATATGCCGTTTCTCATTCTTGTTTACCCGACCTTTCGTTATTTATCAGATTGTTTTTTGCCATTCCATTTTTTGCTTTTCGTTACCCAGTCCGGCTTGATTGTCGGTTCGGGTCTTGCTATATAAAGAGCCCCGGGCTCCACATCACTCGTCACCGTCGAGCCTGCAGCCACGTAGCTCATCTCGCCTATGCGCACGGGCGAAATCAAGTTCGAGTTACAGCCTATAAATGCATTGTCTTCGACCACCGTACGATATTTTTTCGAGCCGTCATAGTTGACGAATACTACGCCGCAACCCAAATTGACTCCGGAGCCCAAGTCCGCATCACCGATGTATGTAAGATGGGAAGCTTTAGTGTCATCACCGATTATCGAGTTTTTTATCTCGACGAAATCTCCGACCTTACATCTCTTACCGACTTTGCTGCCGGGTCTCATATATGCGAACGGGCCCACCTCTGTCTCATCTCCGACCTCGGAGCCGATTATATATGAGCTCATGATATGAACATTATCGCCTATTATGCTGTCCTCTATCCTTGAGTTTTGGTCAATAATGCAGTTCTTGCCTATGACCGTGTTCCCTTTTATCACGCAGAAAGGGCCGATGAATGTTCCCTCTCCTATTTTAACGCTGTCATCAATATAATTTTCCATAATCTTACCTTATTCTCCGTCACCCGCCGGCAGTATTGTTTCTCTGTCACCCGCCGGCAACATTTAACCCTTACCCTCTGTCATCCTTAAGCAGCATTTCGCCGACCTTATATATATCTCCGGCGCCCATGGTAATTACCATATCGCCCTTATTGGAATGAGTCCTGACATAATTCGCCATTTCCTCGAAATCCCCTATATAAAGGACATCCTTGTCGGGATGAGTTTCCTTTATTTTATCCATAAGCTGCTCGGAAGACACCTTATATATGTTTTTTTCACGAGCGGCATAAATGTCCGCAATTATGAGATGGTCTACCGTATCAAAGGCATCCGCAAACTCGTCAAAGAGTGCAATCGTCCTTGTATAAGTATGCGGCTGGAAACAAACCCAAAGCTCGTTATGAGGAACATTTTTCGAGGCGGATAATGTAGCTTTTATCTCCGTCGGATGATGAGCATAGTCATCCACTATCTTTGCGCCGTTAGATGCCGTGCCGATTATGTCGAAACGTCTTTCCGTACCCTTAAAGGTTGCCAAAGTATCCCTTATCACATCGATGCCCGCACCTAAGACATGAGTACACGCGAATGCCGCCATAGCGTTTAACACATTATGTTCGCCCGGTACCGAAAGCCGAATCTCCGTCAAAAAACCCTCTTCTCCGTACACATCGAACCCCGGATTGCCGTTTTCGTCGAACCTGATGTTTTTTGCAAAAAATGTGCAGTCGTCATTGAGACCGAATGTTATTACATTCTTATACCTTGACACCACCTGATTCACGAAAGGATTGGCGCTGTATGCGATGATGAGTCCGTCTTCGGGAACGAGCCCCGCAAAAGTTTCGAATGACTTGACTATCTGATTTATGTCCTTGAAATAGTCGAGATGATCCGAATCAATATTAAGTATTATCTCTATCCTCGGTTTAAGGCTGAGGAAACTGTCAACATATTCACAGGCTTCCGTCACAAAATATCCCGATGAACCGACACGACAGTTGCCGCCTATTTCGCTCAGATTCCCCCCTATAAGAATCGTCGGGTCCATACCGGCATTTTTCATAATTAAAGAAACCATAGAGGTGGTAGTCGTTTTACCGTGAGTTCCCGAAACAGCAATGCTGTTTTCGTACTCGCTCATAAGCTGCCCGAGCATCTCGGCACGCGACAAACAAGGTATGCCAAGCTCCTCAGCCCTGAAAAGCTCAGGATTGTCATGACCTATCGCCGCCGAATAAACTATGAGGTCAGTGTTTTCTACGTTTTCTTCCCTATGGCCTATATATATCCTTGCACCCATCTGTGCAAGTCTTTTTGTCATTTCGGATTCATTCATATCGGAACCCGAAACATTGTATCCTCTCGATAACAGTATCTCGCAAATGGCGCTAAGCCCTATTCCGCCGATACCGATTGCATGTATATTTTGATAATCATGTAAATCGAACACGATTTTTCTTCCTCCGATAGTAAGTAATTCTGTCAATACACAGCTATTATATCATAATTTTTTTCTCAATTCCACACATAATGAAAGAATTGTTACTATTGACTGCAGACATATTGAGAGAATTGTTTTCATTGACAAAAACAATATCTGCGATGTAATATATCCATATAGCACGAACAAAAAGGAGGAATTAACATGAAACGTACTGAAAGAGTCGGTGCCATAATAAAAATTCTGTCGGAAACCCCTATGCAGGCATATAGACTGCAATATTTCTGTGACAGATTCGGCTGTGCAAAATCCAGTATATCCGAAGATATACGTGCCGCCTCTAAGGCCATAGAGCATACAGGTATGGGGTATCTTGAAACCATTCCGGGCGCCAAAGGCGGTGTCAGATATGTTCCCGATATATCCGATAACGAAATAATAGAGCTTCAAGCCGACTTCTGTGACAGACTCCGTGATTCCTCAAGACTTCTCGGCGGCAATTTTATATAT
>CAYFQR010000044.1:4709-8363 GCA_964345365.1 uncultured Oscillospiraceae bacterium
ACCTCCGACATCTTCTACGATCACAACCTGGTTCAACGTCTCGCAAGAGTATTTGCAAGGAAGTTCAGAGACTGTAAGGCGGACTATATCGCTACCGTAGAAACCAAAGGCATTCCCCTCGCCTACAATGTCGCACATCTCCTCAACCTTCCTTTAGTCGTAATCAGGAGAGAGGCGAAAATATCAGAAGGCTCTACCGTAAGTATAAACTACTTTTCAGGTTCCTATGACAGACTTCAGAAGATGTCCATGAGCAAACGCGCTATAGAGCCGGGCGCAAAAGTAATCATCATAGATGACTTTATGAGAGGCGGCGGCTCTGTTATCGGCATAAGCGATATGATAGCCGAATTCGGCGGAAGCATAATCGGTACGGGAATCGCCATCGTCGGTCTTAAACCCGAAAAGAAAAAAATCGAAAAGTACACAAGTATAGTCTATTTGGGAGACGTTTCCTTGGAGGACAGACTAATAACGGTACTCCCGAACGATGAGATTTTTTGCGAAAATAACATCTGATATATGAAATATTTAATACTGCAGATAACCCTGAAAAATGTGATGTTTTGCAAAAAATAATTTCTCTGTCAAATATGAAATAAAGACTAAAAAAGGTACTGCTAAACGATAGAAATTTTGTGAATTTCAATAAAAACATATAATAATTCGATTTTTATATTGTGTTTTTTTTAACATTGCTTTATAATAAGATTGTTACAGGCTTTCAAAATTTATTTTTAGCAACAGGAAAGGAATTATTATATGAATATTACTGACG
Organism: uncultured Oscillospiraceae bacterium; assembly: GCA_964345365.1. GTDB lineage: Bacteria > Bacillota > Clostridia > Peptostreptococcales > Anaerovoracaceae > RUG754. The sequence goes on from CAYFQR010000044.1 coordinate 5,488, forward strand.
TGAGAATCCGCAAGGTAGGAGAAGAAAGCAAGCTCAAAGCAATCGCATCGATTACATTTGATGATGAATTCGTTGTTCATGACATCAAGATAATCGATGGTCAAAACGGTCTTTTCATCGCAATGCCTAACAAAAAAATGGGCGAAGGCGACTACAGAGACATCGCTCACCCTCTTACATCCGAGACAAGAAACAGAATTAAGGACGCTATCCTCGACGCTTACAGCAAAATAGAGGAATAATCACCGTTCCTGAGCGCAATTATCCCGCGGCTGCACTTGTTGCAGCCGCATTTTCTTTTGTTTCTATTTCATTGTACCCGTCTTTTCAAACTTCGAGTGCCATGACAGCGCTTCGTCCAAAATATGAGGTGTCTGACAAGGTGACTGCTTGCATGCCCTCTCGAAATAATCCATGAGTTTATCTCTATAGACAGGATGAGCGCAGTTTTCGATTATCACTCTCGCCCTTTCCTTCGGAGAAAGTCCCCTGAGGTCCGCGTAACCCTGCTCGGTGACTATCACGTGTACCTCATGCTCCGTATGGTCTACATGCGGACACATCGGAACTATCGATGAAATATCACCGTCCTTAGCTATAGATGATGTGGTGAATATTACAAGTGAAGCCGACCTCGAAAAATCTCCCGAACCGCCGATTCCGTTCATTATTTTCTTGCCGAGTACATGAGTGGAGTTAACGTTACCGTAGATGTCAACCTCGAGAGCGGTATTCATCGCTATGAGTCCGAGCCTGTGGGCAACTTCCATCGCATTTGAAACCTCCTGCGGTCTGAAAATAATATGTTCTTTATAAAAGTCGATGTCTTCAAAAAACTCAATCAATCCCTCCGGCGAAGGAGCCAATGCCGTACACGAAGCGACGGTTGCCTTGCCGCTCTTCACAAGCTCGAGCATCGAGTCCTGTGCAACCTCGGTGAAGCATGTAAGCCCCTCAAAGCTCGAATCCCCTAAACCGTAAAGCACCGCATTTGCGACGGAGCCCACACCCGACTGAATAGGAAGAAGCGAACTGCCGAGCCTGCCCTCTTCCACTTCTTTTTCAAAAAACTCTATTATATGTCCGCCGATTTTTCGTGAATCCTCGGAAATATCCGCAAGCGGTCTCATAAGGTCATCATATTCGCTTATAACTATTGCCGCAATCTTGTCCCAGCCGCATTCAATATAAGGCGTGCCTATCCTGTCCGCAGGATGATTGAGCGGAATGGCTTTTCTCTCAGGCGGAAGCCCGGACATATATATATCAGACATTCCCTCAAGCTCAAGCGGCTTTTTAACTGCAAGCTCGACAATGACCTTATCCGCATATTTGACATAAGCAGGTGAATTACCTACGGAAGTTGTCGGAACAAGATGGCCGTCCTCGGTAATTGCAAGTGCCTCAACGAGTGCGATGTCGGGTTTTTTAATGAAACCTTGCTGAACAAACTCAGCGGAACGACCGAGATGCATGTCGATATAATCGACGCTTCCGCTGTTGATGGCATCACGCATTATGCTGTTCGTCTGATACGGAATCCTCTTCTTGATTATGCCTGCGGCAACAAGCTCCGTATCTACCTCCGGGCCCACCGAGGCTCCGGAATACAGATTGATTTTAACTTTTCGCAAACCGTTTTTAACGGATTCCGCAAGTGCGTGAGGAACGGCTTTAGGGTAGCCCGCATTGGTGAAACCGCTGATTCCGACTACCATGCCGTCCTCGATAATCATGGCGGCATCCTCTGCCGATTTAATAAGCACCTCGCCTCTTTCGTTTCTTATTCTCTGCTTTAATTCCGCATTCATAATAATGATAACTCCTTTGTTTAATAAAAAGTTGCGACTTCTTCTTCAAGCGGTTGAGTCAAAATTATCTCTTTGACATGGAGTACTGGCCCTTTTGAACCGTACATATCATTGTATTCACCCGTTATTTCGGCGGTAACGACCGCCCAGCCTCCCGGCACCAATTCAGGAAAATATTCCGGCTCATACGTAGCGACAAGACCGCCGAACTGTATATCTTCGATACAGCATGTCATTATATGTCTGCCGATTACGAACTCATCATCTTTAAGACTGCCTCCGAGCAATGTCCTGCCCTTTACTTTAATCGTCTTCCCGTAGTATTTGTCTTCGTTTTCGTTGATGTCGGCATACCACATAGCATAGTCATTGTCTTCGATTCTTATAACAGGTGCATCGATATCGAACGGAAGCGGGTCCTCTATATTATCGAGCTCCACTTCACCGTTTTCGTATTCATATATGATGTCACACCTGCGGTTTGCCTGACGGACAATCCTGTGAAGCGGCATCTTATCGCCGTCCCTTTCGAAATGTTTGAAGATTACCGAACCTGCGGATTTGAGCTTATCGTAGACGAGCTGCCTCATGTTGATATTGTACTGCTCATAGCTTCTGCTGTCCGCAAAATGCATTTCCTGATATACAAGCCAATTTTCAGGCATATTGTTATAGAGAGCATCCAGCATCCACATACCGTTATACTCGATAACAATCTTTTCCGCAAGTGACTTTTCGGCAAGTTCCTTAAGTCTCCTATATGTGAGTAATTCTTCCCTGTCAAAATATACAATCTCAACATTATTGTATGCAAATCTATCGGCTCTATATTCTTCCTCGCCTTCTTCGCAAACAATAAGCAGAGCCTTTTCACCGTCGTTAAAAGACGAATCCTCAAAAGTTTCCTGTATGAAGGTCGTCTTCCCGGAATCAAGAAAACCCGTGAAAAGATATACCGGTATCTCTTTCATTCTGTTTCCCCCTTATAACCCTAAAAGCTCTCTGACAGCTTCCTTGTTAATGCCCGCTCCTATTACAACTATCCGTCCGATGACTGCGGAGGAG
>CAYFQR010000045.1:0-7263 GCA_964345365.1 uncultured Oscillospiraceae bacterium
CTCGAAGCAGGTGTTCACTTCGGACACCAGACAAGAAGATGGAACCCTAAAATGGCTCCTTACATCTTCACCGAAAGAAACGGGATTTACATCATCGACTTACAGAAAACTGTTAAGAAGATTGAGGAAGCTTATGTGGCGATGAAAGAAATCGCTGCAGAGGGAAAACCGATTCTTTTCGTAGGGACAAAGAAGCAGGCACAGCAGGCTATCGAAGACGAAGCCGCAAGATGCGGACAGTATTTCGTATCTGAGAGATGGCTCGGCGGAATGCTCACAAACCACAAGACGATTTCCAAGAGAATTGAACGTCTTTATGAAATCGATGAAATGGAAGAAGACGGAACTTTTGACAAATTATCTAAGAAAGAAGTAATCAAGCTCAGAGCCGAAGCCGAAAAACTTGAGAAGTTCCTTGGCGGAATCAAAGAAATGAAAGGTATGCCGGGAGCAATCTTCGTTGTAGACCCTAAGAAAGAAAGAATCGCTGTCAAGGAAGCGAGAATCCTCGGTATTCCTATTTTCGGTATCGTTGATACCAACTGCGACCCTGACGATGTTGACTATATAATCCCAGCAAACGACGACGCTATACGTGCGGTTAAGCTGATTGTAGGCAGAATGGCTGACGCCGTTATCGAAGCCAATCAGGGCGAATCTTATGCTCCGGCAGTTGAAGAAACAGCTGAAGCTGGAGAAGTAGAAGAAGCAGAAGAAGCAGTTGAAGAAACAGAAGAATAATTCGGGAGGTACAAAATGGCTGTTACAGCATCAATGGTTAAGGAATTAAGAGAAACCACAGGCGCAGGAATGATGGACTGCAAGAACGCTCTTGTAGAGTGCGACGGCAACATGGAAAAGGCAATTGATTACCTTAGAGAAAAAGGGCTTGCCAAAGCTGCCAAAAAGGCAGGTAGAATCGCTGCGGAGGGTCTTGTAAGACTCGCTTTCGGCGAGGGTAACAAGGTTGCCGCTGCGGTTGAGGTCAATTCTGAAACGGACTTCGTTTCCAAGAATGAAGAATTCGTGGCATTCGTTGACGATATGGCGACTCTTGCTCTTTCCGCAAAATCCGATGACATCGAGGATTTCAGAGCGATGCCGTATGAAGATTCTACGGTCACAGAAGCAATAAATGCCAAGATTGCCAAAATCGGAGAGAACATGTCTGTAAGAAGAATCAAGCGACTCGCAACTCCGGGTGTCGTTTATACGGGATATATTCATAACCTGGGGCAGATTGGTGTTATCGTAGGTCTTAAGACAGAGGCTGCTCATGAAGAAGTTGCCGTTTGCGGTAAGGACGTTGCAATGCAGGTTGCTTCCATGAATCCTAGCTTCGTGGACGAAACAGGCGTAGATCCTGTATGGCTCGCTCACGAGACCGAAATCGCCAAACAGCAGCTCATCGAAGAAGGTAAGCCTGAAGCAATGCTCGACAGAATCATCCCGGGCAAGATAAAGGCAATCCTCAAAGAAGCTTGCCTTGTAGACCAGAAGTTCGTTAAGAACGGCGACATGACTGTTGCTCAGTATGTTGAGTCAGTTGCAGGAGAAATCGGCAAGTCAATCCAAGTGGTTGAAATGCTCAGATTTGAAGTGGGCGAGGGAATCGAAAAGAAAGAAGAAGACTTCGCTGAAGAAGTTGCTAAACAGATGGGAATGTAACCCGACTAAAACCTTGTAATTTAATATAGCAAGATATAACCCTCTATGTTAAAATTAATTCAGCAAAGAGGGTTATTTTATTATTGCTTTTAATTTATTAGAAATGTTAATCGGGGGGGGCTGACTCTCATGTTGAAAACTTTAATATGTGGACAATTATGAATTCAGGCATTATAATGTAAAATGAGATTTTGTTTATGAGTAAAAAGCATAAAGAGCTTTCGATTCCGAAGGGAAACGAGGGTGAAATATTCTATAATATTCGTATGTCATAAGAAATTATATAGATGTTCGGGGGAGGAAAAAATGAGTGCTGCGCTGATTATTACTGCAATAATACCTATAGCTTTTATCGCTGACCTCATATTTGGTGACCCTTCGATAATTCCGCATCCCGTTGTCATCATCGGGAAAATTATCCCGTTTTTTGAGAAAAAGCTGAGAAGGTTTTTCCCGAATACAGACAAAGGAGAGTATTATGCGGGACTTATCATGGCTATAATCATAATGGGCGCGAGCTTTACTGTTTCACTTCTGATATCAGTGCTTTTCTTCAAAATCAGCCCGTTCCTTTTCGGACTCGTTCAGGCATGGTGGTGTTGGCAGTGTATCGCAATAAAAGATCTTAATAAAGAGGCAGCCAATATATACAGGACACTAAAAGAGGGGAGCATCGAAGATGCGAGAGTTGCAGTAGCGAGGGTTGTAGGCAGAGACACATCTCATCTTACGTATGAGGAAATAATAAAAGCCGCGATAGAGACGGTAGCTGAGAACTTCACAGACGGCATCATAGCGCCTATCATGTATATGTCCATATTCGGTGCACCGCTCGCACTGATGTATAAGGCGGTGAATACCATGGACAGCATGGTTGGCTACAAGAATGAAAAATATATGTTTTTCGGTCGACCTGCCGCAAGGATTGACGATATATTTAATTTTATACCGGCGAGGATAGCGGCATTTATATGGATTGTTTCATCCGGGATGGCGGGATACGACATGGCAGGTGCATATAGAATCTGGAAACGAGACAGATATAACCACGCAAGTCCGAACTCCGCCCAGACCGAATCTGCATGTGCCGGAGCGCTGGGCATTCAATTAGCCGGCCCCGCACAGTACTTCGGCAAACAGATAGACAAACCGTATATCGGAGATAAAAAAAGACCGGTAGAGGCAAAAGACATTAAGAGAACGGACAGGATTATGCATGTCGGCGCATTACTCGCACTTGTAATATTTATGGCAGTCAGGTTGATGGTCGTATCAATAATAACCTAAACTAAGGTAGGCCTCATAGCTGTTGCCGATCGCTTAAATAATTGACAAGGCGTATAACCGCACTGCCGATATTTTGTGATGTCGGCGTTATAGTCTAAAAATTTAGAGGGAAAAAATGAAAGATAATTTGATACATGGCGGAGACTGGGTAGGATATATGAAAAAATACGGTAGGGAAGCACTTGATTTTTCTGCCAATGTAAGCCCGCTCGGACTTCCTGACAGCTTGAGAGAAGCTGCAATAAAATCGCTCGAAACGCTTGACAGATATCCTGACCCGCTCTCGAGAAGACTTAGGGCAGCTCTTGCCGGAGATTATGGCATAAGCCCTGAATGTTTTATAGTAGGGAGCGGTGCGGCGGATATTGTATATAGACTTGTCACTGCCGTTAAACCTAAAAATGCCTTGGTTACAGCCCCTACATTCGCAGAATATGAGGAAGCTCTGTCTACGATAGGGTGCAAGGTGAAGCATCATACACTTAAAGAGGATGACGGCTTCAGAATTAATGATGATATACTCGAAATCATTGATAACAGTTTAGATATGGTTTTTTTATGTGAGCCTAATAATCCGACGGGGGTGACGACAGACAGGGGACTTCTGATGAGGATACTCGAAAGAGCAAAGGAATATAATGTCAGAGTCCTTGTGGATGAATGCTTTAACGATTTTTTGGATGAGCCGGAGAAACACAGCTTGGTTGACTGTATTAACCATTATGACAACCTGATTATTTTGAAGTCATTCACTAAAATGTATGCAATGGCAGGTGCCAGACTCGGATATGCGATTTCTTCCGATGCGGGACTTATAGAAAAAATGCGAATAGTTACACAGGCATGGCCCGTTTCTTCAATAGCCGAGGAGATGGGAATCGCCGCTCTCGGCGAAAAGGATTATAGATACAAGGTGCGTGAGCTCACTATGATAGAGAAGACATATCTCTTGAATGAATTGGGGGCTCTTGCTGACAAAGTGATATTCGGAGAAGCGAATTATTTGCTGTTCAAGACCCGCAAAGGACTGAAAGAGGACTTGATGAAAAAAGGCATCATGATAAGAGGCTGCGATAATTATAACGGTCTTGACGGACATTGGTACAGGATCGGCGTACGCACACACGATGACAATATGAAACTTATTGAAGCGATAAAAGAGGAATTGTGAGAGATAAATCTTGAAATCAATATTTGATAGTGGTAAACTAAATTTCAGTGTAAAAAGTTTACTATTATCGGAGGGAAAAATGTTTGAAAAATTGATTAAAAAGTTAAAGAGCGAAAAAAAAACCATCGTTTTTACGGAAGGCGGTGATGCGCGTATTCTCTATGCTGCAGATAGGCTTCTCAAAGAAGGTCTCATGGACGTTATACTCGTTGGAAAAGAAGACGAAGTAAAGGCTGCCGCAGCTAAAGACGGACTCGATATCAGCAAGGCTGAAGTTCTTGACCCTGAAAAATACGCGGGTATGCAGGAAATGGTTGATATGATGGTTGAACTCAGAAAGGGCAAACTCTCTTCGGAAGAGTGCAAAGACTTTCTGCTCAAGGGGAACTATTTCGGTACGATGCTCGTTAAGCTCGGCAAGGCTGATTGCCTGCTCGGCGGAGCGACCTATTCGACTGCCGACACGATTCGCCCGGCGCTTCAACTCATTAAGACAAAACCGGGTGCTCATCTTGTATCCTCTGTATTTATCATGAATCGTGATTTCGGGCCGGAAGAGTTCAGAACCCTTGCCATGGGAGACTGTGCCATAAACATTGACTACAAGGATGATTTGGATAAAGACGGCAATGTTGTTTTCTCCGGTGCCCGAAAATTAGCGGAAGTCGCAGTAGAAGTCGCTAAATGTGCGGAGATATTCGGACTTGACCCTAAGGTTGCAATGCTCAGCTTCTCTACAAAAGGTTCCGGCAAAGGCGGCACGGTAGCTCTTTCGGCGGAAGCCACTAAAATAGTTAAAGAAACTCATCCCGAGATTGCCATTGACGGCGAAATGCAGTTCGACGCAGCCGTTTCACCGGTGGTCGGCGCACTGAAATTCCCGGGGTCACCGGTTGCAGGTCATGCGAACTGCTTCATCTTCCCGATTATTGAAGCAAGCAACATCGGCTATAAGATTGCACAGAGGTTGGGCGGCTATGATGCTTACGGCCCTATACTTTTGGGACTGAACGCTCCTATCAACGACCTTTCAAGAGGCTGCGATGCGGAGGAGGTTTACAAAATGGCGATAATTACGGCTGCCCTGTAAAGAAGTTTTAATCAAAAAATGGAAGTCAGAATGTCAGATAAGCGCAGAGGCGAACTGATGATGCTGGCCTGCGGCGTTCTTTGGAGCGTCAGCGGGCTGGTTATGAAATATATGATATGGAGCCCTCTTTTGATAGCTGGGGGTAGAGGCGTGTTTTCCGCTCTTGTTGTCTACTTGTCCATGAGGATGTCCGGATACAAGATGAAAATCAGCAAAAAATCCATGGGCATAGCTTTTTTAACCTTCACGAATGTAATACTTTTCGTTTCTGCAAACAAAATGACTACCGCAGCCAATGCGATAGTTCTTCAATACACCGCACCTATCTTCGTGCTCATTGTCACAACGTTCGTGCTTAAGCGAAAGCTCAAGACGCATGAAATTTTGACCGTGCTTGTGGCATGTATAGGCGTTGTTCTGTTTTTCATGGATAAAATGAGCCCTTTGGGAATGGCGGGAAATATATTTGCAACCGCTTCGGGATTTTTCATGGGACTTATGTATGCGCTAACGGGAGAAATCAAGGAAGCGGGAGAAAGAATGACGGGACTCGTGGTCGGGCACCTGGCACTTGCGGCTATAGGTATACCTATAGGGTATGTTTTCACCGACAAAGCCGAGATATATTGGCTGCCTATAGTGCTCGTCATATTCTTAGGGCTTGTACAGATGGGAATACCGTATGCGCTTTACGGCAGAGCATCCGCGCTCATAAGCGGCGTAGAGGTATCTCTTATCAGTATGATAGAACCTATATTAAATCCTATATGGGTGGCGTTGTTTTACCACGAGGTGCCCGGAAGAGGTGCACTTGTCGGCGCGTCACTGATAATAGCGGCAGTTATCGCATATACTGTAATTGACGGTAGAAAAACCGAGACTGACAATAATTAACAGCCAATTTCAAAAAACATAAATTTTTCTAACAAAAAAGCCCTGTTTCGGGCTTTTTTGATATTTTGGTTAGAAAATGTAAAAAATATTAAAATTTAGTTTTGGTAATTAGAATCATATACGAAACAAATTACACCGTGGTAAGATACGATACTATCTCGTCTCTCAGCAGCTGTGCGAGAGGGGAAATCATTTTAGGGTTGGCAAAAGTCAAACCTATAATTCTTTTAGGGTCGCCCTCAATGCAGTACTTCTTCAGCGAAGGTGGAGCTGCAAGCCCGACAAGCTCAGGCACAATACAAAGCCCCATTCCCTCCTTGACCATGGCGAAGAGTGTCGGGTGCTCTATCTTATCATAGAAAGTGCTGACCTGAACACCGTGTTCCGAAAGGAAACTTTTAGCATCATAAGCATGACATTCGCGGTTTATGATAATATCATTATTCTTAAGGTCGTTGAATGTGACGATAAATTTATTCTGCGGCAGATAGTCATGCGGTGCAATACAGATGAGAGGGTCTTCGCGAAGAGGCAGGAAGTTCATGTTTTCGGTGAGTTGGTCTGTCGTGAAAGCGAGGTTGACGGTTTTTTGCTCGAGCCACTTAATAACGTCCATATATGAACCCTGATAGATTACAACATCGACGTCAGGGTATTTTTTTGCGAAGCTTTTGAGTATTTTAACGAACCAGTTGGAAGCGACGGAGCCGAAAAGGCCTATTCTTACCGTGCCGCTGTCGCGCATATTGATTCGGTTTATTTCCTGAATTATATTCTCTTCCGCTGTAATAAGGGATGTGATATAAGGGAGAAGCCTTTCACCGTTTTCAGTAAGCACGGCGCCTGCACGATTTCTGATGAAAAGCGGGAAGCCGAACTCTTTTTCGATTCCTTTAACAGCGTGGCTGATTGCGGACGGAGAGAGGTTCATCTTTTCGGCAGTTTTAACGAAACTGCCGTTATTTACAACCTCTAAAAATATCTTGTATGAATAAATTGACATCGGGCAACCTCCTTATATTTTTATCATAAATAATCGCACGGCGATGAAATTCCATATAATATTTACTTTGTAAATATTATATCATGTTTACATGATATAATTCAGCCATGTGCGATTTTGCCGAGCCTGCGAAGGCAAAATAGTCGCACG
>CAYFQR010000046.1:0-7059 GCA_964345365.1 uncultured Oscillospiraceae bacterium
CGTGATTATAATATCACCGGTTTCAGCCGCCATAAAGCACCTGCCACCTCAAAGCTCTACCGAGAAGCATGAGCTTAGGCTTTCGGTTGGCGAGGAGACCGACTTCTCGCTTATTGCCGAGAAACTTACAATGCTCGGTTATGAGAGATACGGTATCGTAGAGGGCAGGGGACAGTTCAGTATAAGGGGAGGCATAATCGACGTATTTACTCCCGACTCTGAAAACCCGTATAGAATTGAATTTTTTGGCAATGAAGTTGATTCAATAAGGAAATTTGAGCCTCTGAGCCAGCGTTCCGTTAAGAATATCAGTTCTGTCAGCATCTATCCGGCAAATGAGATAGTCGGAAGCGAGAGCTTCTATCTAAAGGGAATCGAAAACATCAAAACGGAATATACGAAATATGCTGACTCACTTAAAAAAAAGTCGGAGAAGCTTCTTAAGGAAACGGGCGGAAAAGATGAGGACGGCACGGCGGAGCTTTTAGAGATTGCAGCCGAGAATGTAATTAAGACGAGAGACGAGTTTGCCGAAAGGGTACTCAGCTTCGGCAATATGACGATAGGAGACATCCATTTAGGCTATTTTTATGACAGCACTGAATATCTTTGGGATTATATAAAAGACGGAGGGATAATAATCGACGACCCCGACAGGATTTATGAACTGTTGGAGCTTAAAGACAGTGAAGCGGAAGCCGATTTTGAAACGATGCTTTCGAGAGGACAGGTCGTACCGAGAGATATCGAGATGATAAGCGGCACGAAGGACTTCATGAAGGTTTTTTCGTCTGCGAATTCCGTCAAAGACATAGCTATATTCACACCGATTCCGAAAAAGATAAGGGGTGTGGACGGTTTAGATAAAATATATAATGTCAACTCTCGGCAACCGCTCAGCTTTAACGGCAAAATGAACGTTTTTGAGGCGGAGCTTAAAGCCTACCTCAAAAAAGGCTATGAAGTAAATCTTTTGCTCTGCAGCAGGGAAAAGCTTGACAATATGAGGGAGTTTGTCGAAAGAAGCGATGAGCTTTTGCCGCATTTGGAAAAGATTAACTTTCGGATAGGGAATCTTACCCAAGGCATCGACTATCCTGATGAAAAGAGAGTATGGATATCCGAAAACGATATTTTTGCAAGGAAAAAAACTTCCAAGAGGAGAAGGTACGGAGATAAGGGGAAAAGCCTCGTATCTTTTTCGGATCTTCATGAGGGTGACTATGTCGTTCATGAGTATCACGGCATAGGGCGTTTCGAGGGCATCAACCAGCTCTCAATCGAGGGAAAAATCCGCGACTATATCAAGATTAAATATGCCGGGCAGGATATGCTCTATGTTCCTGTCGAGCAGATGGATATAGTCAGAAAGTATATAGGCGGCGATGACAGCGTCCCTAAGATAAATAAACTGTCGGGCGGCGAATGGAAGCTGACCAAGTCAAAGGCGAAAGCCGCCATAAATGAAATGGCCGGCGAGCTCATAGAGCTATATGCGAAGAGGGCGTCTTCGAGCGGCTATCCTTTCGGGAAGGATACCGTTTGGCAAAAGGAGTTCGAGGATTCTTTTCCGTTTACCGAAACGGACGACCAGCTGAGAGCGGCTGAAGAAATCAAAGCGGACATGGAAAGGCCTCTCGTTATGGACAGGCTCCTTTTAGGAGACGTCGGCTTCGGGAAAACCGAGGTTGCCGCACGTGCAATTTTCAAATGCCTTGCGGACGGAAAACAGGCTGCCATGCTGGTGCCTACGACAATATTGGCAAACCAGCACTATTATACCTTAAAAGAAAGATTCGAAAGCTTCCCTGTTAAAGTGGACGTTCTTTCGCGTTTCAAGACAAAAAAACAACAGGATAAGATAATCGAAAATCTCGCTATAGGGAGCGTTGACTTTGTCGTGGGGACGCACAGACTTCTCTCCAAGGATGTCAAGTTCAAGGACTTGGGACTCTTAGTCGTTGATGAGGAGCAGCGCTTCGGAGTGGATGACAAGGAGACAATCAAAAAATACAGGGCGAATGTTGATGTCCTCACACTATCTGCCACACCTATACCGAGAACCCTCAACATGTCGCTTACAGGCATAAAGGATATGAGTATAATCGAGGAACCGCCCGAGGAGAGATACCCCGTTCAAACTTATGTACTCGAACAGGATGATGAACTTATAAGAGATGTCATAGAGAGGGAAATCGGCAGAGGCGGACAGGTTTTCGTCATATACAACAGGGTTGCGGGAATATCTCAAATCGCAGCAAAATTAGAAAATATGATGCCGGATGTGAGATTCGCGGTAGGTCACGGACAGATGAGTGAACGTCAGCTTGAAAATGTTATGCTCGATTTCATAAACGGCGAAACGGATGTTCTGATAGCTACTACGATAGTTGAATCCGGTCTTGACATACCGAATGCGAATACGATGATAATTCTGGATTCCGACAGATACGGACTTTCGCAGCTATATCAGCTGAGGGGGCGCGTGGGAAGGTCGAACAGGCTTTCGTACTGCTATCTCATGTATAAGAGGGATAAGGTTCTTTCCGAAACCGCGGAAAAAAGGCTCAAAGCAATCAGGGAGTTCACCGAGTTCGGTGCCGGCTTCAAGGTGGCTATGAAAGACCTCGAAATTAGAGGAGCGGGAAACATGCTCGGGACGGCACAGTCGGGGCATATGATGAACATAGGTTACGACCTCTACTGTAAAATGGTCGATAATGCGATTCGCAACCTTAAAGGCGAAACCGTAAGCGAGGATAGGGAAGAGACCAAGATAGAAATCAATGTTTCCGCATATATTCCGAGCAGTTACATTTCGGATGAAGCTCAGAAGCTGGATATGTACAGGAGAATATCAGCCGTAAAGTCCGCTGAGGATGAGGCGGAGATAATCGATGAGCTTATAGACAGGTTCGGAGATGTGCCTAAGGAAACAATGAACCTCCTCAAAGTCGCATACATCAGATATTTGGCGGAGGAATTAGGGGTGAGCAGGATTCACAGGCTCAAAGCCGATATCGGGCCGGCGGTGCTTAATTCGAAAAAAAATAAAACACCGGAGGCTTCCTATTATATACTGAATTTCTTCGACAAACACAGTATTACGCCTAAGGGTGTGCTCGGACTTTATGACAAATTGGGACAAAATATCCATCTGCATAACGGTATCAAGCCGTATTTAAGACTTAAGACAACAGACCTCGCCATGCTTACAGATATCATAGGCATGCTCGAAATACTCTATGAAAACAGGGATGACATTTAAATTTCGGAGGACAGGCTATGCTTTTTAAGAAAATAAAAATAATAAATGAGGATTTTGAAGTAAAAGACAATATGTATGTTGCAATCGAAGGCGACCGCATAAGCTTCATCGGGGATTCTTTGCCGGAGGGTGACTTCGGAGAAACTGTAGATGGCAACGGTAAATTACTGATGCCGGCTTTCTATAACGCTCATGGGCACTCACCGATGTCGCTTTTACGCGGCTATGCGGAGAATATGAACTTAAATGACTGGCTCTTTAAGAAGATTTTTCCGTTTGAGGATCAGCTTGATTCTAATGCGGTATATTACGGTACGCTTCTTTCGATAGCGGAGAGCCTTAAGTACGGCATAGTTTCGACTTCGGATATGTACTATTTTATGGACGATATGGCGGCTGCGTATATAGCCGCAGGCTCGAAAGGGAATCTCTCTCGAGGCATTTCATTCTTTGACGACAGTGACCCTTGGGAGTCGCCTCGTCTTATAGAGATGAGAGACAGTTTTGAGAAATATCATGGAACGGAGTCGGGGCGTATTAAAATGGACGTATGCATTCATGCCGAGTACACTTCAACTCCCGAAGCGGTTAAGGCGGTAGTGGAATACGGTAAGGAGGTCGGGGCAATCATGCATGTTCATGTGTCGGAATCCCTGTCGGAACACGAAGAATGCAAAGCAAGACGAAACGGATTGACCCCCGTAAAATATTTCGACAGCCTCGGCATGTTTGACATGCCGACTTTGGCGGCGCACTGCATTTGGGTAGATGACGAGGATATTGCCATATTAAAAGCGAAGAATGTAAATGTGGCTTCAAACACACTCTCCAATATGAAGCTTGCTTCTGGCGTATGCAATGTGCCGAAGCTTCTCGATAAGGGAATCAATGTGGCTATCGGCACCGATTCTGTCAGCTCGAACAACTCGCTCGATTTTTTTGAGGAAATGAAGTGTTTCGCGGTAGCTTCAAAGATGTACTACAATGACCCGACGGCTGTCACGCCTAAACAGTGTCTTTATGCGGCGACGAGGGCGGGTGCTTTGGCACAGGGGAGACATGATGCAGGGCTTATGAAGGAAGGCTTCAAGGCTGACCTCATGATGATTGACGTGAACGTGCCTAATATGGTTCCGGTTCACGATATGCTTAACAATTTAGTGTATTCCGCTTCGAGTCGGGATATAAAGATGACCATGTGCAACGGAAGGGTTCTCTATCGGGACGGTGAATACATGACTATCGACGTGGAGAAGATTATGTGCGAGGCTGCAAAGGCAACCGAAAGCGTGCTTGGCAGGCTGTAGATGAACTTGATTGACAAGCTGTAAAGGAATGGGATTTTTTGCAGTAAAGATATCAAAGGAAATCGCAGTGCGGATTGCGGCATAAAAATTTTAGCACGAGGACGGATTGCGGCATGAATTGCCGCATGGAAAATTCGGTGAGGATTATGACTGAAAAGAAAACAAATACATTTCTAAAGGGTGCGGTGATTCTCGGAGTGGCAGGGCTTCTTGTCAAAGTTATGGGAATGTTCTTCAGAATTCCGCTCACGAACTGGGTCGGTGCGACGGGGATGTCGTACTACAGCTCGGTTTACCCTATTTATACCTTTTTTTTGCTCTTGAGTACGGCGGGCATACCGGTTGCGATATCGAGAATGATATCGGAGAGATCTGCCGTCAGGAATTACGGCGGCGCGCACAGGGTATTTGAAATATCCGTGTGGCTGATGGGAGCGATAGGGTTGTTTTCGTTTTTTGTTGTTCATCTTGGTGCGGGTTTCATCGAGAATGCCGTCCTCAAAAATCCGGGGACAAGGTATGCCCTTCAGGCTATTGCACCGTCGCTTTTTATAGTGCCTGTCATGGCATCGTACAGGGGATATTTTCAGGGCAGACAAAACATGAACCCGACCGCCATTTCGCAGATAATTGAGCAATTATTCAGAGTAGGGGTGGGGCTTGCGCTCGGATACACCTTGATTAAGTCGGGCTTCGATAAGTTTGCCGCAGGTGCCATATTCGGCTCGACTGCCGGTGCCGGAATGGGGCTTCTCGTTGCAGTTGCGATATATCTGTTAAGCCGCGATATCATATTCAGACAGATTAACAGAAATAAATCCCATTATGTAAAAGAGTCTTGGCAAAAAATAGTAAAAGAGATACTTATTATATCTATCCCTATCACAATCGGGGCATGCATATATCCCTTGATAAGCGCCGTCGATTCCGTGCTCGTTATGAGAAGGCTTCAGGCGGTAGGTTTCACGCTTGCGGAATCGAGAGTTCTCTTCGGTCAGCTCGGCGGATACTGCGCTTCGCTTGTCGGCATGCCGCAGGTGCTGATTCAGGCGATAGTCATGAGCTTGGTTCCGGCCATAGCGGCGTCATATAGCCTCAGGGATGATGCTGCGGTAAAAGATAATATGCGATTCGCTATGAGAGCAACGATGATAATCGGCTTTCCTACCGCAATAGGCATGATTTCTCTCGCTTATCCGATTCTTTTGCTTCTCTATCCTATGCAGGCGGCTGAAGTAAAGGATACCGCGGTTGTGTTCGCGATTATGTCTGTCAGCATAATTTTCATGAGCCCGCTTGTCACCCTCACGGGAGCACTTCAGGGAATTGACAAGCAGATGCTGCCGGTCAAAAATCTGGCAATAGGTTTGGTGTTCAAAGTAATACTCACCTACATGCTCGTCGGTATTCCCGCTCTCAATGTAAACGGAGCGTCGATAGGTACAATCGTCTGCTATCTTGTGGCGACCGCACTCAATATAAGGGATGTGAAACGTGTGCAGGGTGTGACTTTCGATATAGGACTGACTTATATAAGACCGCTTATCGCTTCGCTTGTTACGGGCGTTTCCGCACTTATTGTATATAAGCTGTTGTTTGCGATATTAAAGAGCAATGCGATAAGCTGCTTGCTTGCAATAGCTGTCGCAGCCTGCATATATGCGGTAATGATTCTTGTTCTCCGGGCTATAGAGCCGGAAGAACTGAGGCGTCTGCCGAAAGGTGACAGACTTTTGGCCTTGGCTGAGAGGATTATGAAGTCTCTTGCTAATATACGAAAAGGTTAAATCTCGTTGAGGCGGCTGACGATATGAAATATCCCGAATTGAGAGGGGAACAGGACGCTCGGATTGATTTCTGTAGGCGACGTAGAGTACTATGTACCTGTGGAATGAATACTTAAAGCTTATTCTCATTGACAAAATGCGGTTAAAATGAGAAAATATGATTGATAATACGGGTAATACATGCCCATATTATATTTAACCTTATGCTCATTATAGGTTAAAGAAAGGCTGATTTATTATGAGAGTCGACAAATTTCTCAAAAACTCCAGATTGATAAAACGGCGTACCGTTGCGAAGGAGGCCTGTGATCAGGGGCGTGTCTTCATAAACGGTAAGCTCGCCAAAGCCGGTTCAGAGCTTTCTGTCGGTGATACCCTCAGAATCGAATTCGGCTCGGGCAGTTTAGAGGTCAGAGTGAGAGAACTTTTAGAAACTTGTAAAAAAGATGCCGCAACTCAAATGTATGAAATAATTCAGTAAAAAAGCCCCTCGGGGCTTTTTTACGTTGCAGAATTCTGCTTCGAATGATGAATACCGACTTCCTGATAACAGTATTGAATTCTGCTTCGAATGATTAATACCGGTTTACTGATAACAGTATTGAATTCTGCTTTGAATGATTAATACCGGTTTACTGATAACAGTATTGAATTCTGCTTCGAATATTAAATTTCGACTTCTTAATGAGAATAAATT
>CAYFQR010000047.1:0-6997 GCA_964345365.1 uncultured Oscillospiraceae bacterium
AGCGTGTTCTTATATACGGTGTAGTCGACATTGGCGTCTCTGAGTTTCTTTCTCATTTCGTCTGCCTGAGCAACTGTAGTTCCCATATAGTCGATGACTACAGCAGACTGTGCGCCGTCTAACTTGGATTTAATTTCGTCGATTATGACTTGTTTGGCTTGTTTTGCTTCTACTGACATTAACTGTCTCCTTTCTTGCCGGAATGCCCGGCAGATTTACGGTACTCCATAAAAAAGCCTCGTATTATACGTCAGACGATTATACGAGGTCAATATATTTTATATTGTACCTCGGCAGGGAATTAAGCGATTTTTCGCACCTGCTGTCTTAGGTTAATTTTCGTTTTCGGTTTTCCAATCGATTAGAACTGGATGAGTGCAGGGTTTACCTTTACCCCGGGGCCCATAGTGGATACAACGGTTATGCTCTTTAAGTACTGTCCCTTGGCAGCGGCAGGTTTTGCCTTAACAACCGCCTCAAGAAGCGCATTTAAGTTGTCCTGTAACTTTTCAGCTCCAAATGAAACTTTTCCGATTGGTGTGTGAACGATGTTCTGCTTATCAAGACGATATTCAACCTTACCGGCTTTTATCTCTTGAAGTGCTTTTTCGATATCCATTGTAACCGTACCGGACTTAGGGTTAGGCATGAGTCCCTTAGGGCCTAAAACCTTACCGAGTCTTCCTACTACTCCCATCATATCAGGCGTAGCTACGACTACGTCGAAATCGAACCAGTTTTCCTGCTGAATCCTCTGAGCAAGCTCTTCCGCACCTACGAAATCAGCTCCTGCCGCTTCAGCCTCCTGAGCCTTAGGCCCTTTTGCAAACACGAGAACTCTCTTTGTCTTACCTGTCCCGTGAGGGAGAACGATAGCTCCTCTGACCTGCTGGTCGGCATGTCTTCCGTCAACGCCCAGTCTGATGTGGACTTCAACGGTTTCGTCAAATTTAGCTTTTGATGTTGCGAGCACGTGCTCTATCGCCTCAGCTACTTCATACTGTAATGTCTTGTCATAAGTTTCGACAGACTGTCTGTAATTCTTGCCTCTCTTTGGCATAATTTACCTCCTTGTGGTATTATCGACTTTTTCAGTCTCCCATCTTTAATTAATCTTCTACTACAACGCCCATAGACCTTGCCGTTCCCTTGACCATGCTTGTTGCATTTTCAAGATTTGCAGCGTTTAAGTCAGGCATCTTAATTTTAGCGATCTCTTCCGCCTGAGCATGTGTCAGGGTAGCGACCTTCTTTTTGTTAGGCTCACCCGATCCGGATGATATTCCTGCAGCTTTCTTTATAAGAACCGCTGCCGGCGGTGTCTTGGTTATGAATGTGAACGATCTGTCCGCATAAACCGTTATGACTACCGGAATAACCATTCCCGGCTGATCCTGTGTTCTGGCATTAAACTGTTTGCAGAAATCCATGATGTTCACGCCATGCTGTCCGAGTGCGGGTCCTACAGGCGGTGCCGGAGTTGCTGCACCCGCTGCAATTTGAAGTTTAATATAGCCTTCAACTTTTTTTGCCATTTTTCTCTCCTTTCTTTAATTTTTATCAGTAGACTCTCTCCACATCATAAAATGAATAATCAAGAGGAGTGTCTCTTCCCATTATGGAAATCCTGACTACAAGCGTCTGTTTTTCTTCGTTTATGCTTTCGATTATTCCTGTGGAACTGTCGAAAGGACGCCCTTCAAGTATTCTTACAGTATCTCCAACCTCCATGTTGAACTCGATACGAACCTTCTCGATTCCCATTCTTGCGATTTCCTCATCGGTAAGCGGAATCAGCTCGGTTCCATGACCTACAAAACCGGTAACTCCTTGGGTATTTCTCACCAAAAACCAAGATTCGTTCGTGTCAACCATCTTTATCAGTACATAGCCCGGGAACATTTTTTTGTTTTTAACTTTCCTCCGGCCATCCTTAATCTCAACGACATCTTCTGTAGGTACTACGACTTCAAGAATCTGGTTCTGCATATTACGGTTCTCAACCATTTTTTCGATATTCACTTTTACCTTTTTTTCGTGACCGGAATAGGTGTGCACCACATACCAATGTGGCAGCCCGTCGCCTTTAACGCCTTCACCCGTAAGCGGAACGGTCTCCTTAATCTCAAAATCTGTCATATCATCGTACCTTCTATATTTTTAATTCAAAATGTTAGTTAAACAGATACACCTAATACTAATCTCAGTGCAGCCAATATGCCGGTATCCATCAGCCAGAAGCCGAGTGCGAATATAGCACAGACTACAATTACTATTGAAGTATATGATACCAATTCTTTTTTTGTCGGCCACACTACTTTTTTCATTTCTGTTCTTACGCCGCGGAAATATTCCTTTAAGCCGGCTTTTTTCTTATCGTCTTTTGCCATGAATATGCTCCTTACTTAGTTTCTCTATGGGTAGTGTGCTTTTTGCAGAATTTGCAATATTTTTCCATTTCAATACGATCAGGGTCATTCTTTTTGTTTTTCATCGTATTGTAGTTTCTTTGCTTACATTCGGTGCAAGCCAATGTAACCTTAACTCTCATTTTGATTTTCCTCCATTTAATTTATTTGACCATGAGGTAAAGCGCATAGCTTCGCTCATTTTAATCATAAAGTCGCCTAATGATTATAAAACGTGCGGCTGTCAATGTCAACCTTTATTTTTTTTGTTTAGGAGCCGACCATTACTTTTACTATTTTGTCAAGCGCTTTCGCGTCCTCTTCCTCAACCTGAAGTACTACGGACGCGTTCATGCCGAGCGCATAGCATATTCCGAAGCTGACTTCTCCCTTGACCGCCTGTTTCTTTATCTTCCATGAAGGCATTCCGGAAATCTGTTCTCTTATTATGGTTGCCATATCATCTGCAGACATGTTCGTTTCGATATTGTTCGACACGGCGCTGAGGATATCGGCGTAAGAGTTCAATATGGTCGTGCTTGAGCTCGCTTTTTTTAATATTGCTTCAAGAACCGCTTGCTGGTTCTCGTTTCTGGTCATATCTCCCGAAGGGAATGAATGGCGCTCCCGGCTGAATGCAAGGGCTCCGTCACCGTCAAGCTTGTTCGTACCTACGACGAAGTGTTTTCCGTTAAGTCTTCCCATTCCCGATGTCCAAAAGTCGTACTTCGACTCCACCTCTATCCCGCCTATCGCATCGACGATTCCTTTCAGCGAAGAATAATTGACACTGACATAGTAGTTAATATCCAAATTGAATGCATCTTCAACCGCTCCGATTGTTTCCTGAAGTCCGTATATTCTGGAATGAGTGAGCTTATCATAGGCATTTTTTGTCGGAAGCTTAACATATAAATCTCTCGGCAGTGATGTCAGCAGAACCTCGTGAGTTACAGGGTTCACCGTTGCAATCATATTCACGTCGGAGCGATAACCGTCCTGGTCGGTGCCGCTTATATAGATATTGAAGGATTCTTTTTTAACATCCACGCCTGATGTCTTATCCTCAACTTCAATAGGTATCTTCAGCGTGTAAAGCACCGCAGTGCTTTCGATCAGTGTTTTTTCTTCTGAAGCCTTCAGAGCCTCGTATCTGTCAGCCGGCATAAATACGGCATCAGTTTTTTTGTCTGTGAGATATTTGATCGTTTCAATATTGCCCTGAATATATCGGTACTCTATATCGACCTTATCCTGCAAAAGAGCCTTAGCCTCGGAATATTTCAAGTCATCCGACATAACCGTCCCTACAGTCGTTCCTGAAATGAGATAAAGGAGTTCCTCTTCGACGTACTCTATCTCATTTCCGTCCGCATCCGTTTCCGCCGGCATATCTTCCGCTCTGATAACTACGTGATAATCCTCTGTCGGAAGCGCTGCTACAGTTATCCTTTCAAAAAATGCGGAGGTGGACGCAAGGTTATATGTGCCGTATCCGAAAGCCCCGACAAGTATTATAGAAACTATCGCCGCACCGATTTTTCGGCCGCGCTTTCCTCTGCGGCTTACCAAGACCGGAACAGTGAACAATATGATTACGGACATTACGAATGCACCTGCAAGTAAGTATTTCAGGGGCATTACCTTGAGCTTGAGAAGAAACATCGTAAATATGGAAAATGATATCATAAAAGCAACTGCAACAAAAACAAAAAAACCGTTCTTCTTGGCTTTTTCCCCTTCACGCACCTGTTTTTCGATTTCTCGTCTTCGTTCTTCTCTCATTGCTCGCTCTTTACCCTGTACTTTTGCAAAATAAAAAGGCTAACCGCCTTTGTCAAGTGTATTATATCATGCTTGAAATATGTACGCAAGAAAAATCATTAAAAGGGCGAGGGGCTTTTGCCCCTCGCAATGATGTTGTGATTGTTCATTAATAATCGTAACTTATCTTCACATAATCCATATTGTCTCCTGCAAACCTGTCTATAGCGCCCTGTGCGAGCGTATCGAACATGCAGTTTCTGAGCGTCACCCTCGAGAAATATGTCGACCCGAACTCTTCGCCGATATTCTTGAAATTACACTCATCAAATATAACCGCGCTATGTGATGAAAATAATACGGTGTAGCCTAAATTATTTATCTCACAATTGGTGAATTTAATCATATCAGTCTCATTTACATCGGCCACACCGTATTCACAATCGTGAATAGCAGAATCTTTTACGTATATATCTCCGCAATAAACCGTTGTCAATCCGAAAACGCCGCAGCCGTAGAGGTCACATCCGATAATATTTATGTCCGTACTGTATTCACACTGTATAACGTCTTCTTCACAAGGGCCCGCTTCCGGCGTATGACCGAATGACAGGTTTTCGAAAGTAACATCGGAACAATTAAACAAATGCATGACTTCGGCGCATCTCGTTTCTATGATTATGGACGCAGGGTTTTTCGGGTCTTTTGACTTAACAGTTAAATTGCTTACATCGTTAAAAGCAGCCTCGTAACCGTCAAAGACGGATTGTAAAGCCTATACCCAAGTTCAATGCCGTTCTCATAATCGGCAGCCTTAAGAGCGGTCTCATATATCCAGCTCGTGATATTATATTCTCCCGGCTCAAGCAGTATAGTCACATCATCATTAACGGCACTCATAAGCTCATCCACCGTAGACACGACAGTGCTTTCCGCCTTATCGTTCGCAGGTGTGTTGCCGCTATTCCCGGTACATGCCCCAAGTGTAAATGCAAGGGCCGCTATCAATACTAAAACCAATATTTTTCTCATAATTGCTCACCTCTTTTAGCTGCCATAACAGCTGCAGCTCATATAATTGATGTTTTTATCTTTGCTTTTTCCGAAGACTTATTCTGTAACGATATTTCTGCCGTCTACCTTAGATTTCATTTTTCGATGAGCAGACATATATTCTTCAATTACTTCAACGCATGATGTAGCTATGACTCTCGGTTTTTTGTTTGCAGCGACTTCATCTACGCTAAAGTTAAAAGCAAGTTCAAAGTTGTTGTAGTGGAAAGTTTGAAGACCTATTGAGTAAAGCCCGTCGTCCTTTATTTCCTCTCCCATAAAATTAAATTTCTCGAAGTCGTGTTTGGATTTAGAGTAAATCATTTCGATGCCTTTTGAGAATTGATAATATTCGGTATGCTCAATAAAAGATTCATCCCTTTGCATATATTTTATCATCCTTCTAAACTGCGCTCCGGTCACCTCCAGCATGTAAACCTCATCGTCGTAAGGGAACCCTGTGACCAAATCGCCATATGTGACTATCGGGCCCATAGATTCCGAGCGAATGCTTCCTGAGCCCAGCAACATGATGTCTATGCCGAGGCTCTCCTTGAAGATATCTGCAAAGAGATTTCCCAGCTCAGTTTCCCTGTTTCTCGCAGGATGCGTAAGCTCTCTGTTGAATCTTGTAATGACTCTGTTGTATTTGGCATCGGTTACATTTTTATATTTAGTTACTATTCTCTCTATCTGCGGATTTCTCGGAGCATTTTTATCGGTTATATCGACGCGTTCCCATGTGTATGAATCAAGGCTGTCCGTTTCGCGGTCTATTACCAAATCAAATCTGCCGACAGAGTCCGTACCGGTGTGCGCCTGAACAATAGGTATCCCGTTCACAATCTCCGGTTCATCAAGCAATGTGTGCGAGTGCCCTCCGATGATTATATCCACACCCCATTCCTGCTTAAGCATCGTTGCGAGTTTTTTGTCCTCTTCGAATCCGATATGTGTGAGCAGGACTGTCAGGTCTATGTCTTCGGAATTATATGCATTACAGATTCTGCCTACTTCTGCGGCAGCCGCAGCTGTATCTATCAGTGTGCCGACCTCATCGGATTTAGCCGATGCCATAACTTCCTTCGTCACCACGCCGATGAAAAGGATTCTCGCCCCGCCCGACTCAATAACAATGCATGGAGTAAATAATCTTGAGCCGTTTGATTTGATGAAAATATTGGCATTTATGATAGGGAACTGCGCACATTTTTCAATGAAGAGAAGATGGGCCACCCCATAGTCAACTTCATGATTCCCTATGGTTACCACATCGGGGCCGAGCGCATTCATTATATCGATAGTTGATACACCCTTGAACTCCGAATCAATTACAGAGCCCCTGAACATATCCCCTGCGACTACGTAGAGCACATTTTCTTCTTCTCTTCTTACTTTCTCTATGTACCCCGACAGGTGCGATATCCCGCCTACAAGTCCGTCATCCACCTGTTCGGCTTCAAAATCTCCATGCATATCGTTGGAGTGGAGTAGCGTAACCTTTCTCAGATCCTTCTTCATATTATCCCTTTCACTTTTAATCTATAATGCGATTATAACTTCATCATTTTAATAGCGGATTTCTTCCCGATATCTTGTGAATATTATACTACATATGAACTGAATTGTCCTGAATTTTTTTGAATACTTATCATTAATTTTCTTTTTATATACACCGAGCCGTAGATGCCGCCATATAATCGTAAAACAAAACAATCAATATAAAAGCGGCAGGAAAATACTGCCGCCAAGTTGTTTTTTTAGTTGTTGGA
>CAYFQR010000048.1:0-6501 GCA_964345365.1 uncultured Oscillospiraceae bacterium
CCCTATACGAACGTATAGGGCTTTTTCATCTGTAAGAGAGGATGTATTATGTTCGTAGACAGAGCAAAAATATATGTCAAGTCGGGTAAGGGCGGAGACGGCGCGGTCACATTCAGAAGAGACCCTTTTGTCCCTAACGGGGGGCCGGACGGCGGTGACGGCGGCAAAGGCGGCAATATCATAATTATGGCCGACAGGAACCTTAGGACTTTGATGGATTTCAAATACAAGAGAAAATATGAGGCAGAACCCGGCCAAAACGGAATGGGCAGAAACAAGTTCGGCAAGGACGGTGAAAGCCTGGTAATAAAGGTTCCTATGGGTACGGTCGTGCTGGATGCCGAATCAAATCGCATAATGAAAGACCTCGTCACTGACGGAGACAGCTTTGTGTGCGCAAAAGGCGGCAAGGGCGGAAGAGGAAATGTTCGCTTCAAGTCGTCCACCAGACAGGCGCCGAATTTCGCGGAAGCAGGCGGAAGTGCAATAGAAAGAAACATTATCCTTGAACTTAAGCTCATAGCGGACGTCGGTCTTGTAGGCTTCCCGAATGTGGGTAAGAGCTCTCTTTTAGCAGAGGCGACATCCGCTACACCGAAGATTGCAAACTATCATTTTACGACGATAGACCCTAATTTAGGGGTGGTATCATTGTATGATGATTCATTTGTAATGGCGGATATAGCGGGTATCATTGAGGGTGCGTCGGAGGGCGCGGGAATGGGATTCAGATTCCTTAAGCATATCGAACGTACGAAAGTACTGATACATGTCGTAGATGTATCGGGAAAAGAGGGCAGAGACCCGAAAGAAGATTTTGATAAGATAAATGCCGAGCTTGCCGCATACAGCGAGAGGATTCTCAAGAAACCGCAGATTGTGGCGGCTAACAAGATTGACGAACTCGAAGGCGGTGAAAACAGTCCGGAATACCTTGAATTTAAAAAACATATAGAAGAAAAAGGCTATAAATGCTTTCCTATGGCAGCTCCGCTCGGAATAGGAGTAAAAGAAGTATTGGCTGCAGCACTTATTGAGCTGAGGAAAGTATTGGAGATTCCTGTAGAGATAGCCGATTTAAGTGAATACTTTGACTTTGAAAGAGAAGAGAACGACCCTGATTGGAACAAGATAGAAGCGGCATATGATAAAGAAGCGGGTGTTTATACTCTCAGCGGGAAACAGTTGACGAAGATTTTTAACTCCACAAACTTCCAAGATATGGGTTCATTAAGATATCTCTATAAATATATAGAAAAGAACGGAGCCATTGATGAACTGAGAGAAATGGGCCTTTCAGAAGGCGATATAATCAGAATTAACGGCTATGAGATGGAATTTTGGGATGAGTACTAAAAAAAGCATTATCAAGCCCGACTATCTCTTAAAAAGGGTTGAAAAACCCGGAAGATACATAGGCGGGGAAGTAAATTCAATAATAAAGGACGCAGATAAAGCAGAGGTTAACTTCTGCTTTTGTTTCCCTGACATGTATGAAATAGGCATGTCATATTTAGGACTTCAGATTCTTTACAAAGCGCTTAATGACAGAGATAACGTTTATTGTCAGAGGGCTTTTCAGCCGCAGGCCGATATGGAAGAATTGATGAGAGCTGAAAAAATGCCGCTTTTTACTCTTGAAAGCAAGAATCCGGTTAGGGAAATGGATATAGTCGGTTTCACTCTCCAATATGAAATGTCGTTTACAACGATATTGAATATGCTTGATTTATCGGGGATATCCGTTAAATCGGAAGATAGAGGAGAAGATGGACCTATTATCATCGCGGGCGGGCCTTGCGCGTTTAATCCCGAACCTTTATGGGAGTTTATAGACTGTTTTTTGATAGGTGACGGGGAGGAATTATTGCCGGAGTTTACGGAACGCTATGCCAAGCTCAAAAAAGAAGGTTTATCAAAAAAAGAGATTCTTGAAAAACTTGCCCTCATTAAAGGCGTGTATGTCCCGTCGCTATATTATTATGAGTATAATGATAATGGAACAATAAAGAGATTATGTAAAGTAATTGAGACTGCTCCGGATAAAATCGAGAGACGAATACTGCCTTCGATTCAGGAAGCTGTTTTCCCTGTGAACCCTATAATCCCTATGGTTGAAGCCGTTCATGACAGGGCAGTGGTTGAAACTTTCAGAGGCTGCACGAGGGGTTGCAGATTCTGCCAGGCAGGGATGCTCTACAGACCGATAAGAGAGAGAACCCGAGAAAAGATTGTGGATATTGCCTGTACACAAATAAAGAATACGGGATATGATGAGCTTTCGCTTCTCAGTCTTTCATCATCCGACCATACCGAGTTTGAAGATATTGCACTTGAACTTCTTGATTTTACAAAGGCAAATAACTGTTCTCTCGCGCTTCCGTCGCTTAGAATGGACAGATTTGCTTTTGAGGTTCTTCAGAAGATACAGGAGTTTAAGAAGAGCGGGCTTACCTATGCGCCCGAAGCCGGTACTCAGAGGCTCAGAGATGTTATAAATAAGGGACTTACCGACGATGATATATTCACATCTATAAGACAGGCGCTTGAACTGGGTTGGAATCATATTAAGCTATATTTCATGATAGGCCTGCCGACGGAAACTTATGAAGATTTAGACGGTATAGCAGATATTGCAAGGAGAATCAAGGCTCTTAACTATGAGATAAACGGCTCTAAGGGCGGCAGGTTTTCGCTCACAATATCAGTTTCGAACTTTGTTCCCAAGGCTGATACTCCGTTTCAATGGGAAGCTCAGGACAGTACGGAGGAGTTCAGGCTTAAGCATAACTACCTGTTCGAGAAGCTGAGAATGAAACAGGTCAGCTTCAATTATCATGATAACGAAACCTCATCGTATGAGGCGGTATTTGCACGCGGTGACCGCAGAACCTCAAAGCTTCTGTATGAGGCATGGAAACAGGGATGTAAGCTTGACGGATGGTCTGAATACTATCGTCCTGACCTTTGGGGAAAAGCTTTTGAGCTTTCCGGTATAGACAGAGATTTTTATACGGTGAGGAAAAGGGCGTTTGACGAGGTGTTGCCGTGGGATATCATCGATTCGGGAATATCAAAGTCATATCTCATAAACGAAGCGAAAAAAGCATACAGTGAAATAACCACGCGAGATTGCAGATACGGATGTACGGGTTGCGGCATCAATCAAAAGACATTATGCGAAAAGGGAGGAATATACGAATGCCGAGATTTGTAATTAAATTCTCTAAAGACGGCTATATAAAATACATTTCGCATCTCGATTTGCTCAGAGTTTTCAAGAGGACTTTTAAGGTATGCGACATAAAACTTAAATATTCACAAGGGTTCAACCCGCATCCTAAAATGGGCTTCGCGCAACCGCTTTCTTTAGGATATTCCTCCACATCGGAATATCTCGAAATAGATACGGATGATGACAAAAAACCTGAAGAAATAAAGTTTCTTTTAAGAAACAATTTGCCGGAAGGTATAGAAGTGAATGAAATATTTCCTATGAAAGATGACATTAAATCACTTGCAGCCGCAACAATCGCATGCAGCTACAGGATTATTTTCCCTGTAAAAATATCGGAAAACGAAGCAGGGAAACTTGTGTCCGACTATTTGGCAAAAGAAGCAATTTTTGCTGAAAAGAGGATGAAAAAATCAAAGCGTTACGAACTTGTGGAAATCAGAAAGATGATCAGAGAAATGGATTTTGAAACAGGAGAAAACGATTTTACCCTAATATGTAAGCTTGATTCGGGAAGTCAATCAAATTTAAGCCCGGAACTTGTCATAAAAAGCTTTATCGAATTATCCGGTTTAGATATACCGAGGCATGAAATTGAAGTAGAAAGAACCTGTATATTTTTCTCTGATTGTATACAATAACGGTACATTGACAAAACTCTCTAAGTTTTCTTAAAATCAAGTAGACTTATGGGGGTTTTTTATTATGAATGTCGATTTTGATACAATAAAAAAATTTGTCGAGGCAAATCGTAAAAACATAAAAATATATGCGATTATTGCGATAGTTCTGTTATCTCTGCTCTATTATCGCACTACTTTCAGTTCGGAAGAAATCCGGATAGATGTAGACGCTTCGGAAAAGAGCATCACGGAATCCGTCGAAGAAATCGGTGAAAATGTCGATTCGGAAGTTATAGAAGATATTTCGCCGGGTGACAAGACTGCCGTCAGTTATCACAGCGCAGAGGCTTATGTTGATATAAGCGGAGAAGTTAAAAAGCCCGGTGTGTACAAGGTTACTACATCTACGAGGCTGTTCGAGGTTGTGGAACTTGCCGGAGGGCTTACCGAAAATGCCGATTATAATGCTATCAATCAAGCGGAATCGGTCTATGACGGAGAAAAAATAATTGTTCCTCACAAAGACTCGGGTAAAGGGCTTGAACAGGGAAAAGGCGGCAATATCAATGCCGGTGCGGCTTTGACAGGAGGAATATATGAGGAACTCTGCGGGCTTGTAAACATTAATACTGCCGACGAGGCATTGCTGCAAACCCTGCCTGGAATCGGGCCGGTGAAAAGCAAGAGCATAGTTGAATATCGGAATGAAAACGGTAAGTTTGCATCTATTGAGGAATTAAAGAAGGTAAATGGAATAGGCAAGAAAACTTTCGAAAGTATCAGGGAGCTGATAACTTCCTGATATGATTATATTTTTTGTTCTCACTGTTCCATTATTTTTGTACAAAAAGGAGAAGAAGATGACAAAAGAATCAAAGAACATGCAAGAACTTTTTTATGAACTTTTCAGCGAGGAGAATGAGGAAAGGAGAGCCATTGAGAAAAAGGTCTCAAAACTGCTTATGTCGCTTATGATGTCTACGAGCAGCAAGGGGTATCGCTATATTAAAGATGCGATTATGATGATTTTAGAGAACCAGGAAAATGCAGGGGCTTTTATGAAGGTTATTTATCCGACGATAGCCGTTAACAATGACACTGCAAGTGCGAATGTTGAAAGAAACATAAGATTTGCCGTGAACGATGTATATAAGATGAATACAAAAGAAGACCTGATAAACATATTCGGCAAAAGCAGAATGACGGAATACAGACCTACAAGTTCCGAATTTATAACCGCGTGTGCGGAAAAAATGAGACTTGAGGGCTAAACTGCCGTATGATATAATACCTGTATGATTACGGATGATATGATAAAGAGAATAAACGAGCTTTCTCACAAAAAGAAAACCTCGGGTTTGACCGAAGAGGAATCGGTTGAGCAGAAGGAATTATACAGGGTATATTTAGATTCAATAAGAGCAAACGTCAAAGCACAATTAGAAAATATCGAAATAGTGGACGGTGAGAATAATAATGTTGAGTAAACCCGGGAATAAAAAGGTTCTCATAGGTTTTAGCGGTGGAGTGGACTCGACCGCTTCTTGCGTTTTATTGAGAGAAAAAGGCTATGATGTAATCGGCTGTTATTTCGACGTGCTCGGCAATAGTTATGAAGAAACGGAATATGCAAAAAAGCTTGCGGGTCAGCTTGGGATTCGGTTGATTACGGAAGATGTATCGGATGATTTTAACAGAATTGTAATCGATAATTTCTGTACGGAATATTTATCCGGCAGGACACCCAATCCATGCATCGTGTGCAACCCGGGAGTGAAATTCAAAAAGTTGATTGAGAATGCGGATAAAATCGAGGCGGATTATATCGCAACCGGTCATTATGCGCGTATAAAAGAAATTGACGGCAACTACTATATTCAAAAAGCCTTAAACGAACAAAAAGACCAGTCATACATGTTATATAGACTACCTGAGAACGTCATAAGGCGGCTGATTTTCCCTTTAGGTGATGTTTCCGACAAAGTCGAGGTGAGACATATCGCAAAAGAAAACATGCTTGAAAACGCCGATAAGAGAGACAGCCAGGAGATTTGCTTTATAGGGCCCGGTGATAATTACAACGATTACATCAAGCGAAGAGGTGCTACATTTGAAAGAGGATTTTTTGTTGATAAGGACGGAAATGTTTTAGGAGAACATGAAGGTATACCGAACTATACGATAGGGCAGAGGAAAGGACTGGGGATAGCTCTCGGGAAGCCTGTCTTTGTTACGAAGATTGATTCTCTTGCAAATACCGTAACACTCGGTGAAAACGAAGAGCTTTTCAGCAATGAAGTTAAATCAACAGGAAATGTCTTTACCGTCGGTAAACCGGATAATTATGACGGTAAAGAAATATCGGCTAAAATAAGATATTCCGCCGGACCGGAAAAAGCCGTCATTCATGTTTCGGGTGATGAAATTATTACGACTTTTGACAAGCCGCAGCGTGCGGTTACACCTGGACAATCGATTGTTTTTTATGATAATGACATTGTAATCGGCGGCGGTTTTATGGTATAATAATTGCATCGCTTTGCTCTGCTCATTATACGAAATCATATCGCCGTGCGATTATTTTGCTTTCGCAAGCTCGGCAAAATCGCACATGGCTGAATTATACCATGTAAACATGGTATA
>CAYFQR010000049.1:0-716 GCA_964345365.1 uncultured Oscillospiraceae bacterium
AAAAATTTCACCCCGCCTCTTGAAACATCGTATTTGCCGGAAAAATATATATAACGCAAAAACAGAGAGCACACAGCTCTCTGTTTTTGCTTAAAATAGAAGGCGAATCAGTTTTACTGAATTTTTCCTATTTTTTTTAGAATCCGTGTGACAGGGTGGTCAGTCCGCCGTATTCGTTTGAATCCGAACGGCTGAGCGGTTAACCCGTTTTTTTAAGAATCTGATTGACCGACGATTGCCGCCGTCTTTCCTTTTAGAATCTCAGCGACAGGGTGGTCAGTCCGCCGTATTCGTTTGAATCCGAACGGCTGACCGGTTAACCAGCCATGTTTAGAATCTGAGCGACAGGCAGGTCAGTCCGCCGTCTATCTTTCTGTATTCGGACGTGTCAACGATGATGGTCTCATAGCCCCATTCGTGAAGCTTGTTAAGAACCGTCGGATATCCTTCAGGGACAATTACCTTGCCGTTCATCCAAATGCAGTTCGCACCGTAAGCCTCCTCATCAGGAACTTCGAATCTCTCGAAATCCTTGAATACTTCAAGCGGTTTGAATTCGCCCGAGATGAGCATCCTGTTGTCGTGAAGATAAACTACACCCGTCTTGAGATGGAGAATCTGAGTTACCGGAACCTGAACGGCTTTCATGCCGTATTTTTCGAGGATTTCCTTGAACTGTCTGAAGCCCTCATCGTTCGTTCTTTTGGATTTACCCA
>CAYFQR010000049.1:726-6201 GCA_964345365.1 uncultured Oscillospiraceae bacterium
CGCCTTATATGTATCTCCAACCATCATTACGTCGCCGCCTTCCATGGTTCCCGGCGCCTTGATGTATTCGATTTTGTCTTCATCAAAGAACTCTCTTATAGCTCCGATTATCTCTTCTTTTTCTCCGTTTCTTGCCTCTGTGCCCGGATTGGTAATTATCGCACATTTCGGTGTGATAACTGCCGGGTCTTCTACGAAGCAAGAGTCGGGATATCTCTCGTCTGCCGGAAGTACTTTAACCTCCACTCCGCAAGCCTTAAGCGCTTCAACGTAATCATCGTGCTGTTTCATCGCAAGGTCGTAGTCCGGAGTTCCAAGCTCCGGAGACATTGTGATGCCGTCGATGAGCGCTCTGCAAGGCTTTCTCACTATAACATTATTAAATCTTTTCATTTTTTAATTCAACAGTGTGTTACGCATGGACACATCATTGCACTCCTTTCTAATTTTCCTGTATTAGAACCGTGAAATCCATCCGCCTCCGAATTAGAACCATGCAAGAGATCCGTTAACCGTCATAACTATCGAAACAACAGCAGCTGCCATTAAAACTACACAGGCAACAATCGAACCGGTATTCTCAAAGAGCTTCTGTCCGGTTTTCTTTCTGTGGTAGAGGTACATAAGTGTTCCCGGTGCATACAGAAGCGATGCAACGAGTATGTAAGTAACTCCGGAAGCATAGAGAAGCCAGCAACCGTAGATTGAAGCGGCAATCGCGATAATCCAAGGTATCGTGCGGTTGTTTCCTTCGATTTCCTTGTCCTCGCCTTTTGATACGACCTTGAGGTAGTAGAATGCGGAAAGCACATAAGGCACCATGATTGCCGAAGTCGAAAGTGCGTAGCAAGCCTGGAATGTAGCATCATTAAAGTGAATTATGATTATGAAAAGCTGGATGATGAGCGCAGAAATAATTACCGCCCAAGTAGGAGCTCCGTATTTATTCTGTTTCGCGAGTATAGCAGGGAATGCATCATGCACTGCCGGGCCGAACGCACTGTCTACGCAAAGAATCGTATATGAGAACAGCGCTCCGCCGAGCGATATGATTACCGCTATGTTAACAAGGTTGGCTCCCCATGGCCCTACAACGGCCGCAAGTACTCCTCCGAGCGAAGGGTTCTCAAGTGCCGCGAGTTCTTCTGCAGGCATTACACCCATCGATAAGAATGAGATGAGGAAGTAAAGTACAAACAGTGAAGCAAAAGATAAGATTGTGGCCTGTCCTGCTATCTTGGTAGTTCTGCCTCTTCCGGAAATTACTACCGCGCCTTCAATTCCTATGAAGATCCATACTGTTATATATACTGTTCCCTTAACCTGCTCAAGAAGCGAAAGCTCTCCCGTTCCGGCAAAGTTCTGTGTGAAAATATCCCAGCTGAATGCCCCGCCGAGTACGATGGCAACAACTACGGCAATGATAGGGATTGCCTTAGCGATTACAACAACTGCGTTTAATACAACCGCCTCGTTTACACCCCTCAAAATAAGGAGGGAAAGTACCCATATTACAATTGATGAAACTACCACCGAGAACCAGTTTGAGCCGTTTCCGAATACGCTCGCATAATTGCCGAGTGTCTGTAATAAAAAAAAGATGCATGAAATCTGTGCCAAGATAGCACTGATCCAGTATCCCCATGCCGAGTTGAATCCGATATAGTCGCCAAATCCCTCTCTGGCGTAAGTGTAAATTCCGCTGGTAAGTTCTTTCTTAACAACCGAAAGCTTAAAGAATGCCATGGTCAACGCGAACATACCGACTCCGCAAATCGCCCAGGCTATTAAAGTGGCAAGGGTGTATGCTCCCGATGCGGCAAAGTCGCCCGATAAGCTGAATACTCCACTTGCAAGGGTAAGTCCTACAGCGAACATCGCTAAAGGAAATACGCCAAGCGTTCTTTCTTTGTTATCCATTTTAATCCTCCATAATTAAAATAAAATGAATACTTAATTTTTTTAGAATCTAAGTGATAAGCAGCTGAGTCCTCCGTCAAGCTTTCTGTATTCGGAAGTGTCAACGATGAGGGTCTTGTAGCCGAGTCCCTGAACTGCCGCGAGTACTGCAGGATATCCTTCAGGCACGATTACAGTGTCGTTGACCCAAATGCAGTTTGCCGCATAAGCTTCCTCTACAGGAATTTCAACCTTGTTATACTTCGCGAAATCAGGTTTTGTAACGAACTCTCCGGAAACGAGCATATTGTTGTTTTCCAAGTAGTTCACACCGGTCTTAAGGTGAAGAACTTCTTCTAACTTAACTTCAGAGCATGTCATTCCGTATTTTGCTAAAATCTCCGTGAGCTGTCTGATACCCTCTTCGTTGGTTCTTGCTGATCTTCCCACGTAGAAATGGTCTCCTACCATCATTACGTCGCCGCCTTCAAGTGTTCCCGGCGCCTTGATGTATTCGATTTTATCTTCGTCGTAGAATTTTCTGACAGCGTCGATAATCTCGAACTTCTCACCGTTTCTTGACTCTGCGCCCGGGTTTGTGATGATGGCACAAGCTCTGGTCAAGAGTGCCGGGTCTTCTACGAAGCATGAGTCCGGATATCTGTCGTCTGCCGGAAGTACCGTTACGTCTACGTCGCACTGCTTAAGAGCTTCAATGTAAGCATCGTGCTGCTTAAGTGCCAATTCGTAGTCAGGTTTTCCCGGGTAAAGACCGCTTGTTATTCCCTCTACTAATGCTTTGCAAGGTCTTCTAACGATAACATGATTAAATTTTTTCATAATGATTTCCTCCTGGATAAATAGTAACTGAACAAACAATAGCTTAATAATGCCGGCTCATGCAAGGGATTTCAGTACCTCTCATAACTAATTCAACAAGCATTCTCGGCTTTTATAAACCTCTCATGACCAAAGTTACGGGGACTTGCCTTTTATAAGCCTCTCATGACTATCTGTTATAAATATATAATATATTATATATTGCAACTTGTCAAATGAATTAATATATAGTATATTGATATTTAGATAATATTTTGCTAAGATTGATAAAATCAACTAAATTTGCAACAAAAAATTAAAATGTGACGCATTATTATTCGGATAATATATCACAATTAATATGTGGCGTACTGTTTTTCGGATAATATATAGCGATTATTATGTGTCGTACAGTTGACCGGGTAATATATAGCTACTAACATGTGGCGCACTGTTTTTCGGATAATATATCGCAATTAACATGTGGCGCACTGTTTTAGGATAATATGTCGCTATGATTAATAATAAGATTAATGTGAGGTCGGAAATGAATAATTTTAAGACACTGAAAAACCATGTCTATGACTATATAGCCGAGCAGATTTCGCTCGGCGGTATTGCCCCCGGAGTAAAGATAAACGAAAATAAAATCTGTGACAGCCTTTCAGTCAGCAGGACACCTGTGCGTGAGGCTCTGATAGAGTTATCCTGTTTCGGCATCCTTGAAAACGTGCCGAGAAAAGGATTCATCGTCAAGGACCTCAGCCTACAGGAGATAACCAATATATATGCGGTAATCGGAATCTTAGAGGGTGAGGCTGCTCGGCTCGCTTGCGACAATCTCTTAAAGAGGGAGCTTTCGGATATGAAGTTCTATCTTGACAGCATGTACCTGGCGATAGAGCAGGGCAATTACGGCATGTATCAAAAGCAGCAGGTCGAGTTTCACAGGATTTTCATAGGTAAGTGCGGTAATGAGGAGCTTATGTCGACATTATATAACCTTAAAAGCAAACTGATAAGACGAGACTTCGATGAGTTCAAGCACCCGAACGTTAAAGAAGTTCTAATAGAAACAAATAACGAGCATGAGAAAATATATGAATTCTTCGTGGCAAAAGATGCCGATGCGGTCTCAGCCTATCTGAAGGATGTCCACTGGCGTTCTCACAATGCCGGCTTTGAGGTGTTGTAGGCGCGGACATACATCATTTTTTTAATATACCCTTTTATATGTAAAAATGTTCAAAAATCAGTCGCAAAAAATACGATTGATTTTTTTGTTTCTGAAATGTCAATCGAGACCTGCAACCGTGATGCCTGATTGAATTTACCATAGAATTTATGTATAATATAGAAGAATTGAACACCGGATAATACAAGGCTTATCCGACAGCAATGAGAAAATAACAAGCAAGATAATAAGCAAGATAATAAGCAAGACAATAAGCATGTTGAGGTAAAAATCATGACGAACCTATTAAATAATGAAATTATGCGTAGACTTGGTCTAAAATCAAAAGAGACCTTTCGAAAGAACTATTTGAACCCGGCGATTAAACTCGGCTTAATAAGTATGACAATCCCTGACAAGCCAAGAAGTAAAAACCAAAGGTACATAAGGAATTAGAATAATCGATTTCAATATTTTATAGGGGTCAGTTCAATTGAACTGACCCCTGTTTAGTTTAGCTTTTTATTTTTTTGTATCAGCTTATCTCACGTAGATTGTCTTTACAACCGACCAGTTGCCGTATGCGAGGTTACCGTTTGCGTTAGTGTAGCCTCTTCTGATTCTTACGTAGTAAGTTCCCGAAGAGAGATTTCTGATTCTGCCGGACTGGCTTATCTTGTACTGAGGCTTGTCATTTACTCTGAGATACCTGTTGCCGCTGCTGAACTTGGAAGACTTCGAAACGCAAATCTGATATCTCTCTACACCGCTCTGCTTGGAAAACCAAACTCTGACTTGCCCCTTGGAAGGCGATGTAACCTTTCTGATAACGCCCTTGTTAGGTTTAACTGTTAATGTCACTTCCTTAACGCCTGCTTCATACTTGCCGAAAGCTTCAGCCTTAACGGTTATCGTAACGACTCCTACCTTGCCGCCTACCGTTACATTGCCGTATGCGTCTACGGTAGCTATGTCTTTATCGGAAGATGTGTATGTAATCTTACCGCCTGTTTCTACGGACGCATTTACATTAAACGACTTGCCGTTCGGATATCTGTTATATCTGGTGTATCGAGTAGTAACGCTCTGGGTTTCGCCCGTAAGTTTGAAGGTTGCCTTAGCCGTGCCTTCGTAGCCGCCTTTTCCTGTAACTACTACGGTATATTCACCTGCAAGTCTGGCATATGAACAGGCCTTGCCGTCAGTACCCAGGTAGCTTACCGAGTAATCCGCGCTGCTTAATGTCTTATAACCGTCCTTAACGGAAACAACTGTAGGAAGTGATACATTGTTACCTGTTGCCTTGTCGGTAGTCTTGTTAAGTGTAACTACGTATTTGCTTAGGTCAACGCCCTTAACCGTATATGTAAGAACCTGTGAACCCATATACATGCCCTTACCGGTAACCGTTACGGTGTATGCACCCGTGTCCCTGATGGACGTTACAATGTGGCCAAGCGAATTCCTAACGGTGACATCATAGTGCTCACCCTCTCTCAGAAGAGAGCTGCCGTCCATTACACGAATCGTAGGAAGAGTGAGGTTCGAGCCTGTCCACTGAACTGACTTCGAATATGATGTGG
>CAYFQR010000050.1:0-6039 GCA_964345365.1 uncultured Oscillospiraceae bacterium
AGTATATCTCCGGTGTAGCAGATGCAAGGCTCTGCAAGCATTCCTTGATTAAGCTGCTCATCAAGCGCGATTTTCACTCCTTCTGTCCAGTTAAGGGAGTCGAATAGTCTGAATACATCTATGCCTGCCTTGGCACTCTGCTTGATAAACTCTCTGATTACATTGTCCGGATAATTCTTATATCCTACGGCATTTGCTCCCCTTACGAGCATCTGCAGGAGAATATTCGGACATTTTTCTCTGAGCATCTCTACTCTTTCCCACGGGTCTTCCTTTAAGAATCTGTAAGACGTATCAAAGGTTGCACCTCCCCACATTTCAATCGAGAAGAGCTTGCGGCCGTAAACCGAAACGGCAGGTGCAATCTTTGCCATGTCAACGCTGCGCACACGAGTAGCCATAAGGCTCTGCTGCGCGTCTCTCATTGTCGTGTCCGTGATGAACAGCCTCTGCTGGTTTCGAATCCATTTCGAGAACTTCTCAGCCCCCATTTCATCAAACAGATGTTTGGTTCCTCTTCCCTGAAGTTCCGGAAGTTCTTCCGGTTTGAACTTAGGAAAAATCGGTATGTTAAAGCTTCTCTTGTTGCCATGTGTTTCATTGACAAACTTGTCTCCGAGGAACTCGATAACCTTGAGTTCTTTATCTTCACCTTTACCTATGTCAAGCAAGTCAGGCGTGTTGGCAATAAAGCCCGTATCACAGTTTCCGTCCTTGAAAGCCCGGCTGTTAAGCACGTTCAGCATAAATGCCGCATTGGTTTTAACGCCTTTTACCGTCGTTTCTCTCAAAGCTCTTATGGCTTTAAGCCTTGCATCCTCAAAAGTTCTGCCGAAGGATGTAATCTTAAGAAGAAGAGAGTCATAGAACGGTGTGATTTCAGAACCTTGGAAACCGTTTCCTCCGTCCAGCCTTATGCCGAATCCGCCCGGTGAACGATAGGTCTCGATTATACCCGTATCCGGCATGAATCCGTTTGCAGGGTCTTCTGTGGTTATTCTGCACTGAATTGCATGACCGTTCATTTTTATCGATTCCTGATTAGGAATGTTTATTTCCTTTGAATCAAGTCTGTATCCCTCTGCAACAAGAATCTGTGTTTGTACGATATCAACACCCGTAACCATTTCAGTTACGGTATGCTCGACCTGAATACGAGGGTTCATCTCTATAAAATAGTGCTTTCCGGTATCATTGTCCAGTAGGAATTCAACCGTACCGGCGGATCTGTAGTCAACGGATTTTGCTATCTTTATAGCATCGGCACAGATTTCATTTCTCTGTTCTTCCGTCAGACAAAGAGCAGGCGTAAACTCGATAACCTTCTGATGACGTCTTTGTATGGAGCAGTCGCGTTCGTAGAGATGCACAATATTGCCTTCTTTGTCTCCCAAAACCTGCACTTCGATATGCTTAGGGTTCTCAAGATATTTTTCTACGAACATGCTGTCAACTCCGAAAGCCTTAGCTGCCTCTGAGCGCGCGGAACGGAACTGAGGTAAAAGTTCTTCCTCACTTCTTACGATTCTCATTCCTCTTCCTCCGCCGCCTGCAGCAGCTTTTATGATTACAGGATAACCGCAGGTTCTCGCAAATTCCAAAGCCTGTGCTTCGGACTTGATTGCTTTATCGATCCCGGGTACTGTCGGCACACCTACCGATGTCGCCACAAGCTTTGATTGTATCTTGTCACCGAGTTTATTCATCATCTTGGCTGTAGGCCCTATGAACTCTATTCCTTCTTCCTCACATGCGGCTGCAAACTCCACATTTTCGGCAAGGAAACCGTAACCGGGATGGATTGCATCTACACCCTTGCTCTTTGCAAGTGAAATTATCTCGTCAATTCCAAGATATGCTCCGACAGGTGTCTTTCCCTTTCCAACCTGATACGACTCGTCTGCTTTTGTCCTGAAAAGAGCATTT
This sequence comes from uncultured Oscillospiraceae bacterium, assembly GCA_964345365.1. Taxonomy (GTDB): domain Bacteria; phylum Bacillota; class Clostridia; order Peptostreptococcales; family Anaerovoracaceae; genus RUG754. The sequence goes on from CAYFQR010000050.1 coordinate 1,927, forward strand.
CTGTCCTCTTGTGAATAGATGGCTACAGTTAGAATGCCCAGCTCGTTACATGCTCTTATTATTCTCATAGCTATTTCACCTCTGTTAGCTATGAGTACTCTTTTGAATTTTTTAATTTCTCCCATTTCACCCTCCAAAAAATCCATTTTTTTAATTCCCGTAGTAAACTGTTTTTGTATTCGGGTCATAAACCCTGACGGATTTTTTTCTTTCAAGTTCAGTCAGTAGTTTTTTGCGAAGCCTTATGTCGTCCGGGGTAATTTCAACAAGCTCGTCATCATTTATGAACTCAAGCGCCTCTTCCAGCGTAAATGTCCTCGGCGGGCTCAGCTTTACCGCCTCGTCAGTGCCTGCCGCACGCATATTCGTCGCTTTTTTCGCCTTACAAGGGTTTACGACCATATCCTCATCTCTTGAGTTCATACCCACTATCATGCCCTCGTAAACCTTAGTTCCGGGCTCCACGAACATTTGAACACGTTCGCTTATATTAAAAAGTGCATACGGCGTGCAGTTTCCTTCTTCCTGCGCAATCGCCACTCCGTTTGTCCTCTGAGGAATGTCGCCCTTCCATGTATCAAATGAATCGAACCTTCTGACCATTGTGCCTTCTCCGTGAGTATCATTTATGAATTCGGTTCTGTAGCCTAAAAGCCCTCTTGTCGGGACGAGATACACAAGCTTCTGATATCCGTTATCTCCGGACATTTGGGTCATTATGCCTTTCCTTATATTAAGCTTGCTGATTACCGTACCCGCATACTGATCAGGCACCGAAAGTATAACTTCCTCGACAGGTTCCAAGGTCCTGCCGTTTTCATCACGTCTTAGGATTACTTCGGGTTTGGATACGGCGAGTTCATAGCCCTCACGTCTCATATTCTCTATAAGTATGGACAGATGAAGCTCTCCTCTGCCGCTAACCTTGAAGCTGTCGGTTGACTCCGTCTCCTCCACCACAAGCCCTACATTGACTTCCAATTCTTTCATGAGCCTTTCTCTGATATGCCTTGAAGTAACGAACTTGCCTACCCTTCCGGCAAAAGGGCTCTTGTTCACAATGAAATTCATCGAGAGCGTAGGTTCCTCGATGTGAATCATCTCCATTGCCTCCGGCTTGCCGTGGTCACAGATTGTTTCTCCTATGGAAATATCGGAAATACCCGAAACAACCGCTATGTCTCCGCACTTTGCTTCGGCGGCCGCTATTCTCTTAAGACCTCTGTATAAAAAAACCTGATTAACCTTTCTCTGAACAATCTGTCCGTCAGCCTTGCAGACCGAAACCTGTTGTCCTTCTTTAATCACACCTCTTGTGATTCTTCCGATTCCGAGCCTGCCTATGTAGTCATCGTAGGCAAGCGTGCTCACTTGAAACTGCAGCGGCTCGCTGTCCCTGTCGGGATAAGGTTCGCAATGTTCTATTATCGTTTCAAACAGCGGGTTAAGATTCAATCCGCCGAAGCCCTGCGGGCTCTTTTTGATTTTTTGCTCGCCCTCGCCTATCTCGATATCCAGAACTTCTTCGGGCTGCCTTACAGCTATACCCTGGCGAGCTATGCCGTAAAGTATAGGAAAGTCCAGTTGTTCGTCGCTCGCCTCAAGGTCCATGAAAAGCTCATACACTTCATCGACAACTTCATCGATTCTGGCATCTTTTTTGTCCAGTTTATTAATGAAAAGAATCGGTCTTAATCCCTGCTCCAGTGACTTTTTCAAAACAAATCTCGTCTGCGGCATCGGTCCCTCAGAGGAATCCACAAGCAAAATTACAGTATCCACGGTCTTCATAATCCTCTCGACCTCGGAGCTGAAATCTGCATGCCCCGGTGTATCTACAATATTTATCTTGACATCGCCATGCATTATAGAGCAATTCTTCGAGTAAATTGTAATACCTCTTTCCTTCTCTATGTCATCCGAGTCCATTACGCAATCGGCTATTTCTTCATTTGCTCTGAATACTCCGGATTGATTAAGAAAAGCGTCCACAAGAGTAGATTTTCCCGCATCTACATGGGCAATAACGGCTATATTTATTATTTTATCTTTTGGCATATTCTATCCTATCTTCTCTCAAATTCTTACCCTTTCATATGGGTGCAAAAACTTCCCCCATTATGATTATTAACATGGAATTATAACATAAAATATTGATATAATCAATGTTTTCAGGTTAAGTTTATGTAAAAAATAAATTTTCAGAATATTCTTGACATTTGTATTTTTTTATAGTATCATCAAGAAAAATTGCTAAAAATTATGGGAAGGCAACAAAATGTTATTCTTAACCAATATCAACTACTACTATTATTACTACGTGAAAACAGCGTCTTAGAGAAAATGAAACTCTGAGTCGCTTTTGGTGCTGCTCGGAGTAAAGATAAATCAGTAGTTATAACTTTGACTTACTTGACTTTCGGGCTGCCGCTCGAAAGTTTTTTATTTGAACAGAAAGGATTTAACAAAATGAGAACTATCACATTATCAAACGGAAACACATTACCGCTGGAGATGCACAAAGTGCGTATCGTTCAAAAGCTTCACTTGATTCCTGCGGCAGAAAGAAAAAAAGCGATGGAAGAAGCGGGTTTTAATACATTTCTCCTTAAAAACAGAGATGTTTTTTTGGATATGCTTACTGACAGCGGGGTAAACGCAATGTCGGATAACCAGCAGGCTGCAATGCTTAGAGCCGATGACAGCTACGCAGGTTCCGAAACTTTTTTCAGGCTCGAAAAGGTTTTGAAAAAACTTTTCGGCGACATTCATTTTCTCCCTGCACATCAGGGAAGAGCGTGTGAAAACATTATCTCCAAAGCCTTGGTGAGTGAAGGACAAGTTGTTCCTATGAACTTCCACTTTACCACGACTAAATCCCATATAATGTTAATGGGCGGCAGTGTAGTCGAGATTCCCACGGACGATGCTTTCGAGCTCGAGTCGGATAAGCCGTTCAAGGGCAACATGGACCCGAATAAATTGACAGCACTTGTTAAGGAAAAAGGGAATAAAGGCATAGCATTTATAAGAATGGAGGCCGGAACGAATCTGATCGGCGGGCAGCCTTTTTCACTTGAAAACTACAGAGAAATCAGTAAAATAGCAAGGGAAGCCAATATACCTTTGGTTCTCGACGCCAGCCTTCTTAGCGATAATTTGTTTTTCTTAAAAGAGAGAGAGCCGCTCTGTGCCGATATGACTATAAACGATATAACTCTTGAACTTGCCGAATTATCCGATATAATTTACTTTTCAGCGAGAAAATTCGGCTCGGCAAGAGGCGGAGCAATAATCATAAAGGAGGAGAAACTCTTTAAGAGAATGCAAGGTCTCATTCCTCTCTACGAGGGATTCCTAACCTACGGCGGTATGTCCGTAAGAGAGATGGAAGCCATGGCCGTAGGTCTTGAAGAAACCTTGGATTTGGACAATATTTCGCAAGGCCCTATGTTCATAGAGTTTATGGCAAATGAGCTTATAAATCGCGGTATCCCTATAGTCACACCTGCCGGAGGTCTCGGTTGTCATGTGAATGCAATGAAGTTTTTGGATCACATTCCGCAGAATGAATATCCGGCAGGTGCTTTAGCCGCTGCAATGTACCTCATTTCAGGGGTAAGAGGCATGGAAAGAGGAACCATGTCCGAGCAGAGAGAAGCTGACGGAACCGAACCGCTTGCCGACATGGAACTCCTCAGGCTTGCGCTTCCGCGCAGAGTCTTTACGATGTCACAGATTCTCTACGCCGTGGACAGAATAGAGTGGCTCTTCGAAAACCGTAAGCTCGTAGGCGGGCTCAAATGGGATGAGGAACCGGAAATATTGAGATTCTTCTTCGGAAAGCTGAAGCCTATAGGGAATTGGCATGAAAAACTCATCGAAAAATTCCAAAATGATTTCGGTTTCGAACTTTAATGATTTCTCACGTGTGCTTCAGTAAAATTTTGTGAGCTTCAGTAAAATTTCATTTTCTGTTGATTATTTCTCCGGATTATGTTATTATTCAATAGTTGCCGCATACTGCGGCAACTTAATATTCGGAGAAGTATCGAAGTGGTCATAACGAGCTCGACTCGAAATCGAGTTGTCCGCAAGGGCACGTGGGTTCGA
>CAYFQR010000051.1:0-5731 GCA_964345365.1 uncultured Oscillospiraceae bacterium
GAAGCATGTGGACAATGTGAAGATAGTCGAAACTCTTCGAAATACACTGTCCCACCTCGGCTCCCAGCAAATAAGCGACGCGATAGTAAACTCCGTAAAGATAGATGTAAAAGTCGACACCTCGATACATGCGATATCTTCAGTCGATCACTATCTGGATGTGCAGATTACAGTCGAAGATTTCAAAGAGCTGGGCTATTCCATATTTTCATATATACGCGAGCTTAATCCTATGAAGGTAACCCTGCTCACAAGCGAATCCGATTCACAGTCGGACATAAACAGAATCAAAGTAATGCTGACTATGGCAGGTTTTGAAGTAGGACTCAACAATATTGACAGTCCGCCGACTTTTTCTTCCTACGGCTTCGATTCCATAGCCTACCCGATTTTTATTTTTAATAAACTCCTTCGTTCAAAGGACTTATGGATAAAGGTAAGGCTGAGAGACCCGGGCGAAAAAGATAAAATAATAAAGGGGTACCCTGCACTGCTAACCTCAAACGGCATAAAAAAACCTGTTTTCTATGCTTTCATGGCACTTTCTCTTATCACCGGAGATGTAATATACTGGGGCAAGCAATATTGCGTAATACGCACTTTCAGAAACGGTATGCGTTCGTTCATAATAGTCGCCTATAATTTCAATAACAATCTATATAAAACCTGTGTCGGCAGCACCTCGATACAAAATGTGAAAAACATCATAAACGATTTTAAGGACGAGGTTGACATATCATTTAACCTGACAATAGAGCAGGATATGTACACCGTAACAAAATACTCAATGCCGAGGTCTCTCGGAATATTCTCATATCTCTCAACACTCGATTTTCCTAACAATATAAGCATGGCTGTTGACTTTCCCGAAATCATTTCAACTCAGCCTAAACAGGAAGTGTATGTTGAAGATGTGAGGGCGACATTCAATCTCAATTTCTCGCTCAAGGGTGCCGGCATTCAACTGGCCGTAATATCAAAAAAGAACGAAAAATTCGGCAAACGGAAATAATTTCCGCCTGCCGAATTTTTTTAACGTTTCGTTTTTTTTCGTGCCTTTCTTGATGCTAAAGCTCTTTCTTTAGCGTATGCGATTTTGGCATTTCTTTCTTCTTCCGCCTTTTCACGCTCCGCTTCACTTCTGTCATCTACATAGATATCAGGGTTCATACGTTTGGCGAGAGCCATTACGGCCTCAGCATCTTCAAGCTTAAAGACGAAAGCTCTTATAGTGACATCCTTCGCAATCTCAAGAAAAATATAGGGTTTGGCTTTTTTGAAGTCGGGTCTTATGGCTGTGATAACATCCCAGTTCCAATGGTTGTTCACGGTCATCCCGAACAGCTTATACCTTATGGTGACGCCCTTTTCGGAAACAAGATGTTCCTTTTGGAAGAATACCGCCGTGGACAGAAGAACTGCAATCGCCATATAAAGATAGTTTTCTTTTCTGTATGATAAGTAAAAAGTCAGAGCTCCGATTAGAATAAGGAAAATTTTTCTTTCCTTCGTTCGTTCTCTTATTATACCATTATATACCATTTCATCTCCATCCTTTCGAGCCTTGAAAGCTTTTGTTAAAAACATATACCCGAATTGAACGGGTATATGTTTTAACATTAATTTTGATTTTGTGTTTACTCACCGATTTTCTTGTATTCACCGCTTGCTCTGAGTTCGGCAAGTCTTCCAAGAGCGAGTTCGTGTGCTTCTTCAGGCGCGGCAGCTTCTCTTCCCGGCTTTACCTTGCCTCCGAAGAATCCTGTCCTTGAGCCGTCGGCAAATATGATGTTTCCGCCCATGGCTGCAGTACCCGCCGAAATGATAGGGTTAAGTATATTGGTGAAGCAATACGGCAGATATGACATAGTGCCTACACCGAGCATGGCTGAGTGGTAAACACCGCATGACGACCATGGAACGAGCGGGCTGAACAGCGTACCGCCGTCTTCCATACATCTTGAAAGAAGGTTTCTGGAAAGACCCATGTCGTCAACCTTTTCTTTATACATAGCCGCAGGAACGATGAGCCCGAGATACTGGTCGCACATGGTGAGTATGCAGAACATCGCTGTGCAGATGATAGCAAGACACATGTGGAACGGCGTCTTGATGTTTTTAATCATGCCTCCGAGCAGGGATTCAACGGCTCCGCATCTTGCATACATTCCTCCGAAAGCGATTGCTATAACCGCCAGGTTGATAGTCCAGAGCATAGAGTCCATACCGCCTCTGTTAAGAAGTATGTCGGCAAGTTCGTTTCCGGTTTCTGCAGAGTATCCGTAGTGGAGCATGGAAACGCAATCCGCAAAATTAGCACCCTGGAATAAAACCGCAAACAGACAGCCGATCGCGCTTACAAGAAGAACTCCCGGAATAGCCGGCATCTGAACAAGAGCAACAGCGATAATTGCTGCTATAGGAATGAGCAGGATAGGACTCATGTAATTGAAGTGAGCTTCGATTGCATTGCTGAGTCCGTCAACAAGTTCAGGATTATACTCTCCTACCGTTCCTGTGAGCGAAATCACGGTATATCCTAAGAAGGATAAAACGAATGCAGGGAATGTCGTGCTTATCATCGCTCTTACGTGGTCGAAAAGTCCTGTCTGCGCAGAAGCGGCAGCAAGGTTTGTCGAGTCCGAAAGAGGTGAAAACTTATCTCCCGTGCATGCACCGGAAATTACCGCACCCGCAATGATGGCAGGATTGATTCCCATTGTGGAACCGATACTCATGAACGCGATTCCCAAGGTCGCACTTACGGTGTACGCCGAACCCAACGATAAACCTACGATTGCACAAAGCAGGCAAACTAAAGGAAGAAAAATTGCAGGCGTGAAGATTTTAAGTCCGTAAAATACAAGTGCAGGTATTGTGCCCGCCCACTCAAACGAGCCGACTAAGCATCCCACAAGGAATAAAATATACAATGCTTCAAGTGACTGAGCAACCGAGTCATAGCTTGCAGCGAGCATTTCCGTAATAGGAACCTTGCAAAGCCAGCCTATGAATCCTCATACTATCGCAGCTATGAGCACGTAGATGTGAGGGTCCTGTCCCCATTCAAAATAGAAGTTTGAGAACATAAGTCCCAACAGAAAGAGTATCGGCAATAACGCCTCTATCTTGCTGGGAAGTCTCTCAACAGTTTTTTTGGTATCAACCATATTTGTCCTCCTGATTAAAAAAAGAATAACTCCCGTTGTGTATTTAACACATAAACTAAATAAAAAACCAAAGCTTTGTCTTTTTTTAGATTATACGAAAATTTTAACAAACAAACAAGGCGTATTTCGTGATTTTATTGCTATGCTTTCTAATTATATTGCTTTCATTTCGTTATTTTACTATTATTCTCACTCAAACTTCATTTGATTTAGCAAGCTTCTAATGTTTATCCCTTAGAATGTTGCTGTCAAAATAGATTATATTGCTATTACAGCATAACAGATTATATTGCTGTTACATTATAAACAAAAAACCTGCTGAAAAGCAGGCTGAAAAATATTCGACAGAACCGAATCTTATATCATGACTTATGTCACAAGTGTTTTCGTCTATATTGATAAGTATATCGGATTTTATTATTTTATAGTATTTTCGATTTCGGAAACGACTCCCAGTATATCTATACCATACTGACCGAGAGCTACAGCCCAATTCGCAAGGCAATGCTTCCCTTTGTCCGTAATCGAATATACGGTTTTTTTTCGTTTGGAGCCCTCGTCAAACACATCGCTCGATGTGAGATGACCGTTCTGTTCCATTTTTTTGAGGTATCTGTAAACTCCCGCTCTGTCCGGGCGGCTTCCGATAAACATCGTTTGTTTCTCAAGACCGTTTATTATCTCAAGACCGTACATGGACTTGTCATATAGGAGTATGAGTATATGCGTCTGAACGAAACGGTCAAGATTTTTTCCTTTGCAGGAGCAATCCATATCTATATACATCAGAGTGTCAAACTTCCTTTCATATGTTCATTGAGCGCCGAAGTAACAATGCTGACTATTTTTATACCGACCGAGGATATAACCACGAGCTTCGCCTCTTTTATCTCTTTTTCCCAATCATTTATGTTAATCTGCGTCCCGACACAGTCAACCTTAACCGGGCCGTTTTCACAATTCAAAAATCCTTTGATTCTGTATGTGGAATCCGATATATCGTTTATGAACCTGACCAAAGAATCATAATCCGATGTTTTTCGCTCTTTAAGAATCAACGTCTGAGGACGCGTGCTGAAAGTATTCAGGCTCTCCTCGCTCTTATCGCTTAAGCCCGATGCTTTCTCGATAACCGTTTCTATATCGATGTCACAGTAAGATGTTTCAAATATGACTGCTGAAGGGTTTACCTCTTTGATTATTTCGCATGTCTTTGCTAAATTCTCATTACCCGCTATATCAACTTTATTCACAATTATTACATCGCTGTATGACACCTGTTTTCTCAGTGCTTCCAAAATGTCGAAAAGTTCGGGGAATGAAGTCCCGTCCACGACGCATACGGCATGCCTGTAGTCGTATTTTCGCTTAAGTTTACCGTCTATGCCCTTCAAAATATCCGGCATACTGGACGGGTCGGCAAGCCCCGATGCTTCAATCACAAGATATTCGATTTCGGTTTCCGACATGGCAATGAGGCTCTCAACGAACTTATCCTTAATGCACGCGCAAAAAATCGAGCCGTTGGAAAGTTCTGCCATGCGTATGCCGTCACTCTCGACAATCTCGGTATCCACGGAAACGGCACCGAACTCGTTTATGAGTATGCCTATCTTCTTTTCTCTATATCCGTCTAATATTTTTTGGAGCAAAGTTGTCTTTCCCGCACCCAAAAAACCCGTCAGCATTATAAGTTTAATCATTTTTTTCCCTCTTATTTATCAGTTCCATAGCAACTTTTACAGCCTCTAAAGCATCCTTCGTATACGCGTCGGCTCCGATTTTTTTCGCCCACCTGTGCGTGCACGGCGCTCCTCCGACCATGGTGATAACATTTTCCCTGATACCTTTATCGCGAAGATATTTTTCGAGTTTTTTCTGTTCCGACATGGAAGTCGTGAGAAGCACGCTCGTACCGATTATATCGGCGTTAAATTCCTTAGCAGCGCTTGCAATCGTCTCTATGGAAACCCCGCATCCCAGGTCGATAACTTCAAAACCCGCATTCTTGAAGCAGGCTGCCACTATTCCCTTGCCGATATCGTGAATATCCCCTGCTACGGTAGCAAGAAGGACTCTGATTTTTTTAGGGAGGTCAACTTGTGTAATTCTACCTTTTTCAAGCATTATTTCAAATACAAGATCCGTGACATTTCTCATCACTTCGGAAGCATATATCAGCTCCGCAATCGAAATAATTCCCAAATCAAACTTTTTGCTGACTTCTTCATTGCCCGGAGTGAATCCCTTAAGCAGCAAATCCATCAAATCGACGTCTTCCATCTCTGCGGCTTCGCGGACGATTTTCAGTGCAAGTTCTTCATCCTCGTCTATTATCGATTGCTTGGCTCTCCTGTAAATGTCTGGTTCCTTGTTTTCCATTTCAAAATCCTCATACAAAACGCCTGTTTAATTATTTTATCATACTATATGATTAAAGTGAAACTTATTTTTCGCAAAACCGGATAATACATGATATAATAGCTGCATGCGCAGCTATTATATGAAATCATATCGCCGTGCGATAGTTACTGCTGTGTTTCGGTGTTGCGGCACAGTGA
>CAYFQR010000052.1:0-4692 GCA_964345365.1 uncultured Oscillospiraceae bacterium
GTGACAAATCTCCTTGACCTGCCACCCTAATGTAATAATTAAATGTCTTCTTCGGTAAGCTCTAAGCAGCAGCACCTTATTTCAGTCCCGATCTCTCCTTGAACCTTTCAACGGAGTTGATCTTGATGTCTAAAACTTCAGCGATTCTGAACTTAGCAGCCATACCGTTATTCTCTTCCTTGCACGGCTCTACATGGCAAAGCCCGAGGCCTAAATCGGCCCTGATGTCGGACATGGTAACCACGTCGCATAATTCTTCAACGCTTACGTTAAGCTTAGAAGCTACATATTCTTTTGCTTCATTGATTTTCATCTTCTTTGCCAGCTGCATTCTGAGTACGAGGTCACCTGCCGTACGTACTCCTCCCATGCCTGCGCAAATCGCGTGAGTAGCTTCCTGCCCTAACGGATCACCTACGCCTACCTAGAACCCGTCTATCTTGCCGAGTTCAACCAGTGCCTTATCTGCCCTCGATACTACGTCACAAGGCATGATTTCCACCATCGGTATACCGCATACGCCCATTCCGACGTCTGCGTGTACCGGGATGTTAGCAACCTTTGTACAAGCCTGAACGAAAGTAATTACTCTTGCCATATTCCATGGGAATGATTTGTTGCAGTTAGTATTTACTACCAATCCGAAAATGCTCGCACCGGCTTTTTCCACTAATTTAACCTGGTCATGCGGATATAAACCCGCGAGGCGTACTCCTTCATATTTGAGTTTTCCGTGCATTCCGAGAACGAATTCTCCCGCCATTCCGATTTCGACACCCATGTCAGGGTATTTCTTTGTGATGGCTTCGCATGCTTTGAGTGCGGCTAAGAAGTCGGCGTCTATCGAGGTTGATTCCGTCCGCTCCTACGTCGTACATCTGGTCTGCTACGAAAGTTATGTCTCTAACCGATAAATCAACTGCCTGCTCCTGAGCCTCCAATGCTTCCTGAATCTTTCCCTCAGGGAGAAGCGTAGCCCAGTTACCTACAGGGCCGTCAGGCTGTGTATAGAATCCCATGTCCGGCATAGCTCCGTAGAAAAGAGGCATGGTAGTAACGTTTAGAGCCTGCTTAAGAGCTCCCGCTTCTCTCTTTGCGATGCCTTTCGCGGTCTTATAGTTATAATCGCTGTTTCCCACATCGACCGAGTCGCAGCCGAGGCATCTCTCGTAGATGAGTGTTTCCATTTCCTTCGGAAGCGGAACCTGTGACTTAATGTTTATTTTATATCCGCCCGAGTCATTAGTCAGTACGATTTCTTTACCCGGTTCGACTCCGACAACCGCACCCGGCATAGTGATTATTTCATAAAGACGTTCAAAGTCTTCATCTGAGATGGGGTCGATTTTGCCTCGCTTAACGGCATCCTCAACGCCCTCTTTCATGTCCGCACGGATTTCGGCTTCTGTCATATAGACTAAGGAACCGTCGCCCATACGGGTCGAGAATTTTTTTTCAGCCATAAACATATTGTCCTTTCTTAAATTAAATAACTTGTTATCTCTTGCTTTCTTTGAACTTGGCAAGTTCTTCCGCCTCTTCTTCACCCTCCATAACGATGTCGTGAATTTTCTTTTTCACTTCATCCGGAAGCGGTTCAGGATGATAATTTTCGAGGATATCGAGAGCTTTTTCGTGTGCCGCTTCAGTCATTGTCTTAGCTCCCTTTCTCTCCCATGATCCTCTCTGAGTACGGTCGATAAACTGTGTCGTGGACAGCTTTTGTCTTGTAGGCTTGTGAGCGAGATAGTTGCTGGCCGGCCCAATCTCCTTGATTACATCCAGTGCCAGAGTTTCTTTGTTTACCGGAATTCCGTAAGTAAGTCTCCTTGACATCCTTGCGAACTCCGCGTCACAAAGCAGCATCTCGTAGCTCATCGTCATACCCATTTCCATCATTCCCATACCATATATGAGGTTTGAACCTGCCATAGCAGGAATGACATTGGTTAAAGTCTTTTCATGTCCGAGCTGAACATCGAAGCATTTGCTGTCCGCCTAAGTGCCGCCTACATTTGTAGGTATGCCGTAATAATGTCCTATCTGACCGACCGCTGCCGAGCACATAGCATGCTCAGGTGCGCCTACAGGAGACTGTGCCGTCTTCATGTCCATTATTGTGGTCGATGTTCCGTAGAGAATCGGGTTGCCCGGATTAACAACCTGCGCAAGTACGATTCCCGAAAGAATCTCCGCGTTGGTGCATACAAGCGTGCCCGCCATTGTTGCCGGTGTGGTAGCGCCGCATAAGCCCATCGATAAGATGTCTATAGGGATACCGTGTCTTGCCGACAGAATTATTATCGAGGTTTCGTTTTCATTGACTTCAAGCGGACTATTCGGGCAAGCTCCGCTTGTGATAATAGGTCTTTCTCTTAGTTTGTCATAGCCGCCCTGTATTATAGCAGCCATGTCGAAAAATCTCTTGGTGTTTTTTGTCCCCTCGAGGTCATGCGCGAAGTTTTTTGTCAGGTTGTTAAGAACAACCTCCGCTTCGTGAAGCGACCTTACCTTTTGATTAACGTCTCCTGCCGTAACGGCGATGGAGAAGCAGTTTATTTCAGGAATTGCGTCAACGAATCTCGCCACATTTCCCAAATCCTCCTTCGTGGATTCTCTTCTCTCTCCTGTATAAGGGTCGAAGATGAACACTCCCGTTCCGAAGTTCTTATAGCATACTTTTTTGCCGCCCAGTACGGTGTCATGCTTAGGGTCTCTTCCGCAGAGGGTTATCTCCGGCGGACAGAGCTCGATAGCCTTATTCACAAGCGCGGGCGGAAACTTAACCCTGTCTATCGAATAATCGACCTCACAGCCTGCTCCTTCTAAAATGTCGAGTGCTTCCTTGCCGTGCATCTGTATTCCATATGTTGACATCAAATCGAGTGTCGCTTCATGTATGGCATCGAGGTCTTCATTCCTTAGAACGTGATATCCGAGAATGTCGTCATCATAAGTGAATTTTTTTGCCATTTTTTCCTCCGTTCTTTAGCTGAAGGACAAACCGTCAAATAAGTCAGTTATTTGCGATCCAGTCCATTATGAAGTTTACTGTATCGGATGCGTCTTCGCAATACTGGTCAGCACCGATTTTGTCAGCCCAGCGTCCCGTAACAGGAGCTCCTCCTACCATGGTCTTAACCTTGTCGCGCATTCCTGCCGCCTTGAGAGCCTCTTCGATATCCTTCTGCACTGTCATGGTAGTAGTCAGAAGAGCCGATGAGCCGACGAATTCGGCATTGTGCTCGATTGCCGCATCAACAAAGTTCTGTGCAGGAACTTCTCTTCCGAGGTCAACAACCTTAATGCCGTTTGTCTTAACCAGTGATGCAACGATTCCCTTGCCTATGTCGTGAACGTCGCCTTCAACAGTACCGATGATAAGGGTACCCTTTTCCTGAACCTGAGACATGTCCATCTTACCTTCGATTTCGGCGGATACGGTCTTCATTACCTCCGTAGCAAAAATGAGCTCAGGTAAGAAGATTTCTCCCATTCCGAACTGGTCTCCGAGCACCTTCATTCCGGCGCTGTATCCGTCTGTAAGCAATTCAACATAGTCGAGGTTTTCGGCCTCTGCCTCTGCTAAAGCCTCCATTGCCATATCTTCATCTGCTTCAATGATAGAGTTTTTAGCCTTTTCAAATATTTCTGCTTTCATATAATTTCCTCCATAAAAATATTTATTAAATGCTTTTCATCACTATCCGTGATTGTTTCCCTATACCAGCTATTCTACTACAAATCTTCGTTAATGTTTCCTCAAATAATGCGATTATCTTGCAATAATATCTGATTATATTGCTTAATAAATGAATATCGGGACTGTAATTACGATTTTCATGAAAAACGGCTGTATTTTTTTGTTTTACAGTTAAATTATAAAGCAATAATCAAATATTCTCAATGGCATTCTTAGTGATTTTATTGCTATTAAATCTAACTTTTTTGCTCATTTTTTCAAAAAATGGCTTCCAATGCTTCTTCAATGAATGTATAATAAAGATGCGATATCTTATAGCTTAATTGAGAACACTCGTGACTTCAGTCATGAGGAGTTTAATATATTCGAGGTCATATTATGTTATTTGAGAAAATTTCTTACAGGGATGATTTCCCGATAAAAATCACTATATCAAATATCAAGGAGTATCCTATCCATTATCATCAGGATACCGAGTTTGTGGTTGTTCTTGACGGTGAGATTGAATTAAAAAACGGATGCTGCAACTATCTGCTCCAAGAAGGCGACATCTTTACCAATTCCGGCCACGAAGTTCACAGCCTGAGGCGTACCGATAAGGATAATATCGTCGCCGTAATTCAAATCAACACACAATACTTTTCTCAGTATTTCCCTACGCTCACAAAGGGATGTTACAGAACATACACACACAAGGAGAATAACGAAAAGCACGATGCTTTGAGAGAAAAGCTCTTTCTCGTACTTTTGCAGTACATAGTTAAAAGCTTCAACTACAAATCCGAATGTACCTACATGATGGTTGACGTTATAAAATATCTCGACAAATACTTTAACCTCTTCGCCTTCGAAGAGAATCTGCTGATAAATTTTGAATCCGCCAATCAGGTTACAATCGACAGAATCAGCAGGATTATCGGCTATATATATGAGTTTCACTCCAGCAAAATCACCCTGGATGACCTTGCCAACATGGAACACCTGTCCAC
>CAYFQR010000052.1:4702-4962 GCA_964345365.1 uncultured Oscillospiraceae bacterium
TATATAAGCCATATCATAAAAAACTGTACAGGAATGAACTTCCGCGACTTCCTCAGTTTCGCAAGGGTTGAGTGGTCTGAAATAGAGCTTCTCGAAACAAACAAAAAAATCTCCAGAGTTGCTCATGACGTCGGTTTCTCGACAACCGCCTACTATGTGAAATATTTTACCAAATGGTTCGGCATGGACCCTCAAACCTACAGAGAGAAAAACATGCCTTTGGTACTCAGCGATATTAAAAAACCCCTTATGAAGCATGT
>CAYFQR010000053.1:0-4932 GCA_964345365.1 uncultured Oscillospiraceae bacterium
TTTTTCGTCACGCGACGAAAAGTCAAGCAGGGTATCTATAACATTCTCCGCTTCAATGACAGCATCCTCAACACAGATAACATTTTAACCCGCGTCTGCCAATTCTCTTACTGTAGAAGCGACACACTGGTCTGTAACGATTCCTGTTACTATAACCGTCTCGATTTCCATGAATTGTAATAATTGCAGGTAGTTTGTTCCTGTTGTAACACTGTCTGTAGTCTTGTTTACAACAATCTCGTTTTCCATCGGTGTCAGCTCGTCAATCATCTGTGCCGCGAAGCTGTTGATAGGCATTAACATGCCGTTCCAGCCCTCAGACTTCTGTACAGGCGATCTGTCAATACCGTCTTCACGCAGACAGGCGATTCTGCCGAATGTTACTATGAGGTCGTTATCTCTGAAAAACTTCAACAGTTTCTGGTTGTTTGGAATTGTAATATTGTCCAATCTGTCATGAAACGGAATCCATCTTTCCCATTCGCCTGCTTCCTTAAACTGAAGAGCCTCGCCGAAGTCCCTGAGAACAAACTCGTTTTGAAGGTCAACTATCAGAAGTGCCGTCTTTTTAGGGTCGATTTTCGGTTCTTCAATTTCTCCGATTGTCTCGTAATAGAAGTTCAAATACTTTTCTTTAACTTTCATGTCATATCCTCTCTTTCTTTAATTTATAGAAAAAAATGTTTAATTATGTAAGTATAAAAGCATTTTCCGTGCCAAAATGATTTTTTATAAAATTTTTTGCATATGTCATGTGACTTTTGCCTGGAAATATAAGGCTTTAGAGATATATAATTTTTTTCTGAAACTTAAAAAAAATAAACGAAAAAACATTAAATGTTACCTTTTTGCGAATTTATTTTTGAATTTTTACCTTAAGGTAAAACCCGCGGAATGACATGCGATGAAATTAACAATGTGATTATCAGAAGAACTATGCTTGACATACCTCAGGTAAACGTAACGGCACATTGCCTTTTAACCCATCTTTTGATATAATGTAAAAAAGTTAACGGGCAGTTCCGAGAGGGATTGCCCGTTTGAAAGCACGCAGAGAAAACCGTATTTTGAGAAAAAATGACAGATATGGAACAAAAAAACAAACAATTAAGTTTTCAAGCGACAGAAAACCCCGCTTATCTCACCGACCAGATAATCACGTATATCGGCAATAAGAGGGCGCTTCTCGGATTTATTGAAGAGGCTGTGCAGGTGGTTCTTAAGGAACTTGGAACCGAGAAACTTGATATTGCGGATTTGTTTTCCGGCTCAGGCATCGTTTCGAGATTCATGAAAAAATATGCCATGAATCTTTATGCCAACGACCTTGAGCCGTACTGCGAAACGATAAACCGCTGCTACCTCGCAAATCGCGAGGAAGTTGATTTTGACGTGCTAAATAAATACTACTCGGAGATAACGACAAAACTCGACACTAAGCCGCTTAAAAAGGGCTTTATTTCGGAACTCTACAGTCCTGAGGATGACAGCGACATAAAGGCGGGCGAGAGGGTTTTTTATACTACCCGAAACGCCATGTACATAGATACCGCACGGCAGCTCATAGGCGGCGTGCCTGAGCCGTACCGGACATATCTGCTCGCGCCTCTTCTATATGAGTCTTCTGTTCATACCAACACGAGCGGTGTGTTCAAGGGATTTTATAAGAACTCACATACCGGCATAGGTCAATATGGCGGTAACGCAAAAAACGCACTTCAGAGAATAATGTCGGACATCGAGCTTAAGCTCCCTATATTCAGCAACTGCTCATGCAATGTACATGTCATGAGAGATGACGCGAATAACCTCGCATCCGAGCTGCCGCCTGTAGACCTGGTTTACATCGACCCTCCGTATAATCAGCACCCATACGGCTCGAACTACTTCATGCTGAACCTCATAAACAGCTACGAGAGACCGAAAGATATAAGCAAGGTGTCCGGAATACCGAAGAATTGGAACAAATCGCAATTTAACAAAAAACAAGAAGCCGCAGACAGCCTTAGTGAGCTCTGCGGCAACTTGGATACTAAATATTTACTTATATCATTCAGCGATGACGGATTTATTTCAAGAGAGAAAATGGTCGAAATGTTATCCGCTATCGGTGATTTACGGGTAATGGACAGAGAATATAATACATTTCGGGGCAGCAGAAACCTCAGCGGCAGGGAAACCTATATAAAGGAAATTCTCTACCTGGTAAAAAAGGAGTAAAAAGAGATTTGCTGTCCACCGAAATGATTGTTTCATGTGTAGAGAGGTTCCCTGAACTCTAATTAAAATATGCTATGTCATGCACCGATTTCTCAGAGTACCAAAAAGAACCGGAGTTTTAATTACCCGCCCAAGTAGGCTTTCTTCACCTGTTCGGAAGCGGCGAGTTCATCGCCCGTCCCGGTAAGTGTGATTCTGCCCGTTTCGAGAACGTATGCCCTGTGTGCAACCGAAAGCGCCATCTGTGCGTTTTGCTCTACGAGGAGAATTGTAGTGCCGCTCTCATTGAGCTTAACTATGATATCAAATATCTGTTCGACCAAAATAGGTGCAAGCCCCATCGAAGGCTCGTCCATCATTAAAAGCTTAGGGCGGCTCATGAGTGCCCGCCCCATAGCGAGCATCTGCTGCTCGCCGCCGGAGAGGGTGCCTGCAACCTGTCTTCTTCTTTCCTTAAGCCTCGGAAACTGCTCGAATACTTTTTCAATATCCTCGCTGACCGAGGATTTTTTCTTGGTGAAAGCGCCAATTTCGAGATTTTCCTCAACAGACATCTGTAAAAAAACTCTTCGGCCTTCAGGAACCTGTGCAAGCCCGCGTTCAACTATCTTATGCGCCGGCAAGTTCGAAATGTTTTTATCCATGAAGGTTATCGAACCCGTCTTGCTCCTTAAGAGACCCGATACGGTCTGCAGGGTTGTGCTTTTACCGGCGCCGTTCGCACCTATCAGTGTTACGATTTCACCTTGATTTACCTCGAAGGAAATCCCTTTTATAGCGTGGATGGCACCGTAATATACATTTATGTTTTTAACTGATAAGAGTTTTTCCATCAGTTTTCTCCCTTCTTCTTACCCAAATATGCCTCTATTACAACCGGGTTCGACTGAATCTCTTCGGGCGTACCCTTGGCAATAATTCTGCCGTAATTGAGTACACCTATACCTTCACATATGTTCATTACAAGGTTCATATCATGCTCGATGAGCAGGATTGCTATTTGAAACCTGTCTCTTATCTTCTTGATGTTCGCCATAAGCTCGGCTGTTTCGGACGGGTTCATACCCGCAGCGGGCTCATCTAAAAGCAGTATCTTGGGGTTTGTTGCAAGTGCCCTAACTATCTCAAGCCTTCTCTGCGCACCGTACGGCAGGGAATCCGCCTGGTAGCCTGCCATATGTTCCATATCGAATATCGAGAGAAGCTCGAGTGCTTTCTCATGAGCTCTTTTCTCTTCACGTCTATATTTGGGCCCGTGGAAGATTCCCGAAAAAAGACCGTAGCTGAGGTTATTCTCCATAGCGGATATTACATTTTCCTCTACGGTGAGCTTGTTAAAAAGTCTGATATTCTGAAAAGTTCTGGCTATTCCGGCCTTGTTTATCTCTGTAGTAGTCATCCCCGATGTATCTTTTCCGTCGAACAAAAAAGTTCCTCTCGTAGGTTGATACACCTTGGTAAGCAGGTTAAAAGTTGTAGTTTTGCCTGCCCCGTTAGGGCCGATAAGACCTGCAATTTCGGTTCTTCCTATAGTTATGCTGAAGTTATCCACTGCAGTCAGACCGCCGAAATCTATACCGAGACCCTGAATGTCCAGTATAGGCGGTTTATCCTTATCCCTGTCAGGCAGGAACCCGCCTTCGTAGTATTCGTCATCGGGGCCGTAGAATTCTTTGCTGTCCCATATCTTATGCTGTTCTATTTTATCAGGTTTGTTGATTTTTTCAGCAGCCATCTTAAGCCCCTCCCTTTACGGTATTTTTCTTTTTCGGCATGAGCATGCCTAAATATTTTGATGTATAGCTCTTGAAAGTAGGGTTATAAGTTCCTATCATTACAAGTATCAGAACGATTGCATAGACGAGCATTCTGTAATCCGAGAACTGTCTTAACGCTTCCGGCAGCACCGTCAGAACCGTTGCAGCCAACATGCCGCCCCAAATGTTTCCGATACCTCCGAGCACTACGAAAACAAGTATCAGAATTGAGGTGTTAAAGCCGAATTTTGAAGGCGCAAGTGTCGAGTAATTCAAACCGAACATTACACCGCCCATTCCGGCGAGCACGGCGCTTATTACGAAAGCTGTCAGCTTATATCTCATTACATTAAGCCCGATAGACTCGGCGGCGATTCGGTTATCCCTTATAGCCATTATGCTCCTGCCCTGTTTGCTGTTTATGATATTTTGCACTATGAAAAGCGTGAAAAGCACCAGCAAAAAAGCGGCGGTGAAGTTTGCGATTTTAGCAGTCGCGGTCGCTCCCATAGGCCCGTTCAATATCATTCTGCCGCCTTCACCCAAACTGATATTTGCCGCGTTTACGGATATCTGAAGTCCGGAGCTGTCCATGCCGACATAGAGAACGTTCATTATGTTCTTGATTATCTCGCCGAATGCAAGAGTTACAATGGCTAAGTAGTCACCTCTTAGTCTTAATACGGGTATGCCTATCAGGAAACCGGCGATTCCCGCCGTGATTCCGCCTACGCCGAGTGCAACCAGCAGCCGCAGAGCGCTTGATGTGATTACGCCTTGTAGATATGTGGCGGTTACAACGCCGGAGAAGGCTCCGACGCTCATGAATCCCGCATGACCCAAGCTCAGCTCGCCTGAGATACCGACAACGAGGTTGAGCGATATCGCCATTACGATATATACCGATATAGGTACGAGCTGACCTTGAAGTGAGCTTGTCAGCATGCCCGCCTTT
>CAYFQR010000054.1:0-4067 GCA_964345365.1 uncultured Oscillospiraceae bacterium
CGGCAAAATCGCACATGGCTGAATTATATCATGTAAACATGATATAATGATTACACAGCTTTGCTGCGTAAATATTATACGGGATTATAAATCCCGAAAATAATTTTGCATCATTTTTTATATTATATGGAGGAATAATAGATGGACGAAAGAGTGAAGAAGCTATCAAAAGTTTTGACGGAACATTCAACAAGGCTGGAGCCGGGCGATAAGGTCTTAATCGACTATGAGGGTGAAAATACGAGACCTCTTGTGCGCCAACTGATAAAAGACTGCTATAAGCTGGGAGCGAAACCGTATGTGACACACAGAGACGGAATGATTTTGAGAGAGATAATGCTCGGCTGCGATGAGGAGCAGATTGAGTTTATGAACGAGTGCTCGCTTATGCAGATGAAGGGAATGGATGCATATATTGCGGTAAGAGCAGGTGAAAATGCATCTGAGCTTGCGGATGTGCCGTCAGATAGGATGAACCTTTACTCGAAGCTAATGAGACCTACGGTAGACCACAGGGTAAACAAGACGAAATGGGTGGTGTTAAGATATCCGTCTCCGTCAATGGCTCAGCTTGCAAACACATCTCAAGAGGCTTTCGAAGACTTCTATTTTGATGTGTGCACGGTAGATTATGATAAAATGTCTAAGGCAATGGATAATCTTGTGGAACTGATGGAAAAAACCGACAAGGTACATATAATATCACCGGGGACCGACCTTACTTTCTCAATCAAGGGGATTCCTGTGATAAAGTGTGCGGGCGAATGTAACATTCCTGACGGAGAAGTATATACGGCTCCTGTAAGAGACTCGGTGAACGGAGTAATTTCGTATAATACTGCATCCGAGGAAAAGGGCTTCACATACGAAAATATCCGCTTTGAAGTAGAAAACGGCAAGATAGTAAAAGCTACTGCAAATGATACCAAGAAGATAAACGAACTTCTTGACACGGACGAAGGGGCGAGATATTTCGGAGAGTTCGCCATAGGTGTAAACCCGTATATTCTTCATCCTATGAAAGAAACCCTTTTTGACGAAAAAATCTGCGGGTCATTGCATTTTACACCGGGGATGTGCTATGACGAGGCACCGAACGGTAACGTGTCGGCTAACCATTGGGATTTGGTGCTTATACAGAGAGAGGACTATGGCGGCGGAGAAATTTGGTTCGATGACAGGCTCATCAGAAAAGACGGCATTTTCGTAATTGATGAACTCAGGTGTCTGAATCCTGAAGAACTCAAATAAAAATAATTTCAAAGATTAAATCTCGAAGAGCTTAAATAAACACAATTAAAGAGGGCTTGCTTGTCCGGCGATGAAAACGCGGAGGCACGGCCCTCTTTTTGTGCTTAAATAAAGGCTTTTATAGGCTTATCGTATAAAAAGACGTTAGCGGCTATTATCGATATATGCTATAATAAAAACCCTTATAACATAGTTGAAAATACTCGTGACTTCGGTCATGAGAGGTTAAAATCAAATACATGTTTGTTATTTGTCGAGGTGTTTGATAAACTCTTCTTTTAGACTGCAGCTTAAAGGGAAGTCAAGGTCTTTGAAGGTCTTGTCAAGTGCTTCCATGGTTACAATCATATCATCGGCTCTTGCATTTTCACCCATATGACCTATTCTGAAGATTTTGCCGGCAAGACAGTCGAAACAACCTGAAAGGAGCACACCGTATTTTTCTTTTATCGTATTTAATATTTGTTTATCGGTGAGACTGTCAGGAACCTCAATGGCGGTAACATTGTTTGAGAAACCGCTTTCGAGATATAGCTTCAGTCCGGATTTTTTTATTGCTTCTCTTGTCGCATAAGCAATTTTCTCATGTCTTTTAATAATATCCCTATCTTCTTTGACATTTTCAAGAGCTTGTCTCAGACCTGCAATATCGTTTGCAGGCATAGTATATGGGAAACATACATTTTCATAGTAATTCTTAAAGACCGAGAGATTGGCATAGAAAGAAGCGATAGGTGTTTTACGTTTTTCCATAGCCTCGAAAGCCTTGTCGCTCACCCATACCATAGTCAGACCGGGAGGTGCGGAGAGAGCTTTTTGAGAACCGCCGCACAGTATGTCTATTTTGGCCTTATCAAAATCGAGAGGTTCTCCGAACATTCCCGCAACGGAGTCAACGACGGACATAATGCCGTATGATGCGAGCAGCGGGCAGATTTCGGATATATCGTTCATAACTCCGGTAGGTGTATCACAGTGAACGATTGTTGCATATTTGAAATCAGAGTCTTTATCTAAAAACTCTTTTATTTTTTTAATATCAAGAGGGTTTTTTCGGTCACCGCTGTAGATAACCGCCTCACCGCCGTACATTGTAACAAAATCCGCAAACCCTTTACCGAATATACCGTTTTCAATTACAAGGACTCTGTCTCCCGGCTCCGTGAGTGAGGCACAGGCAGCTTCAAGCCCCAATATGCCCTCGCCGCCGAGTATGAAAGCTCTTCCGGACGAGTTAAGAAGTTCCTCTAAAAGATTGCAGGTATCCCTGTAGAAATTATAAAAATCAAAATCCAAATCGGGATTCGTAGCTTCGCGTGCGATTGCAAGGCGCACATTTTCTCTGACCTGAGTAGGGCCTGCCGACATAACCTTTACCATTTACGTACCTCCAAAAAATTATTTATACTTATCGGCTATTTTCTTTAGCCTTTCTGCAATGGGGATGACAAAAGTCTCCGCAACCGACGCAATAATTTTTGTATGTTTCTGCTCATTTTATTTTGCTTATTTCCATCGATTGTGTTATTACAATTCCTATAATACAATAAAACTGAACCCTTTGGAATATACAAATATAATTATTTTATAGGGTACAGTTTTTGAAAAATAAAAACCGTCTTAAATCGTAATCCAAGACGGTTTTAGGCTAAGCGTAAATATTGAAAACGTATATCTATCTGCGTACGGTTATTCGGTTTTTACCTTTTTCTTTTGACTCATAGAGCGCCTCGTCGGCCTCTTTATAGAGGGCTTCGAAATCTTTGCCCTTGCTGTAGAAAGCCGCTCCGATACTGCTGCTTACAGCCACGATACCTTCCGGGCCCTTGATATCCCTTTGCATTTTAAGGCGGATCTCATCGAGTTTCTTTTCTACAAATTCGGAGCTTCTTTCAAACGGGAAGTAGAGCATAAATTCATCACCGCCGAGTCTTGAAACTATATCGGTATCTCGGATTGAATTTTTCAGTATGGCTGCCGTAGTTACAAGAATAGATACTAAATATATTGAGCTTGAAATTACCGAAAGCATGCTTTCCACTAACTTTACGGATACAATATCTAAGCTTGACAGATTAAAGGAACTCGGCGTAAGCATCGCCATTGACGACTTCGGCAAAGGATTTTCATCGCTTCACCGCTTGGAGCTGGTACCTTTTGATAGAATCAAGATTGATAAAAGCATGGTGGACGATATCCTTTCCGACAGCAAAAAAGTTGTTATCGTTCAAATGATTGTTTCGCTTGCAAAAAATCTAAAAGCAAGTGTTACTGTCGAAGGTGTGGAAACAAGAGAGCAGCTTGAGTTTATAGCGATGATGGCTTGCGATGAAATACAAGGATATTACTTTTCTAAACCTCTGCTGCCTGAAGCATTGGAAGAGTTCATAAAAAACAATGACGTAGAAAATCTTAATGCAAGCTAAACTGCTGCGATTACGTGAAAAAGCCAAATATAGATTATAAAACGCAAAAGACCACATTCAAATGTGGTCTTTTATAACACAGCCGATAAACACTTGTGACTTCAGTCATGGGAGGTTCGGATTTGTGGATTTTGCCGGAGTTGAATATACAAAATCCGAACCCGTTTCCGAGTTCGGATTTGCAGATTCTGGTGGAGCGTAGGGGATTCGAACCCCTGACCCCCACACTGCCAGTGTGGTGCGCTCCCAACTGCGCTAACGCCCCGATACTTTCCCATTATCGCACAGGGCAGGTAAAAAAGCAAGGCAATTTTAAGATTCATTATACCATGTAAACATGGTATAATAGCTGCAGGCGCAGCTATTATACGGAATCATATCGCCGTGCGA
>CAYFQR010000055.1:0-3790 GCA_964345365.1 uncultured Oscillospiraceae bacterium
GAAGACGGCAAAATTGTGCTTAGAGGCAGGAAGAAGAACGTAATAGTCCTCAAGAACGGCAAAAACGTCTATCCGGAGGAATTAGAGATTCTTGTGGGAAATCTTCCGTATGTCAAAGAATGCCTCGTTTACGGTGAAGTTAAGAGAGCCGACGGCGACAATAAAGACCTTAATATCGCAATCAAAGTTGTTTATGACCCTGAGGAATATCCGAACGGGATAGAAGAAATGCTCGACCGTGACATAGATAAGATAAACTCCGAGTTGCCGTTATATAAGCAGATATTCAGTAAGCACATCACTACTGAGGAGATGGAAAAAACCACGACAGGTAAGATAAAGAGATATAAACAGACCATGAACAATTGAAGATAATTAAAAAGAAGACCTTTTTAGGAACAGCGAAAGCTGTTCCTTTTTTCTACTTTTTTTAGGCGCTATATTAATAGTCGGATAGAGAAGCCCCCACATCATTTTGGATTTATGTCAACCTTTGTTCTTTTTTTCAGAAAATTGTCAACAGCTTTAAGACGCACTATTATCAACGTCTTCGGGACTTATTCACAGGATGTGCCAAGATTGTATACGATTTTATCAACAACAGCCTGTGGATAAGATTGAAACGGCTGAAGCCTTGAAAATCAACAGTGTGAGCTGTGAATAAAATTTGTCAATAGAAAGTTATCCACAATTTTTTGATTTATGTTCGCAGTTTATTTTTTACCTAATAATTATTTTACTTGCAAACGAGTTTCTCAATAATCTCGGCAAATGGACTGAGTTGTGGTATAATGACAGCAAGAGCTAATTACGATTTCTATTAGGTGGTCACTCCCGTGTTTTGGTTTCGCAGCGAGGCAATAACTCTCGGTGCAGCGAGCAACGGGAAAATTTGGCTCTCGCCAACTGTTTGAGCGAAGCGAGTTTTGGCGAGAACCGTTTTCCCGCCGAGCAAGCCGTAAGAGTTGTCCGAAGCGAGGACGAAAAACACGGGAGTGACTATACTAACAGAATTATAAAGTTATGATTAAATCATAACCGACAAACAAGGAGATTCTGCGGTGAAAACAGGAAAATTATATAGCGATAACGTATATTTGAAAGAAACAAGTGCGAATGTGGTTGAGGTTTGCGACTATAACGGCAAGAATGCGATAGTTACGGATAATACGATATTTTTCCCCGAAGGCGGGGGGCAGAGTTCTGACCGCGGTTTAATATCGCTAAAAAGCGATGGCGATGATATTAATTACATTATCTCAGCCGTATATGAAAAAGACGGCATCATTTACCATATAATTGATGACGCTTCGATTGCGGGCAGGACTTTACCTGTAGCAGGCGATGAGTGTGTGCTGAATATAGATTGGGAACACAGATTCGAGAATATGCAGCGTCACTCAGGCGAGCACATTCTTTCAGGGATTTTTTACCGTGAATTCGGCGGAATAAACAGGGGCTTTCACATGGGAGACGACTACATGACAATAGATATAGCTCTTGAAGATGAGGCTAAGGTGCAGGAACTTACATTTGAGGATTGTAAGCTTGCGGAGCTTCAGGCGAACTATGTGGTTTATGATAACCTGCCGATAACGGTCAGACATTTTGACAGTCGGGAAGAGGCGGGCAAGCAACCCATGAGAAAGAAACTCTCAATCGAGGAAGACATAACACTCGTAGGCATAGGAAGCGACGAAAACGATTGGGGTTGTGTGGCATGTTGCGGCACGCATCCTTCTGCGACCGGGCAGGTGGGGCTTATCAAGATATATAAGATAGAGAACAACAAGGGTATGTACAGGATATATTTTGAGGCGGGCAGCAGAGCGTTCAAGAGATATCAGGACGACTTCGAGACACTGACTGAACTCGGGCACAGGCTGAGTGCAGGTGCAGGTGACCTTATAGCAAAATATGATTCTCAAACAGAGAAGAACAGAGAAAAGGGTTATCAACTTGCAATGCTTAAAAAAGAGGTGATTGCAAGAGAGGCGAAGTCTATCATCGAATCTTTGCCGGAGTCGGGATTCTTCAAAAGGAGATACAGCATACTTTCACTCGACGATTTATCACAGCTCTCAAGAGAAATAAGCCCGTCGATTCCGCAGGGAAAACTCACATTTTTTATTCATGAGCCGTCGACTACGGTGCTTCTCACTTCATCGGGAAGTGTAGACTGCGGCAAGCTGGTAAGAGAGAATGTCTCTATATATAACGGCAAGGGCGGCGGCAACAGCACCCTCGCCAGAGCTATATTTGCTAAGGAAGAATATATAGATACGTTTATAGATTTACTTGAAAAGCATTTAAGGTAAAATTGTTTACCGCTTCGAAAAACATCTGAAAGCAAAGTTAAAACCATGCTCTTTCGTTGTCGAAAGCAGCTTAAGAAGCATATTGAAAAAGGGGGTTACGATATGAGAGGAAAAGATTTTGGGGATAAGACGGGGCTTGATTCTCACCATGTTGATGCGGCAGAAAAGGCGAATAAAAAGAAAAAAGGTAATTGGGTTAAATACGCTGCACTTGCAGCCTGCCTATGTGTTTTAGTCGGCGGCATATATGTCGGCGCCCATATTATCAGCGGCAAGTCTCAGCCGAACATATCTAATGATACGAACCCGGATGCCATAACAATACCGGAGCTTAAACCGGACGGAATGGGCTTTGAGGGCTATATGGTTTATGATGTATCGGAGCTTACGGGAGGGAATCCTTGGTCTGAGAATATGGGAATCACCGAGCTTCCTGTATACATAAACGGTTCCTATGACACTTCCGGCGCAGGTGTGCCGAAAGGTCTGAGTGAAGAAGAAATCGCAGAAAGATTGAAACGGTTCGCCTCTGCCTTTGAACTTGAGATTGGTACTATAGAGGTGGTTAAGGACGGACTCGGCACATATAACGGCGAAGTTGTTAAAGCACCTGCACCGACATGGGCCCGAGCGGAAACTCCTGACTATGAGTTTACTGCCTATGCGGATGGAAGTGTTGAATATCATGTTTTAGGCGAGGGGAGCGTACTGCCGGAAACATTAAATTTTACGTATAGCGAAACTACGGATGAAGAAGCGGAGGCCGTCCTCTCTTACTTTATCGATTCTTATGATATGCTTCAGCAATACGGGGAACCT
This sequence comes from uncultured Oscillospiraceae bacterium, assembly GCA_964345365.1. Classification (GTDB taxonomy): domain Bacteria; phylum Bacillota; class Clostridia; order Peptostreptococcales; family Anaerovoracaceae; genus RUG754. Next base: position 3,138 of record CAYFQR010000055.1, read on the forward strand.
ATAGGAACATCTTTCGGTGATTATACCGCCTATGGTGATTTGATGCGAAACTATGTGATTTATGACGGAGCAGGTGACGACGTGGCGAAAATATTGAACTTTAATTTCCGTCAGAGCAGGTTCATTCCAAACGCAAAAGGGAATTTGAGCACAATAAGAATTAACGATGGCCTGCTTACCGCGCAAAAAATCCGAGATTATCCAATTATCAGCACCGAAGAAGCGACAGACAGATTGATTCGCGGCAATTATCAGACCTCTGCTCCTGCAATGTTCCCGGGTAAAGAGTTTATAGGGAGAGTAGAGCTCATCTACCGCACCGGACGTTTAGAAGAAGTATTTTTACCTTATTACCGCTTCTATGTACTTATGCCTGATGATGCTTCGAGCGAATCGGCTTCCGAGAAAAGACTTAAGACCTACGGGGCTTACTACGTCCCCGCTCTTCATGATGAGGACATCGTTAATATGCCGACATATGACGGCAGGTTTAACTAATGTCGGAACCATAAATTATTTAGGCGAGCAAAAAATATCCGAAAGCTTATTCGAAAAATGAAACGAGATTGCAACTACACCCTATCGGGTATGATTATCTGTCTTTTGATTGATATATACCCGATAGGGTATTTTTTGCATTGATTGGTTTGACA
>CAYFQR010000056.1:0-3408 GCA_964345365.1 uncultured Oscillospiraceae bacterium
CTCGTTATCGGAGGCGTGTTCAACTCCCTTAACATGAGCGGCCTCATTCTCTATATGCTCGACAAAATAGTATATAAATTCGGTGCTGTGAAATATAGGCTCATGGCAGTTCTCGTTTTTTTCTTCATGGCTATGGGTTCGCTTGTCGGTTCATTTGAAGAAGTGGTGCCGATGGTGCCGCTGATAGTATCTCTTGCCATAGGGCTCGGCGAAAGCGTTTCTGCTCATACCTCTAATCGTTCCTCTCGCAAGGATATTCGGTATAAGCAGTCAGCTCTCCATAGTCGCTTTTGCTTTCGGTGACGGCTTCAGCAACGTGTTCTATCCTACCAACCCCGTGCTGCTCATCTCGTTGGGGCTTGCCGGGATAAGCTACGGAAGATGGGCGAAGTTCTCATTCAAATTCCAGTTCTTAAACCTCATACTTACTTCGTTAATCCTGCTGTTCGGTCTCGCCGTGAACTATGCATGAGTTCCCGACATGTTCTCTCTTTCCATGTACCTGTAAATAAACTTTTTTAGGAATAGTTTAGCTGTTGTTTTTTTCTTGACAAGAGGCTATAATATACCATGAGTAAGTAGGTGAAAAATGTCCTTAAGCAAAAAACAGGAAAACAAAATTAAACTTGAACTGGCACGAACCGCCGGTTTTAATGCCGCTTCAGAAGTCGAGGGCGTTTTTTCAGTGAACGAAATAAAGGGCGAACAGGTGAGTAATTCAGACGCCTATATAGCCAATATTTATATCGATATATGCTACGGGCACAGCATACCGGAGGTTGCATGGAATGTGCAAACCGCCTTTATACGTGCCGTTAAGATGGCATCCGGAATGCGTGTTAATAAGGCGGATATCCATATACAAGGTGTCGGTATTACGGAAGGAAACAAATGAAAAGAAAAGAAGCCAGAGAATATGCAGCGTCGATTGTTTTTCAGATTGACACCCTAAATGATTGGGATAATTTCAATCCGTGTAATTACATTGAACAAGACAAAACAGGCGACCAAAAAACCTATATTGAAATTCTGTTAGGTAGTGTGAAGGAACATTTGCCGGACATAGACAATATAATAAATACGGTTTCGGACGGCTGGACGACAGGCAGGATGGCTAAAATGGACTTGGCGATACTGAGAACCGCTGCCGCAGAGATAATATATATCGATGAAGTACCAAAAGCGGTTGCTATCAACGAGGCTGTCAATATAGCTAAAAAATACGGCTCCGAACAATCGCCGGGCTTCATAAACGCCATACTGGGTAAGATTGATGGCTGAGTATATCTTAGGTATTGACACAAGTAATTACAGGACTTCACTCGCACTTATAGACAGCTGCGGAAATATCATAATGAATTATCGTGAGCTTCTTACGGTTCCTGCGGGAGAGAGGGGGCTCAGACAGTCTGAGGCCTTTTTTCAACATGTTTTAAGACTTCCCGATATAATCGGGCAATTCATGGAATACCACGGAGAAATCGCAAGAATTTGCGTCTCCACACGTCCGAGAAATGTAGAGGGAAGTTATATGCCTTGTTTTATGGCGGGTTATTCTTTTGCAAAAGCTCTGGCGGCTTCTCTTAATGTTCCGCTTACTGAAGTTTCTCATCAGGACGGGCATATAGAAGCAATCAGATTTGCTGCGGGGATAGAAGGTGATGATGTCGTATTTTTTCATTTTTCCGGCGGCACAACCGAGGCGATACTACGAGGCGAGATTATCGGCGGAACAAAGGACATCTCATATGGGCAGCTCATAGACAGGATAGGAGTCAAAGCGGGCTTTTCTTTTCCCGCCGGTGAGGCGCTTGACGAGATAGCGTGCAATTCTGCCGAATGTTCGTCGATTCTTACAGATATTAAAATGAAGGACGGATACATCAATCTCAGCGGCATTGAAACACAGGCACTAAAAGCCTTGATTGACGGTGACAATTCCGCGCTGATTCATGAATTATTTGAAAAAATATCCGAATCCATTCTGGATATGACCTTATATATATCAAAAAAGCACTCCGTTAACAGATTCATATTCGCAGGCGGTGTTTCCTGCTCATGTTATCTGAAGAGATACATGGAGTGGAATATGCCGAAGCATATAGAATATTATTTCGGAGACGCGGAGTTTTCAGGCGACAATGCCGTAGGCGTAGCTCTTATGGGACTAAAGGAGAATTGATGGCGACAAGACCGATTTCCGTTTCACAACTTAACGGCTACATACAAAGAGTTCTTCAGAATGACACTCTGCTTATGAACATCGCTGTGACCGGTGAGATTTCAAACCTCAAATATCACAGCTCAGGTCATGTATATTTCAGTCTGAGCGACGAGGGAGCCAAGGTCAACTGTTTTCTTCCGGCGAACATCGCGGCAAATCTCAGATACAGGCTCGGGGACGGGCTTGAAATAACAGCGACCGGCAGTATCAACGTCTACAAAAAAGGCGGCTATTATTCTCTGTTTGTCAGGTTGATTGACGTCGCGGGAGAAGGCAACCTGTCTGCCGCTTTTCAGCTGATGAAAGAAAAGCTCGATAAAGAAGGCTTGTTCGATTCAAGGCATAAGAAGCCGATACCGACATTCCCGCATCATATCGGAATCGTTACGGCCGAGACGGGAGCTGCTGTCGAGGATATAATTAAAATCATAAGACGAAGAAACGAGATGGTCGACATAACTGTTTTCCCGGTACCCGTTCAGGGTGAAGGTGCCGCTGATTCCATTGCCGAAATGCTCGATTTAATCAATGCGAAATTCTCTGACGTTGATACCCTGATAGTAGGGAGGGGCGGCGGTTCCGCCGAAGACCTCTGGGCATTTAACGAAGAAGTTTTGGCAAGGGCCATATTTCGCTCGAGGATACCTGTAATATCCGCAGTCGGTCATGAGATTGACTTCACAATTTCGGACTTCGTTGCGGACAGAAGGGCTGAAACGCCGACTGCAGCTGCCGAAATTGCCGTGCCGGATATAAACGACCTCAAACTATGGCTGTCCGACAGGAAAGAAAACTTTCTTTCAGAACTTAACTCGAGGCTGAGACTTGCCGAACTGAAGGCCGAAAGCATGCTCTCCGAGATGCGAAACGGATTGCACAGAATAATCGAACGACACTCATTCAATATCGAAAAAATGAAGGTAATTCTTGAGGAAAGCAATCCGATTGCTATCCTTGAAAAGGGATATTCCATAATTGAAAACGTCGAAGGAAGTATTATCGGTTCCTCGAATGACCTGACAGACGGTGAATATATCATCAGATTTAAGGACGGACGGAAGAAGGTGAGCATTAAAAATGTTTGAAGACAATCTGAAAAAACTCGAAGAAATGAGCCTCAAAATCAAGAGCGACAAGAGCACTCTTGATGAAGCGATAAAAGCCTATGAGGAAGGAATGACCGC
>CAYFQR010000057.1:0-2948 GCA_964345365.1 uncultured Oscillospiraceae bacterium
AAGAATGGAAAGTCTTTTTAAGTGAAAACAAAGAAAAAGATATGGATAAGCTCATCAAGGAGGAAAACCTCAAGGAAGAGGAAGCAAGAAGATTTATTGAGAACTCTTTTAGGGATGGCCTAATGAAGACAACAGGAACTGATATAGATAGGATAATGCCTCCTGTATCTAGATTTGCATCTAATTCTAGAACCATTAAAAAACAGACCATAATTGATAAGCTTCTAGCCTTCTTTGAGAAGTATTTTGGCTTGGTATAGTTATTAATACTATAAAGATATAGAAGAGGAAATTGAGTATGCAAAAGATTATTTAGAATAATATCAAAAGACCACACCAGAGAATTTAGTCTCCAATGTGGTCTTAATCTTGCTAACCCTTAAAGCTGTTCACTTATCCTTCTTCAATCCCTATGTGAAAGCTTCTAAGGAGTATTTTTGAATATATGGCTATAACTAACGGTGTTGCGAGCGGGTACGCTTCAGTGTTCGTAGCATTTTTCAGGACGATGCCGGGCTTCACGGTAGCTATGTACTAATTCTTTTCGGTGGTTGAATTTCTCGGTAGAAGTGTTGGAAGTGTTTTTCAATATAAGATAAATATACCTGCAAAAAAGAAATTCAGCGTTACATTTCGGATATATATGATTTACGAGGCAATGGATATGTGCCTGTTATGGATTCCTTATCCGCTGATGCTCGTTAACAGGGGTATATGCGGCTTTTTAGGGAATAACAGCGCAATCCTTCGAAGTGCGGCGGTTCAGAGATATATCCCTGAAAACCTCCGTTCGAGAGTCAATGCATTTAACGGGACTTTCATGACGGCAGCAGGCAGTATTCTCTCGCTTGCAGTCGGAGCACTCGGCGAGATAACGGATTACAGACTATGCGTGACGATATGCGGGATGCTTGCTATGATTGCGTGTATTATGTTGATTTGGAAGCGGGAAGAAGAAGTCAGAAAAGTCTATGAATATGAGTATGACGAACCGAAAAACTGTGAGGCATTAGCCGCACGGTTTTTATAATATAATTTTTTTGTAAGTTTTTAGACTATGCCTTATTTCATAATGCGTGTATTTATGATGAAGTCTGCTTCCAAGTCGGCAGGGATTTCAGCTCCTTCCGCAAGCTCCACAAGCACGTATGCGATGCCGTCTTCTCTCTTGGAAACCATGAAATTGTCAGCCTTGACATCTATCTTATCCATGATGTCCGAAACAGGATTTTCAAGTCCCTTTGTCATGAAAGCGATTCTTGTCTTGCTTCCCCTTGCACCCATATCAAGTGCCGGGAAGTTTACCGAATTGATGAGATTTCCGTTTTCGAGGAACTCGCGAGTCTCATTTACAGCCATCATAGCGCAGTTTTCCTCCGCTTCTTCGGAGGATGCTCCTAAGTGAGGAATGAGGATTACATTATCACGTCCGACCATATTATCTGTCGGGAAGTCGCATACATATTTAGCCACCTTGCCTGATTCGATGGCAGCGAGCAGGTCGGCTTCGTTTACTATCTTATCTCTTGCCAAGTTAAGAACGATAACTCCGTCTTTCATCGCTGAGAAGAGGTCGGCGTTAACCATTTTTTTAGTGCTGTCGTTTACAGGGAAGTTAAGCGAAACGATGTCACACATGGAGAGCATTTCTTTAAGGTCATCATATCTTTTAACACCCGGGATTTCTTTTGGTGAGCGGTTGAAACCGATTACTTCCATTCCGAGTCCCTGACAAGCTTTTGCGAATTTTTTGCCGATGGCACCGAAACCTATCACACCTACCGTTTTTCCTAAAACTTCGTTTCCGGCAAACTTCGACTTGCCTTTTTCAACCTGTTTGGCAACGTCCATTTCTTCGGTCGGTTTGAGAGTTTCAGCCCACTTGATACCGGCGGGTACATTTCTCATAGCCATAATCATACCGCATACGGCGAGTTCGCTTACAGCGTTTGCATTGGCACCCGGGGTATTGAATACCGCGATTCCGGACTGAGCACATCTGTCGAGAGGTATGTTGTTGACACCGGCCCCCGCACGTGCGATACTCCTTAATTCTTCGGAAAAATCCATCGACAGCATATCCTGTGATCTTACGAGGACTCCTGTCGCTTCAGCCACATCTTCAACGATTGAATAATCGTCTGTAAACCTAGACAGGCCTACAGGTGATATCTTATTGAGTGTTGCGATTTTATACATTATAAATCCCTCCATGAATTATAAAAATAAGATTACGGTAACAGTATAGCACTTTACTAAAAACAAATAAAGTGTTAAACTATATCACAGGAATAAAAGTATTTATTTACCATGATATCAGATGGGAATATTTTTACAAAGAGAGGTACTAAAAATGAATAAACAAAAGTATGACAGAGTCTATAACTTTTCTGCCGGTCCTTCGGTTCTTCCGCTTGAGGTTCTTGAAAAGGTTCAGGCCGATTTGCTCAACTATGGCGGAAGCGGGCAATCCGTAATGGAAATGAGCCACCGCTCCAAAGATTTCAAAAAAATTATCGATGACGCCGAAGCCGATTTAAGAGAACTCATGAATATCCCTGATAACTACAAGGTTCTTTTTATCCAGGGCGGAGGTACGCTTCAGTTCGCTATGGTTGCTCTTAACCTGATGGTTAATTCAAAAAAATCGGACTATATCTTAACGGGAACATGGGCAAAAAAAGCTTACAAAGAAGCTACAAAGTTCGGAGATGCCAAGGTTATCGCATCGTCCGAGGAAGACACGTTTACTTGGGTTCCTAAGGTGAAAAAAGAAGACTTCAGAGCTGACGCGGACTATGCGTACATTTGTCTTAACAACACCATATACGGAACCAGATTTAACTACATCCCTGAAACCGGTGATATTCCTCTCGTTGCCGACTGGTCTTCCGGCTTCCTTTCGGAAGAAATAGATGTCACCAAATTCGGAATCCTCTGGGCAGGCG